>JBMDXA010000020.1:0-11591 GCA_048594725.1 Candidatus Kapaibacteriota bacterium
GCGCCAAGGCCGGCCGGCAGAGGGAGAAGCGCCGGCGTACCTGCCGGAACCGTTGCAAGATCCTCCACGATCAAGGCCCCGGTCGTCAGACTGAAAACACGATATACCGAGGCCCGGTCAGCGGTTACCTGAATCACGCCCGGCCCGGTAATCAGCCCCGTTACATGATTGACATCATCGCCGAGCCGCATCCGGATGGTATCACCGTTGACGGCATCGTTGTAGGGACGTACCGGTAGTCCATCATAATCGGCTCCCCCGCCCCCCGTAACTCTACCGCAGGTATTCCAGGCCCGGCCGTTACAGCTGACACCCATCGAGCAGGCCAGTTCCTTCTGCCCATCGGGCCCGGTGGTCCAATGCTCGGTGACGCTCCAGTAGGCATCCTTGGTAATACAGGGGCCCGATTTATTCACTACCTCGGTATCTGCCGATGCAAGGATGGGCAGCAATAACAGTAGGAGGTCGAGAAATAAAAGCAGCCCGGCTCCTTTACGGCGAAAAACACATACGCTCATAAATTCTCCACATAGTACTAAATAAGAATTTCGTTATCGGGGCAGTGCAAAGGTAGATAGCCCGCAAAGGGCTTGCGCTACATAGGATCTACGTAGCGATGGGAAGCAACGGAGCCAATACAAGCTCCTCCCTCCCATGGCCCGGAATCATACCGCTGCTCCCTCCTGGCGCTTGCCGTCACCGCAGCCAGCACCATCAGAACGCATGGCAGGCCGGTCCCGATCAAACGCCTCATAGCTTCTCCGGATTGGCGAAAGGAGTGTAGTAGGGGCTACAGGCATATGAAACCAATATAAAACACTTATACAGAAATACAATAACCCATTATACAGTTTTTACGGCATTCAACCACGAAAGCGGATTTCATATAGGTTACCGGGATCGTAGTTATCACTATCCTCCTCGTAATAATGCCCTCCCCGGACCCAACATCTGTAGTACGATATTCACCATCAATTCTTCCGGAAGCCCCGCAGGAGCGGCCCACTCTTCTGCTCTACCGGCGCTCAGCCCACTGGGATTCACTCCGGAGAGAGGGAAGCCCCTCTGAGGAACCTCCCTCTCAGGCCCGTTTCCTACTCGTACTTCAATGCGATCATGGGGTGGATGTTCATGGCACGGCGCGCCGGGATGGCGCAGGCAAGGAACGCCACGGCGGCCAGGAAAACCGGGATCAGCAGATAGGTACCGGGATCGGTGGGGCTTACCCCGTAGAGCAGCCCCGTCATCAGCCGGGTGAGGGCAAACGACGCCACCAGCCCTATCGCCAGGCCGATCCCCGCAAGCCGCATTCCCTGCCGCACCACCATGCCCAGCACATCGCGGCGGCGCGCCCCCAGCGCCATCCTGATGCCGATCTCGTGAGTGCGCCGCTCCACCGAATAGGCGATGACGCCATAGATGCCGAGCGAGGCCAGAAGAAGCGCGGCGGCAGCAAATCCTACAAGAAGCATGGTGCTGAAGCGGCGCCCGGCCGCCGAGTCATCCACCAGAGCCTGCATCTGCCGTATGCTCACCACGGGCTGGTTCGGATCGGTCTCGCGCACCGCCGCCCTTAAGGGCACATCCAGCGCTCCGGGAGCGGCCGATGGAGCACGCAGCACGAACGCCGTGCGCCCCTCCGGCCGCTGCGAGTACGGAAGAAAATACTCCGGCCTGGCTTCCTCCTCGAGCGAGGTGAAACGCACGTTCCCCACCACGCCGACGATCTCCCACTCCTGAACGTTCGTCCCGTTGCCTATCTCCAGCCGCCTCCCCACCGGGTTCTTTCCCTCGAAATAACGATCTGCCAGCGCCTGATTCACCACTACCACGGGCGGGGCTCCCGCCCGATCCCGGTCGGTGAAATCGCGGCCCCGTACCAGCGGAATCCCCATCGTCCGGAAATAGCCGGGACTCACCAGACGGTGCCCCGCTTCCGGCGAGGGGCCCGACCCGAAATCCACGCCGGCGATGCCGAACGTGCTCCCCTGGTTATTGCCGGAAAGGGGAATCATATAGGTGCCCGCGGCGGACTCCACTCCGGGAATGGCGCGCATACGCTCCAGCACTCCCTCGAAGAACCGCGCCTGCTTCTCCGGCGTATCGTAGCGGGTCTGCGAGAGAGGCATATCCACCACGATAACCCCTTCCGGATGGAAGCCGGGATCGACCTCCTGAAGCTGGATGAAGCTCCGTATCAGCAGCCCGGCACCGATCAAGAGCACCAGCGAAAGCGCCACCTCGGCCACCACCAGCGCATTGCGCAGGGTCTGACGGCGTCCGGTATCGGATGCGCCGCGTCCTCCCTCCTTCAGCGAGTCGTTCAGATCGCGCCCGGTAGCCTGCAACGCCGGCGCCAGACCGAAGATCAGCCCCGTTCCGAGGGAAATGCCCAGCGTGAAAAGGAGCACCGTGGGGTCCAGGCCGGCCCGCTGAATGAGAGCCCCATCGGCGGGAACGGAGGCCATCAGCAGATCGATCCCCCACCAGGCCAGCAGCAGCCCGGCCGTTCCTCCCAGCATCGCCAGCACCAGCGTATCGGAGAGGAGCTGGCGGATGATACGCCCACGGCTGGCCCCCAGCGTGCTCCGTATCGCCAGCTCGCGCTGCCGTGCCGATGCCCGTGCAAGCAGCAGATTGGCGACGTTCGCGCAGGCGATCAGCAGCACCAGCACCACCGCCCCGACCAGCACCAGAAGCGCCGGCCGTCCCTTCTCCACCAGATCATCGTGCAGCGATACCGGATAGAAGTTATAGTCGGTGTTGGAGCTGGGGAACTCCTTGCTGTACTTCTCCGAGAGCGCCCGCAGCTCCCCGGCCGCTTGCTCGTAGGAGACCTCCGGACGAAGCCGCCCGATAAGCTGCATCCAGTGCGAGCCCCGCTGCTGCCGGCGACTCTCGGTTATGTTGGTCTCCAGAGGTACCCAATAGTCCACCGGATTTCCCTGAAGCGGAAACTGGAACCCCGGAGGCATTACCCCCAGCACGGTCACCGGCTTTTCGTCGAACGAGACCGTACGGCCGATGATGCCCCGATCGGCGCCATAGCGGCGGCGCCAGAGCCCATCGCTCAGCAGCACAACCTGCCCTCCCCCCGGACGATCCTCCTCGGCGGTAAAGACCCTCCCGATCGCGGCCTGCGCGCCAAGCACCGGGAAGAGATCGGCCGAGGCCACACATCCGCGCACCGGCTCCGGCTCGCCCCCGTCGGTGATAAAAGTGGCGGTACGGCCGAAGCCCGCAAGCTTCGCCACCGAGGTGGCCTGCTGGCGCAGATCCACAAGATCGGCGTAGGAAGTGGGAGAGCGCCGTTCGCCGCGCACCTCCCCCCAGATCATCGCCAGCCGCTCCGGATCATCGAATGGAAGCGGCCGTAGCAGCACGGCGTTCACGACGCTGAAGATCAGCGTATTGGCGCCGATGCCGAGCGCCAGAGCGAGCGTTACCACGAGGGTGAATCCCGGATTCTTCCGGAGTGTCCTCAGCGAGTAGCGTATATCGTGCAGAAACGTTCCCATCGATCCGTTATGAAATTCTTCTGTATGAAATCTTCCATGAGACCATCGGCCGGAAACGGGATATGCTCATGAAAGGGATTGCAGATAATCCGCATCATTTTTTTTGATTTCCGTATCGTGATTTTCTCTCTCCCAATCGAAAATCTAAAATCGTCAATCGAAAATCGCCTCACCACATCGCCATACGGCGCGGCAGGGCCATCCCCTTTGCGCTCTCCCGCACTATCCAGCCATCCTGCAATTCCACCACACGATCAGCATAGGCGGCATTGGCCTCGGAGTGGGTTACCTGGACGATCGTGCTGCCGGCGCGGTTCAGATCCTGGAACAGTTCCATGATCTCCCGTGCCTGGGCCGAGTGCAGATTGCCGGTAGGCTCATCGGCAAGGATCACCTTCGGAGCGGCTATCACCGCGCGCGCCACCCCCACCAGTTGCTGCTGCCCGCCGGAGAGCTGGGAAGGGAAGAGATCCTTCTTCGCCACCATGTTGAAGCGATCCAGCGCATCGGCCACGATCGCCTCCCGGTCGGCGCATTTGATATTTCTGTAGGAGAGAGGTATCTCCAGATTTTCCCGCACGGTAAGCGTATCCAGCAGATGATACTGTTGAAACACGAAGCCGATATGTTCCCTGTTCAGCTCCGCACGTTCCTTCGGTTTCAGCGTATGCACGGGATGCCCGGAGAAATGATATTCCCCGCTCCACCCCCCTTCCAGCATGCCGAGTACGCCCAGCAGCGTGGATTTCCCCGCCCCCGAAGGGCCCATGATCGTCACGAACTCCCCAGGCCGTATCGTCATGCCGATTTTTCTGAGCACATGATTGTTCGTGGAGCCCGACCAATAGGATTTCTCGACGTTCGCAAGTGTTATCATAGAATCTGCTGCATCTCTGCTGAATTTACCGGATACTCCCGCCGCGAATAATCATGCATGGCACGGCCGGCCGCTCTCCTCCGAAACTGGAGATCGTGCATCGAAAAAGAGACTGGAAGGACGGCCGTGCCAGCGGCATGAAAAGAGATTTATCCGGCCCGATGGCGTCCGCCCCCGATGGCGTCCGCCCCCGATAGAGGGCATCTCGCGGGAGAAGGAATTACCGGGGATATATTCCGGAAAAATATTCATAGCGGTTCGGCGCTTTCCTCTACCACACGCCCGTCGAATAAATGGATGGTGCGTTCGGCATGGCGTGCGAAACGATTATCGTGAGTGACCATGCAGATGGTGGCGCCCCCCTGGTGCAGCTCGCGCAGAAGTTCCATCACCGCGTCGCCGTTGCTGGAATCCAGGTTGCCGGTAGGCTCGTCGGCCAGGAGGATGGCGGGGGTGCCGCCCAGCGCGCGCGCCACGGCCACACGCTGCTGCTGCCCGCCGGAGAGCTGCGCGGGATAATGTTTCATGCGGTGCGCCATGCCCACCCGCTCCAGCGCATCCTGCACCCGCTGCTTCCGCTCGGCGGCGCTCAGGGCGCGATAGGTCAGAGGCAACTCCACATTCTCGTACACGGTCAGATCGCCGATCAGATTGAACGCCTGAAAGATGAACCCGATCTCCTGGTTGCGTATGCGGGACCGGCTGGCAGGGGACATGGTATCCACGGGCTCTCCTTTCAGATGGTAGGTTCCATCCGAAGGAGAATCCAGCAGGCCGAGTATCGAAAGGAGCGTCGATTTACCGCAGCCGGATGGCCCCGCAATCGCCACAAACTCCCCCTCCCCTATATCCAGATGAATTCCTGCAAGCGCATGCGTCTCCACTTCATCGGTATAGAATATTTTCGTGATGCCATCCAGACGTATCAGGGATTCCATGGAATTTTCGATTGAAAGGAATTACTGGATTGTAGTAATCGGTTAATAGGGCGTAGCAGAAGAATGAGCCTGGGCCACCATGCTCATCGCTCCTCCCGGAGTTCGGATTTCCCGGCTAGTCTCTGAGTTCTATTCTCTCTGCACCGTCCCAGGCCGACATATCGGAGAGCACCACACGATCCCCTTCGCGCAGGCCGGAGATGATCTCGATGGTGCTGACGGAGCTTCGGCCGAAATCTATCCGCACCCGCTCCGCCTCCCGTCCATCAGGGCTCAGGCGGAAGAGCCCCACGCTGCTGCCGGCGCCACCACCGGTGGGGCGTCCGATATAGAGCACGTTCCGCAGGCGCTCCAGCTCGATGGTGCCGTCCACCGTCAGATCGGGGCGAGCCCCTTTGGGAAGCGACTCATCCAGCGCCACATCCACCGTCACGGTTCCGTTCATTACCGCAGGGTCAAGCCGGATGACATGCCCCCGGATGATCCCGTTACGCGTATCCACCCCCACCTGCTGTCCCACCTGCACATCCCTGGCCTGGGTTTCCGGCACCTTCAGTTCCGCCTTCAGCCGGCTGGCCTGCGCCACTTTAGCCAGCGTCGTCCCCACGGTCACTTGCTGTCCCACCTGCACCGGAAGCTGCTGCACCACGCCGTCGATGCCGGCCCGCACCCGGAGCGATTCCACCCGTCCCCGTTTCAGCGCCGCAAGAGCCCGGAGCTGCTCGATACGGAACTTCTGCACCGCAAGCTGCGCCCTGGCCGATTCGCCGTGGATCTCCAGCCGCTTCGTTTCGATGGCGAAGCGCGAGGCAAGCTCCTCGGCCTTCGACAATGTGCCACGCGCCTCTATTCTGGTATTGAGCCCCCTGGCGTTCAGCGCCTGCTCGGTCTCCGACCGGAGCTGTGCCTGATCGTTCTCCGAACGCATCGTGGCAACGGCGGCCTCGCGATCCAGCCGCTGGCTCTCCAGCCCGATCTCCAGGTTCCGGTACTCGGCAACAGCCCCCTTGAGCTGCCACTCGGCCTCCAGCGCCTCCTGCTCCAGCTCCGGGTTGTTCAGTTCCATCAGCACGGTCCCGGCCGTCACATCGGCTCCGGGCTGCACCAGAACGCGTTGTACACGCGCCTCGGTAGCCGCGGGAATCCACCAGATCTCCTCCGGCACCAGCGTCCCGCTCCCACGCACCTGGCGCAGCATGGTCCCGCGCTTCACCGTGTCGATCCAGAGCGTGCCCCGATCGACCGCCGGAGCGGCCGGTTTCAATTGCGAAAGTCCCAGAAAACCGAGCGCTATCACCACGACGCCCGAGGCGATCAGCAGAATCCTCCGGAAACGTTTCGTCCGTAAATGTGTCTCTCTTTTTATATCCATAAGGCGATTTCCGGAGAGATCCCTTACAGGGGGCGTGCCAATAGCAGAAAACGTTGATTACGATCGAATTTCGCCGATTTATCCTCCTGCGGGTGAATGCCGGCGCGAGGAGCCGTGCCACTTCCGGGACGCCAGGTGTTCGCTTCCGGGACAACCGCGAAGCTGCGCGAATCTTGGTGGGCGGGGGTGAGGGTGATGAGCCGGATTCGTTCGTTGGAGATGAAATCTGCACGAATAGAGAATCGGAAACTGGGTGAATCCTGGTGGGTGGAGGTGGGACGGCAGGGACTATATCGTACCGATGGCTTGAAAATATTCTTGAATGGGACAGAGAAAGAGAGGGAAAGGAAGAAAAAAAGAGAAGGGTGAGAAAAAAGAGAGGGGAGAGAAAAAAGAGAGGGGAGAGAGAGAAAGGGTGAGAAGAATTCCATCGGAATAGATTGTTGGTATAAAGGGCGGAAGATCTATCAGATGAGTCTGGGTGAAATCTGCTCCGATGCATTTCAGCAATAGAGGGTGGACGGCAACTACGAGCCCGCGCCCCACTGGCAAAGTCCTTCCAGGTACTTCAGTCCTTCCAGGGCCTTCCCCATGTGCATGCGGTAAAGGCTCTTACGCACTCTGCTTCCGTCACACAAGGGCATTTCAATGGTCTTGCCTGTAATCATACGATCACTGATGTTTTTCTTCAGGTGCGTTGCGCTGTGCCGGATCGCGGCTCCGCCTGCGATACCAGCGGCATCCGGTTCGAGCCCGGAATAATGCCGGAAACAGCCCCATGATCCCCGGTGCCCGGCCAGCGGATACTGCGTGAGGAGATACGGAAGAAAGAGATGATGAGCCTGGCGGCATGTTCCCGGGAGCTGCTGCCGATCGGAAAGTTGCCTATGCTATCCCATAGATCCTGCGTACTGGTTATTCTTGCGCTCTTTCTTGCTCCCTTCTACGGAGCCTATGCCCAGGAGGAGCAGCCCACCCCGGCCGATAGCGGCTGGGTAGCCGTGCCGTACGAGGATTCTTCGGCCGTTGCAACGGACTCCTCCGAACCGCTTATGCAGCAGGAGCAGCCCGGCACGGAGGCTCCCGGCGATAGCACTATCATTGCGGAACCGGAGGGCGATCCTGCCGGAACCGGCCGTGATGATGAGACCGGAGCCGCCGATACCATCAGCACCTCGTCCGATACTCCCCCTGCCGATACGCCCCCCGCCGACAGCACCGGGAATGCCGGTAGTCCGGAGCACACCTCCCCCGGCACCGCAGGAACTGATAGCCTCCCTCCCGCCGATCCTCCTTTCAACAACAGCCAGAGGAGCATCGACACCACATCCGCCACGGAAGCAGATCCTCTCTCTCCCGGGATGCCCTCCCCTGCCGACAGCCTCCGGTACGCCATGCCGGGCGATACCGCCGGGCTCTCGCTGGCCGATACCCTCCCTCCCGATCCGCGCCGCCAGCTGCTGGATAGCCTTACATCGGTGGCGCAGGGATATGACTCGGCCCTGCAGAACGATCCGTACGATGTGGAAGCAAGAATCAACCGGGGACAGGTGCGGTCATGGATCAGCCAGTTCGATTCCGCCGATGCCGATCTGCGATTCGCCCTCGATCTGGAACCGGAGAATATCCGGGCGCTGAATGCGCTCGCCTACAATCACGCATGGAGAGGGGAGTTCGAGCAGGCCGAGGACGCGTTCAGGCGGTCGCTGGAGATAGCGCCCGACCAGATCGACGCGGCAAAAGGGATGGCCTATGTATCGCTCTGGCGCGGCGATGCCGAGCGCGCGGTGGAGCAGTTCGGATCGCTGGCGAATTTCATCCCCGAAGACCCGGAGTTGCAGGTGGGGCTGGGCAGGGCGCAGTTGCAGGCGGGGCGCACCATTCAGGCACGGAACGCATTCAAGCGCGCCCTCTCGCTGGATCCGGCTCGCAGCGATGCGCGCGAGGCCCTTACGGCCACCCAGCGCAATCCCACCACCGAGTTTACCGGATGGATCGGCAGCACCCGCTCGGAGGATGTCGGCAACAGGACGAGCAGCAGCCGGGGAGGGATACGTTTTGCCGAGATAGCCACCTCGCCGGTGCCGGAGCTCCGTCTCTGGCTCCAGTACGACAACGGCATGACGTTCGACAACATCTCCTTCGCTCTTCGCTACTACGAGGCCCCCGCCTATTACTTCGGCGGATTCCTCAACTATGAAACGAACCTTACCACGCGTCTGGAGATCGGGTTCCGGAAGATGCCCGGAGATGACGGCCAATACCTGCTCCGCGGAGAACATGTGATCGGCCTGGGCGAGGGACGGCTGGTGAAGTTCGGCGGATGGGGCGTGCTCTTCGATGATAATCCGCTGGAGATGATCGCTCATGCGGCCTACGGTTTTCCGGTGAACGACCGGCTCCGTCTTGAGCCCACGGTGATCTATTCCAAGACTGGTCCCCCCGGAGAATTTCAGTTGCGGGGGATGCTGGCGGGCGAGTACAACACCCCCACGAAATGGCAGATCGGCGGAGCGCTCGTGGCAGGGCTGGCGGCGGTGGGCCCGGAAAGCACCCTTACCACCCTGTGGGATGCGTATCTCCGTATCAGCGCCCCCATCAGCAGCCGGAACAGACTCCATATGCTCCTGCGCCACGAGTCGGTGAAGAACTTCAACGATATCACCGTCCTGGCCGCAGGTATCACGCTGGTGATGGGAGGAATGTGAGGGAATTTTCGATTGCCGATTGTGGATTTTCGATTAATGGTGAAAGTCAATAGTCCGTCGTCGTTCTACCGGAAGCGCAGGATGAACTGGCAATTGCTGTAATAACAGCCACGGACTACTGACAGCGGGCGCAGCCCGCGTACCGATTACGGACCAATCCCCCGGCATCGCATCTACGCACTAAAAACTACTATCTACTGCTAACTCCATGCAATCCCCCAGGCCCCATCTCTACATATTCGTTTTTGCTGCCTGGGTGGCTTCCATTTTCTGGTTTCACCCCAGGCTTGCCAGCCTGCTGGATATTGCCGGGACGCCGTTCGGCTGGGGGGCGATTCTCTTTTTCATCATCTTCACGGAGATCGCCTGGCTCTACGCATTCTTCAATCTCGGCGTCATCATATTCGCGGGAATATATCGCCGGCGCCACTCCGGCCGCGGGCCTGATCCCGGCCCGGTTCCCTCCCCCGCCCCTGCCATTGCGGTGCTCTACACCACCGCCAACGATTTTGTGGAGGAGAGCGCCATCTCCTGCGTCCGCCAGGAATATCCCAATTTCACGGTCTATATCCTCGATGACAGTTCCGATCCCGCCTATCGTGCCGTCGTGGATGATTTCGCGGCGCGATTTCCGGATCGTGTCCGGGTGGTGCGGCGTCCGGATCGCAAGGGGTTCAAGGCCGGCAACATCAATCATGGTCTGGGCCAGGCTGCCTGCACCGAGCCGCTCTTCGCTCTGGCGGATGCCGATGAGATATTCCCTCCCGATTTTCTCTCCAGACTCGTTCCACGGCTCCTGGCCGATGAGCGCTGCGGGTTCGTGCAGGCCAATCACCAGAGCAATCCCGATTCGAAAAGCTCGCTGGCGGGATATATGGGGGTGGGAATCGATATCCACTGGCGCTGGTATCATCCGTTGCGGAATCGCTACGGATTTGTGATGCTTCTGGGCCACGGCGCGCTGATACGGCGGGAATGCTGGGAGCAGATAGGGGGATTTCCGGAACTGGTGAGCGAGGATCTCGCCTTTGCGCTCCGTATCCGCGAGCGCGGCTGGCGCGGATATTTCGAGGAGGATGTGATCTGCTACGAGGATTTCCCGGAGACCGTGCGCGCATTTCGTGTGCGCCATATGAAATGGACCCGTGGCACCTGCGAATTTCTTGCAAAGGAGATGGGACGCTCGATACGCTCGCGCAGCATCTCCTGGGTGGAAAAGCTAGATATTTTCTTCCCGACCCTCAATCTCCCTTTTTCCCTCTTTTATTTCCTCTTCGTCATCGACGCAAATATCATCCTCTCATCGATGTTCGGCCGTGAACAGCCGATGACGCTGATGGTGGGGGGAGCGGAGATAGCGATGCCGGTCTGGCGGCTGGATGCGGGGTTCGGCGTGCTCAACGGAGTCGATTTCTATCTGATAACGGTGATGACGCTGGTGGCGCCGATCCTCTGCTTCATCATCGAGATGTTCCGGACGCCGGGGAAGATGTTCAATTTCCTCTCTCGCAGCACGGCCCTCTACGGCTCGCTCGGTCCTCTCTCCTGTCTCGGCGTCCTCTTTTTCCTGCTGACCGGCAAGGCGATCTTCCATGTCACTGCCGACCGCACCGGCGCCGCCCAGCTCCAGATGGCCGGTCTTCAGCCGCCGATGCCGCGCCGGGTGAAGGAGTGGTGGCGGCGGCTTCTGGCAGGCAGCCATCCGGACAACAAGGTGATCCAGGGATTCGAGGTGCTCTGCGGTCTGGTCTTCGGCATCATGTGCCTGCGCATGGTGCAGATATCGTTCTTCGGCGTGGCGATGGCCTTTATCCTTCTGCCGGTGATGCATCATATCTCCTGGGAGCGTCCGTTTCTCCGGGGCCTCATCTATCTCCCCTTTACCCTCGTGCTTCTCGGCATCCTTCTGGGCGGGCTTTCACTGGCAGGCATTCAGACGGTATTGTTCGGATTCGGATTCCATTTTTAGAGCGGTTTCCGGATGAGCGTAGCGCGCCGCTCCAACGGCCGCATGCCTGCTTGCCGATCAGCATCCCAGCCTGCGGGCTTCCGTACCGGGCTTCCGTACCGGGCTTCCGTACCGGGCTTCCGTACCGGGCTTCCGTACCGGGCTTCCGTACCGGGCTTCCGTACCGGGCTTCCGTACCGGGCTTCCGTACCGGGCTTCCGTACCGGGCT
>JBMDXA010000200.1:0-24763 GCA_048594725.1 Candidatus Kapaibacteriota bacterium
AGATGTTCGATTGGGGGGGCAGGATTGGGGGGATTGGGGACTGAAGAACTCAGGGGGGGGCTCGTTCCAAATTTAATCCGGCGGATACCCCCATTCCCATACCACAACATCTCCATGCCCACCCCAATCCCATCCTCATAATCCCCATATATCATTCGCGGAGATTTCATCCCTCACGCATCGTATCCGTTCAAGGCACCCCCACCCCCGTCCGCCAAGATTCGCGGCCATTCGCGGTTGTAACTTTTTTGATCCGGGCGCATACATTACCCTACCGAGAAAGCCATCCCCCTTCGGTCTTTCATCATGATATGGCCGGTGCCTAGTGTTCTCGTAGTATGCGGATACGGCCATGAAACCGATACCAACCTATGAAACGGAATTTACTGCATCTGCTCCGGCTCATGTTGCTTCTGGGAGCCCCGGCTTTTCTGCCCGCACAGACGGTAGAACCGGAAACCTATCACACCACCCGGTTCGGCGCGCTTAATCCCAATACGGAAGCCGAAGGGAGATATTCCGGCCTGACCGGCTACGCCGCTCCGGATGGGCGTGAATATGCGCTCCTCGGGGGCTTTGACGGCACCTACGTTATCGATGTCACCGAACAACCGATCAGATTGATCTCGAAGGTCGAGGGACCGCGAAGCGGATGGCGCGAGATCAAGACCGCCGGGCAGTATGCCTATGTCGTCAACGAGACCGGCCGCGGGCTTCAGATCATCGACCTTTCGAAGCTTCCTCTGGAGGCAACCCATGTGCTCTACGACGCCTCCAGCTTCCGCACCGGGCATACCATTTCCTACGATGGAAGATATCTCTATGTGCACGGCTCCAACGTGGAGGCCGGGGCCAACAGCGGTACGCTGATTTATGATATTTCCAACGATCCCCTGAAGCCGGAACTGGTGGGCACCTTTGCCGGCCATTACGTGCACGATGCCACCATTCGCAACGATACCATGTATGCGGCTGCCATCATGGATAATGGGCTCAGCATCGTCTATCTGGGCCCCGACCGCAAACAGCCGCAGGTGGTGGCGGAGATCCATTATCCGGGGGCCGGCACCCATAATTCCGATCTTACAACCGATGGCAGTTATGTAATGACCACCGATGAAATCAATGGCTCGCGCACGTTGAAGGTCTGGGATGTCAGGGACCGGGAAAATATTCAGAAGGTGGCCGATTATACCCCTCAACCGGGAAGTATCGTGCATAATGTGCATACCCTCGGGAAGCTGGCCTATGTGTCGTGGTACAGCGGCGGAACGCGCATACTCGATATGACCGATCCGTCGCAGCCGGCACAGGTGGGATATTTCGATGCGTTCCGTGGCACCACGTTCGATTTCGTCGGCAACTGGGAGGTCTATCCGTATCTGCCCAGCGGGAAGATCCTTGCAAGCTATACCGAGAGCGGCCTTCACGTCTTTACCTTCGATGGCGCCGAGCGCGGCTACGTCCAGGCCGTGGCCCGCAATGCGGCCAATAACCAGCCACTGGCTTCCGTTCTCATCAATATTCCGGCATTAGGTGTAAGCCAGAAAACCGATGCCTCCGGACGATTCTCGTATGCCGCCGCCATCGGTGAGGTGGATTTTACGGCCTATCTCATGGACTTCAAGCCGGTGAGCGGGAAATTATCGCTTGTAGCGGGGACGGGACCCGAGCAGGAGATTCTCCTGGAACCGCTTCCCCAGGTTGTCCGTACCGTGGCGGTGGTGGATGATGCTACCGGAGAGCCTGTGCCGGCCTTCGGCTATCATATCATAAACCGGGAAAAAGGCGAGGGAAAAAAGACGCAGAATCCTGCCGGCTTTTCGCTCCCCGCCGATAGCAGTTATGCGATGTATCTGGGTGCCTGGGGATATATTCCGGCGGTGGTAAGGCTGGGGCCGGCAGAAGGAGTGCAGGAATTCCGTTTGAAAAAAGGATATGCCGATAATGCCGAAGTGGATCAGGGATGGAGTTACAGTGCCTCCGGCGACTGGAATCACGGTAGCATCTGGAACCGCCTTATTCCGGTCTCGGTCGTCGTCCGGAACGGGGGAGAGGTTTATTTCCTGGCTCCGAGCGAGGATAATACCCCCAATCCCGGCCAGAAGGCATTTTTCGCCGGACTGGGAACGCCCGATGCGGTAAACTTCTCCCCGGTGTATGGAGTTACCACGCTCACCTCGCCGATGATGAACCTGAGCGGATATTCCGATCCCTATCTTAATTGCGCTCTCTGGTATTCCAATAATATGATGGAAATGCCGGATGATATGCTCGTGCTGAAGATCTCCAACGATAACGGAAAAACCTGGACCGAGCTCGATATGATCGGGGAGGCACTGAACGGCTGGAAGGAATATCATATCCGTCTCAGAGATTTTATGACGCCGGGAGAGCAGGTCCGCTTCCGCGTGGTGGCCTACGATACCGCCGAATATTCGGTGGTATCGGCCGGCATGGATGATTTCAGCATCACCGAGGGTGATCCGTCATCGGTGCAGGAGCATGCCGTTGCTGCTGCGCATGCGGAGATCGCCCCCAACCCGGCCAGCGGCGCTGCCCGCCTGCTGGTACGGCTTCCGGCAGCGCAACGCAATGCCAGAATGGAATTGTTCGATCTTCTGGGCCGCTCTGTGGCGCTGCTGCACGATGGAGCGCTGGAGGAGGGAACGCATCAGCTTCCGGTGGATCTCTCGGCACTGGCGCCGGGACGCTACACCTGGAGAATGCGCCTGGATGATGGCGCGGCGCTCTGCGGTGCGGTGGTGGTACTGCGATAGCGGGCGTTCTGCCTGCGGGATCGGTATGATGAGAAGGGCGTCCCCGCACGGGCGCCTTTTTCTATTCTGCGGAGCGGGGGAGGGCAGGCTCACAATCCCTGCCCTGCTTCGTCGTATGTTCAGTATCCGTGACTGTTCCGGGCGTTGCGCCCTCATCGAATCGGTCTGCCGGTTGTTCCATCTTTTGAAGCGCGCGTTGGCGTTGCGCCCGTGCCCGGCGGCGCACCCGCTGCCGGTAGTTCATCTTGCCGAGAATATCATGCGTCATTCCGTTACCCTGTTTCTCTCCGCAATTCTTCTGATCGCAGCAGCAGCCGGGGCGTTCGCGCAATCGGATTCCCTGCCGCGGGCCTATCATACCGAGCGGTTCGGTTCGCTGCGTCCCGATACCGGCATCATCGGCCGCTATTCCGGGCTGACCGGTTACGCCGCTCCGGATGGGCGCGAGTACGCTCTGCTGGGGGGATATTGGGGCACCTATATCATCGATGTCACCGAGAAGCCGGTGCGGCTGGTGTCGCTGGTGGAGGGACCGGAGAGCGACTGGCGCGAGATCAAGACGCGGGGACACTATGCCTACGCCGTCAACGAAACCGGCGGGGGGATACAGATCATCGATCTTTCCTCCCTGCCGCAGCCTCCGGCCTCCGTGAAATTCGATAGTGCCGTGGTGCGCACCGGACATACCATATCGGCCGAGGGAAATTGTATCTATGTACATGGCTCCGATCTGAATGCCGGCGCTAATGGCGGCACCATCATCTTCGATGTGAGCGCCGATCCGGCTGCTCCGGAGATGGTCGGGAGCTTCAGCGCGCATTATGTGCATGATGCTTTTATCAGAAACGATACGATGTATGCGGCCGCCATTTACGACGGCAAGGCGAGCATTATTTATCTGGGAGCGGATAGAAAAAAGCCGGTGATGGTGGGGGAGATCACCTATCCGGGCGCCGGCACCCATAATACCGCCACCACGGGCGATGGAAGTTATCTGCTGACGACCGATGAAATAGGTTCCACCCCCAAGACATTGAAAATCTGGGATATCCGGGATCTGAACTCGATCTCGAAGGTGTCGGATTTTACCCCGGAGCCTGCTTCCACGGTTCATAATGTATTCGTGAAAGGGGATCTTGCGTTCGTGTCGTGGTATATGGGAGGGACGCGCATCATCGATATCAGCGATCCGGAGAGCCCCGTGGAGCTTGGGTATTTCGATGCCTATCCTGGGACCGGGCCGGATTATGCGGGGAATTGGGATGTCTATCCCTATCTGCCGAGCGGCAAGATCCTTGCGAGTTATATGCAGACCGGCCTGGAGGTTTTCACGTTCGATAATGTGCGTCCGGGCCGGGCCACCGGCCGGGTGGTGGATGCCGTGTCCAACGTTCCTCTGGCTGGGGTGCGCGTGACGCTGCCGGAGCTTGGGATAACACGTACCACCGGTGCGGACGGACGTTTCAATGTTACCGGCGCGGTTGGCACAACGGGATTTATGGCATATCTCCCCGATTATTATCTCGAATATGGGCAGATGCAATTAAAGGAGGAGGGAAATGAAATTGAAATTTCCCTCCGTCCCATTCCGATGACCCGATATGCGCTGCGGGTGGAGGATGAGGGGACCGGCGCTCCGGTAGATGATTTTCTCTACAGAGTCTACGGCCGCCCTGCAGGAGAGGGAAGCGCCGGCGCAAGCCCCTTTATTCTTTCACTGCCGGCCGATAGCATCTATCTGGTACAGGTGGGAGCATGGGGCTATCAGCCGCGTATCGTGGAGTTGAGCCGGGCGATAGATCCTTCGGTGCCGGTTCGCTTGAAACGTGGCTACGCCGATGATGCCGAGCTGGATCTGGGATGGAGCCTGGGGTTGCCGGGAGATGGGGCGTCGGGGGGACGATGGGAGCGGGGGACGCCGCTGGAGGTGAAGCTCTTTGCTGGCGGGGCTGCGGTTGCCGTTCAGCCGGGCGAGGATGCTACCGCCGGACCGGGAAACCGGGCATTCATCACGGGACTTTCATTGCCGGGCGAATATTCGCGTCCGGTCTATGGCGGGATCAGCTCGCTTCTTTCGCCGCAGTTCGATCTCTCCTCCTATGAGGACCCGTATATCAATGGAGCATTCTGGTTCTCCAATGATGCCTGGTATACCACGGATCTTACCTATGTCCCGTCCGATACGATGGAACTGCGTATCAGCACCGACGACGGCGCAAGCTGGCACCTGCTGGCGGCTATCGGTGCATCCACGGGCGGCTGGAAACGCTTCAGCTTCCGGGTGCGCGATGCGATAACGCCTTCCGGCACCATGCGCTTCAAAATGGTCGTGAGCGATACCATACTGCCATCAGTGGTGGAGGCGGGGCTGGATGATTTCAGCATCACCGAGGGAATGCCGATGACGGTGGTTGATGACGGCGTGGCCGCGGCCGGTATGTCCGTCAGCATTGCGCCGAACCCCGCCAGGGGAACCGCACGGATGCTGGTTTCGCTGGATGCGCCGCAACGGGATATTCGCCTGGAATTGTTCGATGCGCTCGGCGAGCGTGTGATGCTCCTCCATGAAGGAGCGCTCCCGGCCGGCATGACGGAGATCCCGGTGCGAACCGGAGTTCTGCCGGAGGGCACATATTTCTGGCGTCTGCGGTTGGAGGATGGGAGGATAACGATGGGATCGGTGGTGGTGCTTCCGTAGACGATATTCTATCGGGAGCATCCTTACAATTATGAATTCGGATATCCAGTAAGCTATGCTACGTAATCCGGCCTGGCGGCCTAGGATATTCCTTCTCCCGCAAGCTCCTCCTCGACGAACTTTTTGAACGCTCTGGTGGTCATCTCCCAATGGAAATTGGCGTGCCTGTAGTCATCTTCGCCGGAGAAGCGCTCCTGCTTCACCAGCAGGATGCTCTGCTCCCCGTTTTCTTGCAAGGACATCGTGACGATGGCATGGTTCTCCGGCAGATCGGGCAGACGGGAAAGGTTGCTCCAATAGCTGTATTGAAGCTGCTTCTGTTTCTCGTCGTAGTGCAGAACCGTACCATGGAACTGGTAGGGCGTTCGCTCCAGAACAGTGCTGAACATGATGGGGCTGCCCGGTTCCCACGATGTGCTCATGCTGGTGACATTCAGCCATTTCTCGATTTTTGCAGGGGATACAAGAGCCTCCCATGCATTTTCGATTGCGGCGTTAATGGTGATCCTTTTTTCGACCAGAAATTCTTCCGTGGGATGCGGCATAGTGGGCTCCTGTGTATGAAATTTCATAATTGACTGCTCCGCGATTATCTGGAAAACCCTGACATGTCGAGGGTGAGCCCCTGCGGTACACGGATGCTGCCCCTCTTATATACATTGATATATATATACATCGTGTCCGTTGTCCCCTCCGGCACTGCGGTCCATGCATCCGTCATATCTTCTACCAGGCTCTGTCGAAGCAACATGAGCGGGCGTCCGTTTTTCCGCAATCCCGCCACGAAATAATGGCTCGCGGCGAAGCTGGCTTCGGAGCCGGAACCGAACTCGCCGAGGAGAACGGGGTTCTTAATGGTATAACCATAGGTCGAGTCCGTGGACGGCGGGATGCTGGACAACCGCTGGACGATTTCCGCGCCGGTGATGGAGCATCCGGCGGAGAAGATCGCGCCAAGGAGCGCACCACATACCACGGCCAGGCGCATGCTATTGAAATGCTGCATCATGATGGAAGGTAGAGGAGAGAATGTGAACGAGGCTTGCTAGTTGCCTGAACTGCTACGTTCGTGATCTGTCAACGCGTCTTTCCATTCTTTTCCGCGCTGCCGGGCCCTGGAGAGGTCCTGAACGGATTCTCCGATATCCGGTGATCCCGCTGTATTGGCAGGTCTGGCAAAGCTGAAGCGATAGCGGATGCCGCCCACTGTGAATTTGATGCCGCCGCCAAAATAATACCACGGAATATGCACATTCCGGATCTCCGAAAAAATGGCATCGAACACGATTGCCTGCCGGCCTTCATCCAGGAGTTGAGCCAGCCCCGGCCGCCCCGCCCGTTGTTCAAGCGTGCGAAGCTGTCCCCGCCAGAACGAGCCGCTGCCCGAGGCCGTAAATGAGAGGCGTCCCTGTGCAAGCGCAAGGATGCCTGGAAGACTGCTGATACCCTTGAGCAGCCATGCTTCCGTGCGAAGATGCTTCTGGTTGTTCATCGCGAGATATTCGATGGCAGAGAGGCTTTGTCAATCCATACAACTGTCCTGGCGTCCGTACGCAAGAAGCGGGAACAGCATTCAGCTCTTGCCGAGTTCGATAGTATAGGAAGTGATTTCAGAGATCGTGCCTTCTGAAAATCTATAGATGTCGCACGACGCGACAAGAGCAGGAGGCTGGCCGGCGGAACTGTATTCGGCGGTAGAGTCGATAACGACGCAGGATTCATCGGCGGAGAGAACCCGGAATTTCAGAAACCGGGTCGATACCGACGCCAGATATTGCGCCGAGGATTCGCATGTTTCGATCACCTTCTCGCGTCCGGCATGGTGCTCGCCTCCGACGATATCCCATAGGATCGTATCGGACAGGTAGTCGTAGGCGCTCTGGAAATCATGGCGTGAAAACGCCTCTGCAACCTGCTTATTGGTAAGCCTCATATCGGTAGGGAATAGGTAAAGGAAAAAAAGATAAAGACGCTTCCTCGCAGCGGAAAGGGGCTCCAAATGGGCATCACACGGCTCTTGGAGCGGATCTTACATGGGGTATCGCTGACCATCACTACGGGAGCTATCCCGCCAGCGACGATCCGCTAGACTGATGTAAAACTTACTCCGATCTATTACCAGACGCCCCCGCCGTCCGCTTTCCACATCTTGTATCCTTCCAGTTCCTCCTCGGTCACAGAGGATTGCTGAATAAAAACCGGCCGGCTGTTGATAAAACTTTCGTGCGAGAGCGGGAGATGCGCTATTCCAAAACCTGCCGCATCGTGTATGCCCCCCAGGGTAAGGGCCGATGTATCAACCATCTGCGGGCGCGATGAAAATTTGTTGCTGTACATGCATATATGAACGGCATCTTCATCCAGCGCGAGTACTTTTGCGACCTGAAAGGCGCTATCGTTATCAGAAAGCGAATAAAGGCCGCCGACGCTGATCGCGGGCTCATTCGTACCACAGCTGCCACAGACGATTGCCAGAAGGAGGGATAACGTACGACGCTTCATCCATACCTCATAAAATTGGTTCATGATATATGCATCTCCCTGTCCGGCGGGAGTCACCGGTGCATACCTATGCCGGCTCAATCGCGAGACGAAGCAGGGCCAGCCCGAACGCGGCCTGCCCTTTCGGGGTCTGCAACTGGAGTTCTCCTGCGCGCATATCGGCGTAAAACGTCGCCAGGGTTGGCGCATCGGCGAGCGTGGGAGCGGGGAGCACACGGAGGTCGGGAACGAGGCTGAGAAAAATGGAGCCGGCGGCCAGCGATACCAGCCTCCGCATCGCCGCGAAAGTGGCCCGTGCGTCATCATCGAGCGCGATCTGCTCCTGGAGTGCAAGCAGGCCATAGCCGGCATCGGCGTCCAGATTGAGAAATGTGGAGAGCGCGGCGATATCGTAATACGGGTGCATAAGCCCGGCGGCCTCCCAGTCGATCAGCCAGGCGCGCGCACCATCCCAGAGCACGTTGCCGGGATTGATATCGTTGTGGCTCACCACGCGGCGCCCATCGCGCGCGAGCACCGCCGCGATATCATCGAGCATCGTGCCGATAGTGGCGCACCATTCGGGAAATCCCTCGCGCTCACGCTGCGTTTCCCATAGACCGCGCGCGTAGCCCACGCCGTCGCGTTCGGCGATGCCGGCCGGATCGATGGCATGGAGCGCCCGCAGTTGCGCAACCACTCCGCCGATCACCGCATTGCGTGCAGCGGGATCGGCAAGTGCCATATGCAGGGGCGCGCCGGCAATGCGGGCCATGATGATGGCGCGTGCTTCCTCATCGATATGCAGGAGGGCCGGGGCGATGCCGTGATCGGCGGCGCGGCGCAGTATCAGCAACTGCTGCGACCAGAAACTTCTATCGTTTCGTGTGCCCTGGACGCGGAGGATATACTTTCCTCTGGAGCTTTCGACCTCATACACTCCCGCTCCCGAAAGACCCATGTGAATGGGGACAACCGATGCGACCTCCCCGATGACGGAGTCGGGGAGGAGGTGCCGCAACGCGGCGATATCAAATGAGCTAGTAGACGCAACCATAGTGATTCATTAAAGCAATGTGATTCTGTTCGTTCAGATGGAAAATATTGCCCCTATTCCTTATCTGCCTGGATTCCCAATTTTTTGCCCACTACGGCATCGTTTACCGGATAGATATCCTCACGCGGTATCTCCAGACTCTGATAATCTCTGGCAGATGCATGCTCGCGCTGCGCTGCAACGAAATCGGAAATATCTTCGATTTCGATCACCCATTCCCGCGCGTATCGGTAAAGCATATCATCTTTCAATCCCAGCTGAACTGCCCGCCTTGGTACTTTCGAGCCAGCAGGATCATGATCGGGGTCCCACTGCAATCGTACGGCTGATGCGGAAAGTTCCTTCTTCCAATCCTCCCGGCGTGCATACAGTTCCGGCACATATGATGAATGGACGGCGGCAGCCAGAATGGAATCGAATCCCTCTCTTGTGATTTTGACAGCGAGGGTAATTTCCTGGCCGGGTTTTGTGCCCCATCCGGAGCGGAACATCATCCACAGGAAATTCGGTTTGATCCAGCTCATTCGATCGAATTGAAACTCGCCGCCGAAATGCCCGTGGCGTGCGGCGAAGTGACCGATAGAAGGTTTGTATGCCTGATAGACTACTATCGATCGCTCATCGAACTGAGCGAGAATATGGCGGCCGTTGCCGGGCCATCGTTCTACCTGGGTGATATAGAGCTCTGTACGGAGATTCATTCTTGGCATCACAAAATATTCTCCTGAAGCCAGCGCAACTGCTCGCCGGTCTCCGGAACGCGTGCGCCCCGCGCGGCCTGCACCAGAGCGATGGCCTTATCGAGGGGCATACCAAGCCTCCGGAGAATCGATATCGCAAGCAGCGAGGAGCGTCCGATGCTCATATGGCAATGCACGGCAACCTGTGAACCGGCACGTATGGCATCGGCCAGATCCAGAACGATTCCGTTGAACGAGGTCCGGTCGGCAGGGACGGAGTAATCGGGCACCGGCAGGCTGATAAATCGCATCCCGTGCCGTAGCGCCAGCACCTCTTCCTCCTCAAGTCCAAGTTCCTGGCTCTCCCGGTGTTCCAGAAGAGAAACCAGAATATCGGTCCCTTCACGGCGCAGAGCTTCGATATCACTGCCGAGACTATCTCCGCCACGCGGCCTGCGGGCGATCATCAGCCGCCCGCTGGTTTTCTCGATCGCGATGGGATAGATCGTTTCGTAGTGCGCCATTGATTGCAGTACAGGAGTTGGATTTCATTACGAGCCCGAGCCGGCAGGATGAGAATCCCGGCATCTGCATTTCATTGGAATCCCAACGAAAGGAATGCAAACATAGCACGCAGGAAAGAATAAATACGGGGATCGGCCAGTACCTTTCAAGGTACGTATAGGTACCCTATAACGGGAGTACACCAAGATGTACTCTGCTGCCCCCTGCGATCACGATATCTTTGTGCCGGTGATCGCAGCGGCCGGTCATCATTTTCTCCCCCTAGCCCTTGCCATCGCAGCAGTTCCCGGCCTCCCCGTAATCGGTAGCATCTCACGCCCCTGCCATTACGTTGCCCAGTGTATCGGCCGGCCGTCGTTCCATGCAGGGCGTGTGATGCCCTGCACTACCTGATAAAATTATATTGAAAGCATACATGCCCGCCCCGAACACCCATCACGCAATCCTTTGAGGTAATCATGAAACCGCTGATTAAAAAAATCCTTCTTTCCGCCGCCATGGTCGCTTCGGTTAGCACCGTCTGGGCATTTAATGCCCAGAATTTCGACATTCCTGTCCAAGAATGCATCTGGTATGGAGACCTGGCCCTTACCAGTTTCAGAGAGGATCTGCCACTGAGCGGTTCTCTTGCCAGTGCAGGAAACGCCCAGTTCGGGGAGACCACGGTTACCCGGACGGAGGGCGCGCCCGCCTATGTGGAACGGAGGTTTGAAGCAATCGAGGGGAGAGGGGATGAGCCAGAGCTTGGAACATTCGTCTGGTCGGTCGATGAAGAGCGCCAGCGGCAAGCCGAGGATGCAGGGCTTGTGACCACTGTTCGGGCACATCAGGCCGATGCGGACCTTCCGGCAAGCGCCGATATCCGATTCTATGCGGCAGTGAGAATCTCCAGCCAGCCGGGTCGTATCTACAGGAGCGTAGAACAGGTCCGTTTCGTAAGTGATAATATCACCACATATCCGTTTGAACAGGAGAGACTGCAAATCGCCGAGCCTGTGGATTTCTACGATGAGTCGGGTGAGGTGGTTTTCAGGATCGACGGCGGAGTTGGTTCCTTTACCACCAGGAGCGGTTCCTGAGGTATTTAATGCAGTGTTCGTGCGCAGTACATAAAAGGGACGGCCTGCATTTTCACCGGTCGTCCCTTTTCTTCTCCAGCCGTCTCCATCGTCCGGCAGGAGGGGGGTGGTACCCATTCCGGGGGGTACACCAAGATGTACTAGCCGCTCTTCAACCATCCTCATACCTTTGCCGGCATGATCGCTGTGCCCCTCTTCCTCCCTCCCGCATTTCCGTTGTGACGAGCAGCTGTTACCGCTATATCAACGGAATCGTTATCTGCCGTTCCACCGTCCAGCATGTCCGATAGCTGCCGGCCGGCGGGCATGCCACGCCTTGAAATTCCGATGAAATAATTCGAACAATCACATATTGAGCCCCGAATATTCATCACGTAACGTTTCAGGGAATCATGAAAACAACTATCAGGAGAGTGCTTCTCTCGGCAGTGCTGGTGGCTTCGGCCACTACCGTGTGGGCCTTTATGGCCGCTCCCATCTTCGATACCCCTATCGGCCCGTATTGCTACGGAGCCTGGGAGTTCCAGATCTACAGCCTGAACGGCGAATTCCAGTTCACCAACCCGGTCAATAGTTCCGGCACTCCGGTTTTCGGCGAAACCAAGGTGGTGCGCAAGAGCGGCCAGCTACCGTACGTGCAGCGCGCGTTTTCAGCGCTGGAAGGGAGGGGGCAGGATCCGCAGCTTGGCACCATTACCTGGACCGTGGACCGGGAGCGCCAGGCCGCGGCCGAGGCACAGGGGCTTATCACCAAGGTGACTGCAAGGCAGACCAGCAATGATCTTCCGGCCACCGCCGATATCCGCTTCTTCGTGGAGGCACGCATCAGCAGCCAGCCGAACCGCGTGTACAAGAGCGCCACGCAGGTGCGGTTCGTCAGCAGCAATATCACCAGCTATCCGTTCCGCAACGAAGGTCTGCTGATCGCCGAGCCCGTCGATTTCTACGACAGCCAGACCAAGCAGCTGGTATTCCGTATCGCAAGCGGGCGAGGCACTGCCACAAGCGAGTGATCGTACGCAGGACGACGTCCGAAACAACAATGGGACGGCCGGCATATTCGCCGGTCGTCCCATTTCATCATCTGCCGGGATTTTCTTTTTAATCGAAAATCCGAAATCACATATGCTCTTAGTGGATTTCCAGATACCGGTCCAGCTCCCACTGGGAAACCGCGATACGGTAGCTGTCCCACTCCTGGCGCTTCGCCTCGAAGAACTTCGCGAAGGTGAACTCGCCGATGGCGCCGCGCACCACCTCGTTATCGCGGAGCGACTCGATGGCCTCCATCAGGTTTGCGGCCACCGCGCCGATACCGCGCTCCTCCACTTCCTGCGGGGTCATCTCGAAGATATCGTCCTCGATCGGCTCCGGCGGGGTCATGTTCTTCTCCACGCCATCCAGGCCGGCCGCCAGCAGCGCGGCGAACGCCAGGTACGGGTTTGCCGCCGGGTCCGGGCAGCGGATCTCGACGCGCACCGCCTTCTCGCGTCCCGGAGTGTAGCGCGGCACGCGGATCAGCACCGAGCGGTTCTTCTGTCCCCAGGCCACGTTCACCGGTGCCTCGTAGCCCACCACCAGACGCTTGTAGCTGTTGATGGTCGGGTTGATGATGGCATTCAGCGCCTTGATATGATGGAGCTGGCCGGCGATGAAGCTGAGCGCGAACGGGCTGAGCGAGTAGATGCCTTCCTTGTCGAACATCATGTTCTTCCCATCGGTGGTGAAGAGCGACTGATGTACGTGCATACCGGAGCCGTTGATGCCGGCGATCGGCTTCGGCATGAACGAGGCATGCAGGCCGTGCTGGGCGGCGATCGACTTGAGAGCGAAGCGGAGCGTCACCGAGGCATCGGCGCCGGCGAGCGCGTCGCAGTAGCGGAAGTCGATCTCATGCTGTCCCACGGCCACCTCGTGATGGAGCGCCTCCACGTCGATGCCGAACGCCTGAAGGGCGAAGGTCATCTCCTGGCGGATCTCGCTGGCGAGATCGGTGGTCTGGTCGAAATAACCGGCGTCGTCGTGCGGAAGCGGGGCCAGCTTGCCATCGGCGCCGCGCTTGAACAGGAAGAACTCCAGCTCAGGCCCGACGTTGAAGACGTATCCCATCTGCTTTGCGCGCTCGAGCTGGCGCTTCAGGATGCCGCGCGGGTCTCCCTCGAACGGCTGGCCGTCCGGCATGTAGACGTCGCAGATGATGCGGGCGCGGGTTCCCGACTGCGAGCCACGGGTCCAGGGGATCACCGCGAAGGTGTCCAGGTCGGGCTTCAGGAACATATCGCTCTCGTGAATGCGGGTGAAGCCTTCGATCGAGGACCCATCGAACCAGACATTCTGGTCGATAGCGTCCTCCAGCTTCCAGACCGGGATCGTCACGGCCTTGAGCGTGCCGATGATATCGGTGAACTGCAGGTTCACGAACTGCACGTTCTGCTCAGCGGCAAGCTTCAATACTTCCTGTTTGGTCATCGCCATCGATGTAATCGCTCCTGTGGATTGGATATGTTAACGATTGAAAGGATCTAGCTGTTTGCTTTTCTCTAAGTTTGCAGTCGCCCGGAACGAGGATCCCCTGATCGGAATATCGTTCCGGCGCCATGCCGGGTTCCCCGCGAGGGCCTATTCCTTCCGCCTGCCGGCGCGCCCCTCGGCCGGCCGTCCCTCTGTCACGATCTCTTCAAGATGCCGCAGGGGGAGGGCAAGCGCCTCCTTGTGAGTGGAGAGGACGAGGCTGGTACTGGTTCCTATCACGCCGGGCCAGCGCTGGATTTCGGCCAGAAGCGCCTCCAGCGTGCCGGTGTTGCGGGTGCGGATCTTCAGCAGATGGGAGGCATCGCCGGTGATGGCATGACACTCCATCACTTCTTCGTGGGCGGTGGCCTTCGCCAGAAATCTGGGGTAATGGGTCGAGGAATCGACGCGCACCTGGATGAACGCCGTGATGTCGAGCGCCAGCGGTGCCGGGGATATCTGAGCGGTGAAGCCGAGGATCACCCCCCGTTCCTCCAGCTTGCGGAGCCGCTCGGCTACCGCCGGAGCGGAGAGCTGGACGGTTTCGGCCAGCGCCCCGAGCTGAATGCGCCCGTTCTGCTGGAGCGTCTTCAGAATCTGGATGTCGATGGAGTCGAGATCGGTTAGAAATCTCATCGGCTTTACTTTTTAAGGTCTGCGAGCAAACATACGAAATTTTCTTAGGTTAGCAAGCGGTAATGGTTTGTAATCCAAACCGCGAATGGCCGCAGATCTTGTTGGGCGGGGGTGAGGGATGTTCGGTCATACCTTACGGTGGAGATGAAATCTTCGCGAATTCTGTGGGGCGGGCGGGTGGTAGTGATGGGGGCGGGGATGGGGGGCGTCTCGGTGGTTGGGACGGAACTTGTCGCTGGTGGGAATCGATATCGATCTACGTTCTAAACATTAAGAGCACCTGTCAACATCAGTTTCGGTATCAGTTTCGGTACTGCGTGGCGTACGATCTTCCGGCCACGGACGACTGATGAATGGCGGCGGAGTGGGTACCAACCGGCGGATCAATCCCTTCCGGTACTCCATTCCGTCAGGCGCTCCAAGCACTCAAAACTAAGTACTACCTCGAAATGATTGACCGTTATACGCGCCCGGAAATGGGGGCTATCTGGCAGGACGAAAACAAGTATCGCATCTGGCTGGAAATCGAAACGCTGGCCGTGGAGGCGCAGGCGGAACTGGGTGATGTGCCGGCCGAGGCTGCGCGCGCGGTGCGCGAGCGGGGGAATTTCGATGTGGCGAAAATCCTGGAGATCGAGGAGACCACCAAGCACGATGTGATCGCCTTCCTGACGAACGTTGCCGAGTATGTGGGCGAGCCGTCGCGCTACGTGCATCTGGGCATGACCTCCTCCGATGTGCTCGATACCTGTCTTGCCGTGCAGTTGAAGCAGGCCGGAGAGATGATCCTTGCCGGTCTGGAACGCCTGCGCGATGTGCTGGCCCAGCGCGCCGTGGAGTTCAAGTACACGGTCATGATCGGCCGCTCCCACGGCATCCACGCCGAGCCTGTCACCTTCGGTCTGAAGCTGGCGCTCTGGTACGAGGAGACCAAGCGGAATATCGAGCGGATGCGCCGCGCGGTGGAGGTGATCTCCTACGGCCAGATCTCCGGCGCCGTCGGGACGTTCGAGCATCTGAGCCCGAAGGTGGAGGAATATGTCTGCGAGCGTCTGGGACTGAAGGCCGATCCGGTCACCACCCAGGTGATCCAGCGCGACCGCCATGCCGAATTCATGGCGACGCTCGGCGTGATCGCCTCCACGCTCGACCAGTTCGCCACCGAAATCCGCCATCTGCAACGGACCGAGGTGCTGGAGGCGGAGGAATATTTCTCGGCGGGGCAGAAGGGAAGCTCGGCGATGCCGCACAAGCGCAACCCGATCATCTCCGAGCGCATCTGCGGCATGGCCCGGATCGTCCGCGCCAATGCCGTGGCTGCCATGGAAAATGTGGCGCTCTGGCACGAGCGGGATATCAGCCACTCGTCGGTGGAACGTGTGATCTGCCCGGATTCCACCATCCTGCTGGATTATATGCTGGAGAAAATGACCACTATGGTGGCAAAGCTGCTGGTGTATCCGGAGAATATGATGAAGAATCTGGGCATCACCAGCGGACTTCATTTTTCGCAGACCGTCCTGCTGGAGCTTGCCAGGCGCGGCATGAGCCGCGAAGACGCCTACCGGATCGTGCAGAAGAGCGCGATGGAGGTCTGGCGCACCCGCGAGAATTTCCCCGATGTGCTCAAGCGCGACTCCGAGCTTACCGCCGTGCTGGCTCCGGAGGAAATCGATGCCCTCTGCGATCTCCAGAAATCGATCCGCAACGTTGATTATATCTTCGAGCGCTGCGGGCTGTAGGGAATTTCCGAGTTCGGATTTTCGATCTATGAAGCAGTTGGTGGTCCGTCGCCGTTCTACGGGAACTGCATTGCTGGCGAGTAATGCAGTTCCAGCGGCGACGGGCCCCTGACGGCGCGCAGAGGGTCAGGGCCGGCCACGGACTGTACCATAGCACTGGCGGGCGCCGGGCGCTGAAATCCTGTGCAGCCTCTATAGTGCGCCCTGCGGCACTCGCGCCGCACTACGCGCCGGTTCATTCCCCCTTTTTTTACAAGTGTGCGGCATACCCTGGTATGGTCCCGGCACCGTCACGCTCCCGCATCAACCGCAATCGTTTTCGGGAATGGCAATATCAGGCGGATCTACACAGCAGGGGGAGCGGCGGCTCTCCGAGAGCACCATCAAGCTTATCCGGCTCTGCCTCACCGTCATCATCTTTTATCTGGCTCTCTCCCTGTTCGTCTTCATCGTGGAGTCCGGGGCGGAAGGAGCATCCATCACAACCTATCCCCAGGCGCTCTGGTATACGCTGGTGACGCTCAGCACCGTGGGCTATGGCGATCTCTATCCGGTCTCGGGACCCGGCCGGGTAGCCGGCGGCGTGGTTATCCTCTGCTCGGTGGGGCTTATCGGCTATACGGTGGGGAAGCTGGGAGATCAGTTGATAGAAAATAATCGGAGAAAATTCCTCGGTATGAACGGCACAAAATTCACCGGGCATTATATCGTTGTCGGCTGGAACGAAGTGAGCAGGGTTGTCATCAGCGAGCTGCTCTCGGCCGGGTTCAACGTGGCGCTGCTGACCGATCAGGAAAAGGATATCACCGAGATACGCTCGGTGTTCGAGGATAATCGGCTTTTCATCTCCTTCGGCCCGCTGGAGGGGGAGGGCTCCTACCGTAAGCTGAATATCGGCGAGGCGATAGGGGCGATTCTCCTCTGCGACGACGATGCCCGTACGCTCATCATCGTGCTGCATCTGCGGGAGATATCTCCCGGCTTGAAGATCACCGCCTATATCCAGAACTCGCAGCTCCGCAAGACCGTGGAAAATGCCGGCGTCAGTTATGTGGTCTCCCCGAACGAGGTGATAGGCCGCATGATCGCCTCGGCCACGTTCGAGCCGGATGTAACCTATTTTCTGGAGGATATGCTCTCCACCACCACCGCCGATGATGATCTCGATATCCAGGAATATCAGCTTCCCGCCGGTCACGAACTGGCGGGGAGCAGCTTCGAGAAGGCCACGGAGATTATTGGCGGGAAGACCGATGCCAGGCTGCTTGCGTACAGCCGGCAGGTGGAGGGAAAATGGCAGATATCCAGAAATGCCGATCGCGGGCATATCCTTCGCGCGGATGATTATCTGATCGTCATCGCCAATTTCAATTCCGCTACACGGCTGGCTGCCTATCTCGGTGTGAAGCAGGGAAGGGCGGTATAAAGATCCCGCAGACGCTCCGGGGGTGTTCATCGGTATAATACTCCCGGAGAAAGGTGCGCGGATTCCTATTTCCTTTGTGCGCTCGCGGCGTTGCGCCATATATTCCGATCCGGTTCGCCCCGTCGCGGGGAGAGGGACTAAACCTGATGCCCCCTCCATGTGTCAGGGCGCGGGACGGTTGGCCGTCTCTGTAGTGCTATTCACAGCAGGATGCCATCGATCCTCCGGCGCCGGCCCCCCTTTTCCCGGCATCACCCCCGGTTTCCATCGGCCCCGTCTGCATAATCCTATCCGTTCATCATAGAAACAGCCAGCGAATGCCCATGCGTTTTCCATCATTGTTACTGGGGTCGGCTATCCTTATCTCGTCGGTGATCGCCGGGTGCGGCGAAAAGGGGACCGATCCTGACGGCGGCAAAACGCCGAAGAACGATCCCTCCAGCTTCAAGACGCTCCAGACCGAGCTGCTCGCCACCAAGTGCGCCACCAGCGGCTGCCATGCCGGAACCGCTCCGGCCGGGGGGCTCTCCCTGGAGCCGGCCGTGGCGTATGCAAATCTGGTGAATGTGGCGCCGGCCAATCCCGCCGCTCTCGCCGACGGGATGAAGCGGGTGTTCCCCGGCTCCGCCGAAAAAAGTTTTCTGCTCCGCAAGCTTTCCGGCGATCTCGGCCCCGCCCATGGAGAGCGCATGCCCCTGGGCTCCTCGGCGCTCGATGGCAATGCCGTGGAGTTCGTGCGGCAGTGGATCGCCGCCGGTGCTCCCCAGACCGGCGTAGTTGCCGACAGCACGCTGCTGAGCAATCCGGCCGGAGCGTTCGTTCCGCCGCCGCCGCCGGAGCATGGCATCCAGGTGAAGATGGGGCCGTTCGATATCGGTCCGGGAGGGGAGCGCGAGGTTTTCTACTACACACGTGCCACCAACTCCAAGCCGATCATTGTGAACAAGTACCAGGTGAAGATGCGCGACAACAGCCATCATTTCATCATGTACAAGTATCCGCAGGGTTCCCCGTTCACGCCCCCTCCGGGGGTGTTCCGCGACCAGGGGGGCGATATGGAGCCGTATGCGGCCTACCGTCAGTTCTTCCTCGGCGCGCAGGTTTCCGATTTCACGTTCGAATTTCCGGAAGGGGTGGGTATCGCCCTGCCGGCCAATGCGGGACTGGATCTGAACTCGCATTATGTGAACGGCACGCAAAGCCCGGTCAAGGGAGAGGTCTATGTAAATCTCCACACCATCGAGAGCGCCAAGCGGCTGGCGACCGATCTGTTCTGGGTTGATGATGATTTCGTTCTGATGCCCTACCAGAACACCACCGTGCGGGGATATATCAGCACCGATAAGGATGCGGATGTCTTCATGCTCACCTCGCATACCCACCGGCGCGGCAAGTCGTTCAAGATCTATATCGATGGCGGCTCGCGCAACGGTGAACTGATTTACGAGAGCACCGACTGGCATCTGCCGACGGTAAAGGCATTTAATCCGCCCCTGCGAATCAATAAGGGGGAGAAACTGCGCTACGAGGCCGTGTATTATAACGAAAGCGAATTTCCGGTCCGCTTCGGCCTGAAAAGCGACGATGAAATGTGCATCGTGGCGGGATATTATGCGCCGGTTCTATAAAGGGGCGTTAATGGCCGGTAGATAATGTACAGGAGCGGAGGAGAAATCTTTCCGCTCCTGTTCGTATATGCCCGCAGCATCTCTCAGGATTTTTTCGGAAACCCCCTCGGCAACGGACTGTTTTTTCGTGCGGGGGATCGGTGTAAATAAAACCACCTTATGCGATGCCCCTTTCAATAACCGATTCCCATGCTGATCTACCGTGATGCGCAACTGCGGCCGGATCTGTTCTTCTGGAATGGACAGATTCCGGCGGATCGTCTGGAGAACTGGCTGCGGGAACATGCGCTGGAAATCCCCGATGACCTGTTCGGGTTCTGGCTCCGGACGGGAGGGGGCGATATATTCGAGAGCGAGACGATACTTGGCCCCTTTGCCGATGCCGGGATGGGGGATGACGTCGATTCGGCCAATCACGCTTATCATCAAAGCGGTGTGTCATCGGATTATCTGATCTTTCATACGGGAATTGGTATTTCGGCGGTGCGATTTTCCGACAAACGGTATGTTGCGCTGAGCGATACGGAGTATCGTGAGCTGAAGATTTTTCCGTCGTTTGAAGAGTGGTATAAGGGATGGATTCGGAATGAATATGCCGGGCGGTATGGATTGCCTGTATGCTATTGATATGCTCATTACTATCTAAAAGTTCCTCAATAAGTACCTTGGGAGATAATGATGTATTGGGCAACCATGCAGGTGCACGATATATGATGGACTCCTTGACCCAGATCCCCTAAAGGGAGGGCAATTAGGAGTTATCAAGAATATTCACCTGTTCCTTACTGGCTTTTAGGAGAAAGAGATGAAGATAGAGATTGAAATCCCGGAATACTCGAGGGAGACCGGATTGTCGCTTGCATGGGAAAGTGGCTACGTGATCCATACTCAGGTCGATAGCTCGAGCTGTACCATTCGTGCCAATGCGAAAGGATTGATATCTCTCGCCCGGCATATGCTCACAATGGCACAATCGAATGTGCCTGCCGGGGTGCATTTCCACCTGGATGACTCTAACTCTCTTGAGGAAGGGTCCATAGAGTTGATCATCGATAGGTTGGGAGATTGAATTCCTTTATACGAGGGAGACTCTGGCCTCGTTGATATGAGCAGCGATCATTCTCCTGGCGTTGGAGCTGTCGAAGTCTCGGTGTGCGGTTCGTCCATGCCTACGGCATCGAGGTAGAGTTGGCATCGTCTTGCTGTAACTACGTTCCGGTTCGATGCTGAACTGGCTTCAAACCCTGTGGCAGCTATCTCCTAAAAACAAACGAAGGCGCCTCCGAACATATCGGGGACGCCTTCGTTCCGTATGAGCCCGTGACGGGACTCGAACCTGCAACCTGCTGATTACAAATCAGCTGCTCTGCCAATTGAGCTACACGGGCATTGCCGCCACCAGGACGGACAGGAACGCTAAAATAGCTCCTGATGTGCGATGAGGCAAGAGGGGAGGTTTAGTATATCACCGGGACTTGACCGAAATCGTCTCTGCGTCTATCTTCGTCCCATGCTCTCATGAGCGCGCTCCGCACCCCGGCGGAGTATCACTATCACACCACGCGACACCTTTTTCCCCCGGCCTGTAACGGTTGCCGCAAGGAGGAACACCATCATGCAGCTTTTTTCGAAGCTGGAGTCATCGCTCGGCCTTACCCGAGGGGATGTCACCGTCACCCTTTTCCTGGCCTGCACGGCGCTGGCCGGGCTCATCTATACCACATTCTTCGATCTTCCAGGGGGGAGTGGAGAGCGGCGGGAGCTCGTGGAGCTTCGCATGCGCCACGATTCGATACTGGAGACCCACCGGGCCGCCCGAGTTGCCGAGCTCAATCGTGCAAGCTCCCCGGCCGGCACTTCCGCCACCGACCATGGCGATGCCGATTCCCTTCCTAGCTGGGCCCCGTTGAGCGCCGGGGAGGGGGAGCGCGAAGATGCCGCCGAACGCGCTGCCAGGCCCGCCGGGGGGAGCGGGAAGAAGGATGCTCCCTCGGGTCCGGTGAACCTGAACACCGCCTCCAGGGATGCCCTGATGCGGCTGCCTGGGGTGGGAGAAAAGACCGCCGAAGCGATCATCGAGCGGAGGGACCATGTTCCTTTTCGCCGGGTTGAGGATATTATGGAGGTGAAGGGGATCGGGGAGAAGAAGTTCGAGAAGATGAAACAGTTCATAGTAGTCAGGTAGCCCATGAGAATCATCGCCGGAAGCCTTCGCGGCCGCGTTCTGAAAAGCACGCAGACATCCATGCTCCGTCCCACCACCGACCGGGTGCGGGAGTCGATCTTCAATATCCTCGCATCCAGGATCGGGCTGGAGGACGCCCAGGTTCTGGACCTGTTCGCCGGCACCGGGGCGCTCGGCATCGAGGCGCTGAGCCGGGGGGCGGCGTTCTGCGACTTCGTGGAGAGCGATCGCAAGGCGGCCTCGGCCATTGCCGCGAACCTGAAGTCGTTCGATCTGGAGGAGCGCTCCAGACTGGTGGTGCGCGACGCCATGAAATTTATCGGTGAGACGGAGAAGCGCTATGATTGTATCTTCGCCGATCCTCCGTATGCAGCTCCCATCTTCGAGATCCTGGTTCGGGAGATCGTCGCGCTCGGCCGGCTCCGGGCGGGGGGACTGTTTGTGCTGGAACATTCGGCCGCCATGCGAAGCATCCGTGCCGATGGGGCCGAGGCCGTGGTGGATCGGAGTTTCGGTGATACGGCCGTGACGATCTATGCGCCCCGGCAGGAGGGGGAATGATATCCATGAAATATTCTGTTGTATGAGAACTGCGATTTATCCGGGGACGTTCGATCCGATCACCAACGGGCATATCGATATCATCGCGCGCTCAGCGAAGATGTTCGACCGGGTGGTTGTGGTGCTTGCGGTGAACAGTTCCAAAAAAACGCTCTTCACCGAGGATGAACGATTCGATCTGGCGGTGGAATCGCTGCGCGGCTATGCGAATGTGGATGTGAAGCGCTGGGGTGGTCTTCTGGTGGAATGTGCCGAGGCCGAAGGTGCGCTGGCGATTGTGCGCGGGCTGCGCGCGGTGAGCGATTTCGAGTACGAAATGCAGATGGCGCTGATGAACCGGAAAATGAAGCAGGAGATCAGCACCATCTTCATGATGCCGCACGAACGTTATACCTACCTGAATTCCACGATCATCCGCGAACTCTCCCGCTACGATGCCGATGTCAGCGAGTTCGTCCCGGAATGCGTGGTCCGGGAATTACGGAAGCGGGCGGGGGGAGCAAGTCGTTAGGAGCAGGCCGCCTTCGGGGGCCGGAAGTAGCCGCAACGGAAGGCCGGTAGCCGGTACGCGGGCCTGGCCCGCTGTCAGCTCTCCGTGGTCGTTATCATGGAACTGCGGATTTGCCATGCGGTTCCGGTAGAACGGCGGCGGGCGGCTGACCATGGACATTCTCAATCGAAAATCGATATGATTTATCTCGTGTTCGACATCGAGACATCGGCGCTGCCGTTCGAAGGGTTCGACGAATCGCAGCAGGAATATCTGCTGCGTGGCGCCGCCACCGACGCCGAGCGTGAGGACCGCAAGCGCATGATGAGCCTGAATCCGCTCACCGCGCAGGTGGTGTCGCTCGGCATGGTCTCCTGCAACTCGCTGGACGGCCAGCCGAAGGGGTGCGTCTATTCCAGCTACGGGGCCGAGGAGAACGGGGAGCCGTACGAGAGCACCCTCTCGGATGGTTCGAAATGGTGTATGATGTCGGAGCGGCAGCTGCTCGCAAAATGGTGGGATGCGCTTGCAAAGGGACGCTCCGGCGGCGGATATTCGCTGATATCGTTCAACGGCCGTGGCTTCGACTGTCCCTTTCTGATGCTCCGCTCGGCCGCGCTCCGCGTAAAGCCATCGCGCAACCTCATGGACGGCACCCGCTGGAAATACGATCGCCATATCGATCTTCAGGAGGAGCTGGCGTTCAAGAACAACGACCGTAACGGCGCCATGCGCCGCTTCAATTTCGATTTCTACTGCAAATCGTTCGGAATAAAGTCACCGAAGGGAGAGGGGATTACCGGCTACCAGGTTCCGGAATTCTACCAGCAGGGACGCCACAAGGAGATCGCCGAATATTGCCTCCGCGATGTCTGGGCAACCTGGGAACTGTTCAAGTTCTGGAAGGAATATCTGGCCGATGTGGAGGGGTGCTAGAAGAGGCGGTAGCCCGTCAGTAGTCCGTTCGCGGGCTTCGCCCGCTGTCAGTGGTCCGTGGCCGTTGTTGCCGGAACTGCTTTGAAGTCTGCGGTTCCCCTGTACCAGCCACGGACTACTAACGACGGACTTCCGAATTAATCGAAAATCTTAGAGCGGGTTTCAGTTGAGTGTGAGGTAACGCTCCTCAGAAGAATGGGCCGCTCCTACGGAGCTTCCGAAGAAACCACTGACACCATAGCTACAGACGGGTGCTCCCTACGGGAGCCTGAACCGATCAAGTCAATTGAAAACTGCTCTACGTATCTGGGAGAACGTTTTGCGAGGTTCTTCTTCGGTGTTGTCGCGGAGTTCCACGGGCCGCCCCCTGCTGCTACCACCTCGCACGGAGTGGAACTCCGCGCGAACAGTGCCGGCTGGAGCGGTAACCCGTCAGTAGTCCGTTCGGGGGCTTCGCCCGCTGTCGGTGGTCCGTGGCCGTTGTTGCCGGAACTGCTTTGAAGTCTGCGGTTCCCCTGTACCAGCCACGGACTACTAACGGCGGACTTCCGGATTAATCGAAAATCTAAAATCGCAAATCGAAAATGCCCTAGTCCAGCTCATCCTTCGCTTCGGCCTGCATCTCTTTTTCGCGGGGAGTTTTTGCCTGCATCGAGACGATCTTGCGGAAATCGGCGGCGGCCTGCTGGTCGCGGTCCATTTCATCGTAGGCATTGGCCCGCATATAATAAATCTCCATACCGGTGACGCCGAGGGAGATCGCCTTGCTGAGATATTCCACCGCTTTTTCGTAGGATGCCGAGGGGAGGCTGCCGTAGATCAGCTTTGCGGCATTGCGTTCCATCCAGGAGAGATCGGCGATGTAATAATGCCACCCGCCGAGCGTTGCGTAGGCCGTGCCGTTATTCTTGTCGAGCGAGATGGCCTTTTCGGCATTATCCTTCACAACCTTCGACAGGGAGATCTTCTCCTTGTTTCCCGCCACCTGCGCCACGCGTCCGGCCGCGATCGCCAGCCAGAGGTAGTCGTTCGATCCTGCCGAGCCGCTCTTTACCTCCGCGGTCGATTTCTCATACGCCGCGCGATAGATCTTCTCCTGTTGCGCCTTTCCCAGCCCCTCGGCCTTGGCAAGCATATCACGGATCTCGGTCCAGCCTGCGGCCGCATCCGTTGCGCCGCCCAGGATCATCATAGAAACAACGGCCATCACCGCGCCGGTGCGGTAGAAGGACGTGCCGGGGGAATTCTTTTTCATCCTGTGTTCCTTGTACATGTATAGGGATACTCGGTCGCGCTCCTGGAGCCGAAACTACGAGCTTCCTCGCAGACGGCCAGAAGTCCGGGGGGC
>JBMDXA010000201.1:0-12591 GCA_048594725.1 Candidatus Kapaibacteriota bacterium
ACGATGCCAACGGGGAGCTGGTGCAGGTGCTGGTCAACGAGCATCAGGTGCCGGGTCGCTACGAGCTGACGCTGGATGTGTCGAACCTTGCCTCTGGCAACTACTACTATACGATCGTCTCTGGTGACTGGAAGGAAACCAAGATGCTCACGGTGGTGAAGTAAGCGGCTGCACACGCAGACGTGATTTGAACAGCAGAGCGCCCGGCGGAGCAGATCCGCCGGGCGCTCTTCGTTTTTGCTGGCACTGCTTTACTGTCATTGCTGGAACGGGGATGGTCCTCTTCCCTCTCCCCGGATACGGAATGCGCCCCCCCGGCACCGGGGCCATCGAGTGGCCTTGCAGCGGAATCAGCAGTTACTGTAAGTTGTCCTCCCATAAGCCGGGCGCATATCCATTGGCATTGCACAGCCGAGATCCTGCTTCTTCTACCCACCTGGCACGCACGGTCCTTCTCGGAGAGCTTCGGCGACCGGAGAGCGCCAGTTCCCGCTATTGCGTATCTTGGCATTCCTTCTCAATTCAAACCTCCCTTACTATGTGTGGAATAGTCGGATACATCGGCCCCCAGGAAGCACTTCCTGTCCTGCTGAACGGGCTGAAGCGTCTGGAATATCGTGGATATGACTCTGCAGGGGTTGCCACTATCGACGGTGCCCTGACGGTGATGAAAAAAGCCGGCAAGGTGAGCGAGCTGGAATCGATGCTGAAATCGGGTGCTCCAAAGGGGCATATCGGTATCGGCCATACCCGATGGGCCACCCACGGAGCTCCGAACGATATCAATGCCCATCCCCATACCGACAGCAAGGGGGAGATCGCTCTGATCCACAACGGCATCATCGAAAACTATTCGATGATCAAGAAGACGCTGGAATCGGAGGGCTATACGTTCCATACCGATACCGACACCGAGGTGCTGGTACAGCTTGTCCGGGCCCTGTACGACAAGATCGGCAATCTGGAGGAGGCATTTCGTCTGGCGCTCAACCAGGTGATCGGCACCTACGGCGTGGCGATGGTGAGCACGCTCGATCCGGGGCGCATCTATGCCGCGCGCAACGGCTCTCCCCTGGCGCTCGGCATCGGCGACGACGAGTTCATCATAGCCTCCGATGCTTCTGCCATCGTGCAGTATACCCGCCAGGTGGTCTACCTCACCGATGGGGAGATGCTGGTGGTGGAGCGTGGCCGGTATACCACCAAGACCATCGACGATGTGCTGGTGAGCAAGGATGTGGAGGAGATCACGCTCGATATCGAGGAGTTGGAGAAGGGAGGCTACGAGCACTTCATGCTCAAGGAGATTTTCGAGCAGCCGGATACCATCAGCAATGCCATGCGCGGCCGTCTCCAGCTCGATGAGAATACGGTGCGTCTGGGGGGGCTGCGTGGTGTGTTCGACAAGCTCCGCGACGCCAAGCGGCTTATCATCGTGGCGTGCGGAACATCCTGGCACGCGGCGCAGGTGGGTGAGTACATGTTCGAGCAGCTGGCGGGCATCCCCACGGAAGTGGAGTATGCCAGCGAGTTCCGCTACCGCGATCCTATCATCGACAAGGATGATGTGGTGATTGCGATCTCGCAGTCGGGGGAGACGGCCGATACGCTGGCCGCGCTCCGCGAAGCCAAACGCCGTGGCGCCACCACGATCGGCATCGTCAACGTGGTAAGCTCCACGATAGCGCGCGAGACCGATGCCGGCGTCTACTCGCATGCCGGCCCGGAGATCGGTGTTGCCTCCACCAAGGCATTTACATCGCAGCTCACCGTGCTGGCACTGATGACCGTGAAGCTGGCGCGGATGCGCCGGATGGGGGCCGCCGAGGGGACGAATATCATCAAGGCCCTGATGGAGCTGCCGGAGAAGGTGGCGTATACCCTCTCCCGCTTCGAGCAGATCAAGAAGATCGCAGCGGAGTTTGCCGAGGCGCGCAATTTCCTCTATCTGGGACGGGGATACAACTTCCCGGTTGCCCTGGAGGGGGCGCTGAAGCTGAAGGAGATCAGCTACATCCACGCCGAGGGATATCCGGCCGCCGAGATGAAGCATGGGCCTATCGCCCTGATCGATGAGAATATGCCGGTGGTGTTCATCGCTCCGGATGACGATATCTATGAGAAGATCATCTCCAATATCCAGGAGGTGCGTGCCCGCCAGGGACGGGTGATCGCCATCGCCACCGAAGGGGATACCCGTATCGAGGAGCTGGCCGAGCATGTGATCTACGTGCCGAAGACCATCCCCTTCCTCAGCCCCATCATCAACGTGATCCCGTTGCAGCTCTTGAGCTACTACATCGCCGTGGAGCGCGGATGCAACGTGGACCAGCCGAGGAATCTGGCGAAGTCGGTGACGGTGGAATAGGCGTATTCCGGCGGAAATCCATGATCCTATCTATGACGAGGGGCGGTATGATACCGCCCCTTGTTCGTTCTGCCCCTATGGATGCGCCGCTTCAGTTGGTGAGCGCATAGACGATGATGTTGGTGCCGATCTGAAAGGATATCTCCCGCCGCTCCGGCGGATCGTTATGCACATCGGCATCGGCCCAGCCATCGCTCGGGTTGGTTTCCAGCGTATAGAAGACGCAGAGCCTGGTATCGCCGGTAAACAGTCCCAGGCCGCGCGGCGGCTTATTATCGTGCTCGTGGATCTTCGGCAACCCGTTGGGAAACTTGAAGAACGCGTTGTAGATGGGATGGGAGAAGGGAAGTTCCTGGAATTCCTTATCCGGGAAGACCTTTCGCATCTCGCGGCGCATGGAGGAATCCAGCCCGTAATCATCATCGATGTAGAGGAAACCGCCGCGATCGAGATAGGCCCGGAGGCGCCGTGCTTCGCTCTCGGTGAATGCTACGTTCCCATGCCCTGTCAGGAAGAGGAGCGGATAGTTGAAGATGTTATCCGTTGCCAGATCCACATACTCAAACGCGGGGCGCACATCCATGCCGGTATGCTTGCGCAGATACTCCAGCATGTTCACCTCCGCCGACTGATCGTTATACCAATCTCCCCCACCCGAATATTTCAGCCGGGCGATGACAAATGCGCTGGAACTCCCTCCCCCCCCGGCGCTTTCCGGCGGGAGCACCCCCGGCTTCGGTTCCTGGGCGGAAAGTTCCAGTACGGCGGCTGCCAGGAGCAGCATCACAAGCGTAATCTTCTTCAATCCTGTCACTGTACTCAATGATCGTATCATATCAGGTGATCCGTATCGTTCCGGGAACGGCGGACTGGAATATACCTCACTCTGCCGGACCTTTTCTCCCGGATCGGCATACCGCGTACAGATGCGGACGTGAAACATGGGCGGCTATTTTCCATCACTTCAACCACCCGCTACAACGAAGAAGCCCCCGCACGGCCATCGGGGAAACGGTGATCCAGCCGGATCGCCCGCTTCTGCACCGGAACAACCCTTGCGAGCTCCGCAGTCCGGCATGATCTCTGTACCCTGATCCGCTCAAGTCCTCTAGATATACGATATATACGATCAGCCAGAAAGAGATCCATAATGAGCAGATATACGAGCCAGCGGGAACGAAAGAGTGTACGCCGCGCGCAGCAGCATACCAACCGGTCCACCGGAAGGGTCACGCTCCCGGCGGTTACCAATCCGAATGATGCGCCCGAGGAGATCGATCGTTCCATGGAGAACAGGCATGGATCGCGCTCGCGGAAACGCGTTCCCAAACCGCTCCGGTTCTTCCCCCATCTCTTCCCCGTTCCAACCACGCTTTATGGCATCCTGACGGTGGTTGGCGCGGTAGTACTGATCGCCGCGCTCTTCTACGAGGTTCGGGAGGTGCTCTCCCCCATCCTGCTGGTGATTGCCATCGGCTGCCTGCTCTATCCGTTCCGGAAGGAGCCCAAGCTCCGTCCGGTGATGGTGGCCGCGGCTATCGTCTTTCTGGCCTGGTTCGTCACCGTCACCGGCACCATCCTCCTCCCCTTCATCCTGGCATTTCTGTTCGCCTATATGGCCGAGCCGCTGGTGACATTCCTCTCGCGGCGCTGGTATATCAAACGGTGGATCTCGGCGCTGACGCTCACCCTGCTCTCGCTGGCGGTTGCAACGGTGGCGACCGGGTATGTGGTGCCGGTGCTGATATCGCAGGTGGGCTCGGCGCTGGGTGCGTTCGAGGGTACGACGCGCAATATGATCCAGTGGGCGCAGAGCGGGGCCCTGCACGAGATAACCGGTGTGCCGCAGGAGAAGATCAACACGATGATCCAGACCCATGTGGTTCCGCGGCTGGGCGAGATGGATGGTTGGCTGATAGGATGGATCGGCAAGGTGGGTCAGTCGGTGCCGGACATGCTTACCACATTCATCAATTTCCTGATGGTGCCGTTCATCATGTTCTACTGCATCAAGGATTACTGGAAGATACGCGGGGCTCTCTATTCCTTTCTCCCGCAGGAATACCAGCGCCGGTCGTACCGGCTTCTGCGCGACATGGATGAGATCATGGGGGGATATCTGCGGGGGGATATCATCACCAGCATCTTTCAGGCGCTGTTCATCGGCATCGGACTGTATCTGATAGGGGTGCCGGGGGCGGTGCTGCTCGGGCTGCTGAGCGGCTTCCTGAATCTGATTCCGCTGATCGGTGCCTATATCGCCTATGTCTTTGCCGCGGTGGCGGCGCTGCTCACCCCCGATCCGATGATGTCCCTCTTCTGGGTAACGATGCTCTATGGCGCCGAGGGGGTGCTTGAGACCGCTGTGATCGGGCCGCAGGTGTTCGGCCGCCATACCGATCTGCATGCGTTGCTGGTCATCATCTCCATCCTCATCTTCGGTTACTTCATGGGGATCACCGGAATGCTGATCGCCATTCCGGTCACCTCCCTGCTGGTACGTTTTGCCACGCGGTGGCGGGATGAGCGGCGGGTGGCGGTGGAGCGTGAGAAGGTGGAGGCCGATCTGCGCGAGAATCCGCATCATGCGCGCAAGGGGGAACTGGTCCCCGCCGGGGGTACGGGGTCGTGATTGCAGATGTCGTATGCGATACCGCTGCGCCCAAGGGAAACGGATTGAGGCCCCCGGCCCTCCCCGTTTCCGGGCGATTGGGGGAACCGGAGAAGTGCACCGTTTGCGGTGAACCAATCTCCATGTTCTAACACGTAACAACAGGTGATCCGCGAACTATTTGCACTTTTACATCTTGTAATGTGATGTCGTATTCCTTATCATACGTTGCCTAAAAATTCCCTTCAGGCTTGTAGTCGATCTACGGCTCTGCTCGGTACAGGCTGGGAACAAAAAGAGGTTTCGCGGGTTTTACCTCTCGAACCTCGTAAATGATCTCCGGGAATACTGGAGTGAAGAGGCTGCTTGCCCGACCTTGTTGTTTCTACCGTCCTTTTCGTTGCCGGTATCTTCCTTGGCTTACCGGCAATATCTGCCAGAAAGGGGCGTCAACAGGTCGCCATATCCATCAGCCGGGTGCTTTAGGGCTCCTGGCGGCGGGTACCGGCCATAGGGTGCCTGGCATGCATCCGTATACCGATCGATGGCATAGGGCTCTTCCGTATGGAGCTTGCAGATGGCATCGTGACCTGTACGGGCTCTGGTGTATCTCTTCAGGGATATCATCAGGGTATTCTGCATGCCTGCGCATCTCTCTCTCTCAGGATACCGGCGATTGATGTAATACTTCAGGAATTCGCTCGGTTCTGCTCACCGTACGATTAATCGTTTAAGGGTTTGCCCATACACTTGCTATGGGAGACATTTCCAGTCCTATACATAAGGAGCATACGTCCGATGAGACGTTACTACACCCTATGGCTCACATTGTTTGCGCTGTTCTGTATTCCGTTAACAGCAGCATGGGGCCAGTTCAACTATTACATGGCGGCTTCTACGGGGGAGCCTATTGCCATGGATGGTGCCAATGTGATCTTCCGTAATGGATCGTTCCAGTCGTGGAGCGATGCGAAGTTCACTGTCGATCTGGGCTTTACGTTCAAATTCAGTGGACGTGACTACACCCAGGTCACGCTCAGCACCAACGGTGTCGTGTATCCGGGATCGGTTTCTCCGTGGGATAATTTCAACAGCATCACTGGTGCTCCCCAGTATCCGCTTCTCGCGCCGTACTGGGATTACCTCCGTTTCGGCGGTGGCGCACAGGGATGCACCAGCCCCACCCTCCATTATCTGACCAAGGGAGCCGCCGGCAACCGGATGTTCGTTGTGGAGTTCTTTGATGTGACCCTCGCCCAGCCGCAGACGATCTGGGCCCAGGGACCATCCAATCCCCTTGGTACCTTCCAGGTTCGCCTGTACGAGAACGGGGGGAAGATCGAGTTCTGGTATGGCCGCATGAGCAACTGCGACCAGTGCAACCTGCGTGGCGGCTGCTATGAGACCAGCGCCTCCATCGGTATCGCCGCCAGCCCCAGGGAGTTCATCAGCGTCAGCTACGCCAGCGGCAACCCCGAGGGAAGCATGACGACCGCCGATGACCTCATCAACATCACCGGCGACAAGATCCAGCGCAATACCCTGCTGACCTTCGCCTCGTGCGAAGTGCTGGTCAACGGCCGCATCGGCGAGGGCAACGGTGGCACGGTGAACGCCGCAAACGGCGACACGTTCTTCTCGGGAAGCAACACCCAGCTCGGCGAAAGCACGGATTTCCGTCCGATCTCCGTTCTGATGGCCTCCTCCATCTGCTCTTCGAACTACACGCTGACGATCAGCGGACCGGCCGCCGGCGATTATTACTTCAATAATACCCCCGGCCTCCAGACCATCAGCGGTCTGCTGAACGGTGGTAATCTCCTCGTTCCGGTCATCACCTTCCGCCCGACCGCAGCCGGTCTGCGCCAGGCGACCCTTACGGTGACGGGCGCGGGTCTTACCCGTACCTACAACCTCGCCGCATACGCTCCGCTCGTGAGCTACATCGGCAATGTTCCGGAAGGTGGCACGCTGAAGATGAACAGCGGCGATGCGCTTCTGGTCGGCAAGCGGGTGAACCGCCGCAGCACGGCTACCTATCAGCCGTTCTCGCTCTATAACAACACTACCAGCAGTGTTCCGGTGACCTATACCATTACCGGTGCTTCCGGTCAGTATACGATCACGCCGGGAGTCTCGCTGGCACCGGGTGCCACGACCACCCCGACCATCACGTTCAATGCTCTGGGCTTCGGTCCGCAGGTAGCTACCCTGACGGTGACCGCCGGCACCGAGACCCGCACGTTCACGCTGAACGCGATCTCGGCCGCTCCTGGTGGCGAGTTCCGTATCGGTGCAAGGCAGGTTGATACCAGCTCCTCGCTCTTCAACAATGTCTACGGTTGCACCGGCGGCACTGGCGAGACGATCGAGATCAACATGGTGAACACCGGGTACGGTCCGTTCACGATTACCAGCACCAGCTTCTATCGTATCGATACCACGATCGGCCAGGGAACTCCCCCGTTCAACTTCCTCCGCGATGGGAACGGCAACCTGATCCCCTCGACCGATTACGTGCTCAGCCTGACCCCGAACGGCAATACGTTCCAGCCGTTCACGCTGAATGAAGGGGAGTCGCGCACGCTGTATCTGCGCTTCATCTCGCAGGCACCGGGCAAGCGGTATGCACGCGCGTACTTCTACACCAACAGCGAGAACACCGCCGCCAGGGACATCGACGGCGTGATGCGTGAGGGTATCCTCGCGTTCGACGTGTTCGGTCGTGGCAGTGGCGCACGTCTCTCCGATCGCATCGAGGGCGGCCTGCCGCGCGCGATCGTCTTCCAGAACGTGAAGGTGGGAACCACCAAGGATACGGTTCTGAAGATCGTCAACTCGGGCACGTGCAGCCTGACCGTTTCGATGAACGATCTGGCGATCACCTCCGGTGATGTGGATGAATTCTCCATCACCAACCGTCCGGCCAACATGGTGCTTGCTCCGGGCGAGAGCCGCGAGATCGGCATCCGCTTCAAGCCCCGCCAGGCCGGTTCGCGCCGCGCGAGCCTCCGTCTGGTGACCAACGATTCGACCCTTCAGGTTCCGGGCATCACCGAGCGTGGTACCTATTATGTGGATCTGTTCGGCGGTGGCGGCACGGCTCTCTTTGCCAGCGGCTACAACTTCGGCCAGGGTCTTATCAACGGCACCGGCGCCGATCGCAAGCGTGGTATGGTGCGTATCGTCAACACGCTGAGCGCTCCGGTGACCGTCAACGGCATCACGATCGAGGGAACCGATGCCGGCCAGTTCATCGAAGATCCGGCCAACCCGTGGCCGGCACGCCCGCTGGTGCTCCAGCCCGGACAGGAAATCACCCTCGGCGTGATCTTCACTCCGACCGGTGATCCGGGCGCCCGCACCGCCGATGTCCGTCTGGATGTCGTTGGTGCCTCCGGTTCCATCACCGCTCCGCTGAGCGGCGAGGCCGGCACCCGCATGGCGATCGTGAACCCGACGACGATCAACTTCCCGATGACTACCATCGGCAAGCGCCAGCGCCGCATGGTCTCGATCACCAACAGCGGCACCATGCCCCTGACGCTCACCCAGCCGGAAGTCGTCGGCCAGGGCAGCGAGTTCTTCACCGTCGGTACCATGGCTCGCACCGAGCTGGCACCGGGTCAGACCGAGCAGGTGGAGATCACCTTCTCGCCGCGCGATCCGGGCACGGTCAACGCGTTCCTGGAGTTCGGCGGCAACATGACCAACGGCCCGATCCAGGTGGAACTGGGTGGCTCGTCGAAGACGCGCAACCCGAACGATCCGAACATCGCGGTCACTGGCCGTGACGGTGTGATCGAGGACGGCGTCGGGATGGCCGATGGCCTTGAGAACTACTCGACGAGCAGCGTCGGGACGGTGACGTCCTCGAACGGGATGATGCTGATGCAGAGCGCGCCGAACCCGGCGCAGCGCAGCGTTGAGATCCGCTACACGCTCCCCCGTGCTTCGCAGGTTGAGCTGGTGCTGTACGATGCGCAGGGACGCGAGCTTCGCGTTCTGGACGCAGGCCAGCGCAATGCCGGCGAGCGCGTTATCAGCGTGAATGTCAGCGACCTTGCCAACGGCACCTACTTCTATCAGTTGCGCGCCGATGGTGAGAGCCTGAGCCGTACGATGAGCGTAGCCAAGTAAGCTACAGGCAAATCGGACGAACTGGAAACGTCTATGGGGCGGTCCGTACTACTACGGGCCGCCCTTTTTTTATTCGCTCCTCACGAAGCCGCCAACTTTTTACGGCATGGTGGGTTGTACCGGGCTAAGCGGTGGTTCAAAGGGTACATCCTATCCGGAGGAACGTTATGATTCTGTTAAGCTTTCATCGTAGATATTCTCTTTATGATATGAGCTACGATAAAAGTCCGGTATCGCCCGGTATCGATGTCAGATATATCGGTTCCGGTATTCGTGCACCGTTATGTGCCCGCCCGATACCGGAATTGCTTCGCATCGTTCTTTGACGCTCCGAGATTGGATGCTGGTGTATTCACACGGCCTGTTGCTCCCACTGAGTATTTCCATTCCGCGCGGCCGCTATCGCGCAGCTCAGGCTTCAGGCCCATTATGGTAACAGCAACCCTCCACCCCTGGGTCTGTATCCCGAAGGATAAATCGGGATTTCAACCACTTGAGACACGTATACACAGGATCTTCATGGATTTTTCATGAGGATATATTCCCATTCTCTACAAGGAGCATACATCGTATGAGGCGACTTCTCACCCCTTGGCTCATCATGCTTGCGCTGTTCTGCCTACAGCCGGCGGATGCATGGAGCCAGATGAATTATTACTTCATGGAGAGCATCGGCGATCCTATTCCCGCCGGTACTCCCACGATACTGATTCTCCCCAATGCGCCCAGAACGAACGTGCGGTTCAATGTGAACCTTCCGTTTACGTTCAAGTTCGACGGAAAGGATTATACCCAGGTCACGATCAGCTCCAACGGCGTGATCTATTTCGGAGCGTCAACCGCCGTTGACGCAACCAACAACCTTCGTGGCAGTGCCCAGCCCCTGGTGGCCCCGTTCTGGGAAGCGTTCTTCTGGGGACGTGGCGGCGCCAACGTGGGCGGCGGCCCCTGCTCCAATCCGCTGCTTCAGTACAGTGTGAGCGGCTCGGGCACCGATCGTGTGTTCGTGGTGGATTACATCGACGCCATGCTCGCCTCCAGCCGGTTCAATTTCGGCCAGATCACCGGGCTTAGCTTCCAGGTGCGCCTGTACGAAGGATCGAACAAGATCGAGTTCTGGTACGGCCGCATGAGCAACTGCGCGCTCTGCCCGGGTGCCACCCAGTGCTTTACGACCAGCGCCTCGATCGGTATCGCCACCAATGCCAATAACTTCATCAGCCTCAGCCTTCAGGGAGGCCAGGCGGTTGGCAGCTACTCCGCTGCCGACGACAATGTGGATATCACCGGCGGCGTTCTCAAGCAGGGTACCCTCTTCACGTTCGCCGAGTGCACCCCGGTTATCGCCGGGCGCATCGGCGAGGGGAACGGCGGCACCCCGAAGGCCGCCGATGGCGATACCTTCTTCCAGGGAACGATAACCCAGGTGGGCGAGACCAGCAGCTTCAAGCCGCTTGCGGTGGCGATGGCCGCCGTGGCCTGCCAGTCCAACTTCTCGATGACGATCAGCGGCCCGGCCGCTTCCGAATACTATTTCGGTACCCCCGGCACCCAGAGCATCAACGGCTCGCTTGCCGGCGGTGTTATCCAGGTTCCGGCCATCACCTTCAGCCCGGCTGCCACCGGTACGCGCAATGCAAAGCTGACGGTGACGGTTGCAAATACTACCCGTACCTACAACCTGGCCGCGTATGCTCCGCTGGTCAACTACACCGGGCATATCCCGGAGGGGGGCACGGTTCGCATGAGGAGCGGTGATAACCTTCTGGCCGGCCTGCGCGTGGATCGCCACAACACCGATACCTACGAGCCGTTCACCCTTACCAACCTCGGTACCACGGCGGTGCCGGTCAGCTATGAGATCAGCGGCGGGTTCGGGCAGTATACGATCACCCCGGGTGTCTCGCTGGCACCGGGTGCCTCGACGACTCCCACGATCACGTTCAACGCGATCGGCTTCGGTCCGCAGAACGCCACGCTGACGGTGACGGCCGGCGCGGAGACGCGTACCTTCACGCTGCGCGCCATCTCGGCAGCGGCCGGCGGCGAGTTCCGCACCAGCACCAGCATCGTCGATACAAGCTCGTCGCTCTTCAACAACATCTATAGCTGCAGTGGCGGCAACGGCGAGACGATCGAGATCACTATGGCGAACACCGGCTACGGTCCGTTCACGATGAGTGGTTTCGCCTTCTACCGGATCGATAGCACGATCGGCGCGGGCAGCCCCCCTTTCGTCTTCCTTCGCGATGGAAACGGCAACCTGATCCCGTCGAATGATTATGTGCTCAGCCTGACCCCGAACGGCACCAACTTCCAGCCCTTCTCGCTGGCCGAAGGGGAATCGCGTACGCTCTATCTCCGCTTCACGTCGAAGTTCTCGGGGAAGCGCTATGCCCGCGCATTCTTCTACACCAACAGCGAGAACACCGCCGCCAAGGATATCGACGGCGTGATGCGTGAAGGCATCCTGGCGTTCGACGTGTTCGGTCGCGGCAGCGGCGCGCGTCTCTCCGATCGCATCGAGGGCGGCCTGCCGCGCGCGGTGATCTTCCCGAGTGCAAAACTGGGGTCCAGCTCCGAGTCGACCCTCAGAATCGTCAATGCCGGCACGTGCAGCCTGAGCATCTCGATGAACGATCTGGCGATCACCTCCGGTGATGTGGACGAGTTCCAGATCATCAATCGTCCGTCGAACCTTCAGCTTGCTCCGGGTGAAAGCCGCGAGATCGGCATCCGGTTCACGCCGCGGCAGGCCGGTTCGCGCCGCGCGAGCCTGCGTCTGGTGACGAACGACTCGACGATTCAGATCCCCGGCATCACCGAGCGTGGTACCTATTATGTGGATCTGTTCGGCGGCGGCGGCACCGATCTGTATGCAAGCGGCTACAACTTCGGCCAGGCACTGATCGGCGGCACGGGCTCCGACCAGAAGCGAGGCGTGGTACGTATCGTCAACACGCTGAGCGCTCCGGTGACCGTGGAGGCCATCACGATCGAGGGAGCCAATGCATCGGAGTTCGTGGAGGACCCGTCCAACCCGTGGCTGGCGCGTCCGCTGACCCTGCAGCCGGGACAGGAGGCCAATCTTGGCGTGATCTTCATCCCGACGGGTGATCCTGGTGCGCGCTCCGCCGAGATCAGCCTTGATCTTGCCGGTGGTGTGACGGTAACCGCCCCGCTGAGCGGCGAGGCAGGAACGCGCCTGGCAACCGCCAGCCGCCCCACCCTCATCTTCGGTACCACCAGCGTTGGCCGCTTCCAGCGCCGCATGGTCTCGATCACCAACACCGGCACCATGCCCCTGAAGCTCGATCAGCCGGAGATCACTGGCCCGGATCGCGATCTGTTCAGCGTCGGCACGATGGCCCGCACCGAGCTTGCTCCGGGGCAGACCGAGCAGGTCGAAGTCACCTTCACCCCGCTGGTGCCCGGCCCCAGCGAGGCCATCCTGATCTTCAATGGGAACATG
>JBMDXA010000202.1:0-20988 GCA_048594725.1 Candidatus Kapaibacteriota bacterium
ATCCTCGAAGCGATCGTGCTTCGCATCCCGGCGCCACGCGGAAACCCCGAGGCACCGCTCCGCGCCCTGATCTTCGACTCCCTGTTCGACAGCTACCGTGGCACCATCACCTATGTGCGTGTGGTGGACGGAGAGTTGAAGGAGGGGCAGAAGATCAAGTTCATGCACAGCGGCCAGGAGTTCACCGTGGAAGAGGCGGGGGTGCTGCATATGGCGCGCCGCCGTACCAGCTCCATCCCCTGCGGATCGGTGGGATACTTCACCGCCGCCATCAAGAATGTGAAGGATACCAAGGTAGGCGATACCGTCACTACCGCGCGCGAGGGGGCCAGCGACCCTATCCCCGGATTCCGCGAGGTGAAGCCGATGGTCTTTGCCGGTATCTATCCGGTCGATTCCGACGACTACGAAAGCCTGCGCGATGCTCTCGGGAAGCTTTCGCTGAACGATTCGGCTATTCTGTACGAGCCGGAGACCTCCACGGCGCTTGGCTTCGGGTTCCGTTGCGGCTTCCTCGGCATGCTCCATATGGAGATCGTGCAGGAGCGTCTGGAGCGGGAGTTCAATCAGGTGCTGGTGACCACCATACCGAACGTGGAATATGTGGTCACCAAGACCAACGGCGAACTGGTAGTCGTCGACAATCCGGCCGATCTTCCGCCGGTGGGGCAGATCGCCACCATCGAGGAGCCGTATATCAGGGCGCAGATCATCTGCCCGGCCGATTATATCGGTGCCATCACCAAGCTCTGTATCGAGCGGCGCGGCATCTACAAGAATACCACCTACATCTCGGCCAGCCGTGTGGATATCACCTTCGAGATACCCCTGGCGGAGGTGATCTTCGATTTCTACGACAAGCTGAAGTCGGTCTCGCGCGGGTATGCCTCGCTCGATTATGAGGTGCTGGGGCTTCGCGAGGGGGATCTGGTGAAGATCGACATCCTTCTGAATACCGATCCGGTGGACGCTCTTTCGATGATCGTGCACCGTTCGAAATCGTATGCGTACGGACGCAAGCTCTGCACCAAGCTGAAGGAGCTTATCCCCAGGCAGATGTTCGAGATCGCCGTGCAGGCGGCCATCGGCGCCAAGATCATCGCGCGTGATACCATCAAGGCCATGCGCAAGGATGTTACCGCCAAGTGCTACGGCGGCGATATCTCCCGTAAGCGGAAGCTGCTGGAGCGCCAGAAGGAGGGGAAGAAGCGGATGAAGCAGGTGGGTGCCGTGGAGATTCCGCAGGAGGCATTTCTGGCGGTTCTCTCCATGGATGATTAAAGCGGGAACGGGAGAGATTTTTTTCTTGTCCATCTCCTCTCCGCTGGGGCAACTTCAGGGGTGAACCCTCGTTAACCAGCGGAGTACCCATGTCCGGCCCCCACTCGTCCGAAAGCGGAAAGCCTCCGGCTCGCCGCATGTCCCTTTCTGTCAAGCTGCTTGTCGCGTTTGTGATCGTTATCAGCGTCGGAGGGGTTGTCCTCAGCGTTTTTTTTAACACGTTCACCGTGCCCACAGGCAGCATGGAGAACGCCATCATGGCCGGCGATTGCATCCTCGTCGACACTTGGAATCATGAGCCCGCCAGAGGGAAGATCATCGTCTTCGAGTTCCCCGGATATCGCGATCAGGTGAAACCGGATGAGATGCAGTATTATATGAAACGCTGCGTTGCGCTCCCCGGCGATACGCTGGAGGTGCGCAACAATGCCGTCTATATCAACGGTGTGGCCCAGCCGGTGCCGCCGGGAGTGATACATGGAAGCGGGGTGGACCGGAACAGCGATTATCTGATGACCTTTCCGGAAGGGGCCAGGTATACGAGCGCCAACTGGGGACCGATGCGGATTCCGAAACAAGGGGACCGCCTGCTTCTGAACGATTCTACCTATTATCGCTGGCAGACCTTTATCGGCCGGGAGGGGCATAGCGTGCAGCGCAACGGCTCGGAAATCCTGATCGACGGACGGTCCGTTACGCAGTACGTGGTAGAGCGCGATTACTGCTTCGGCATGGGTGATAACCGCGACAACTCGCTCGATAGCCGTTACTGGGGATTTATTCCCGTGGAAAGCATAAGCGGTAGCCCCCGGTGGGTCTACTGGTCGTTCGCTTCCGAAGGGGGACCTGAGGGCGCGGGAGTGCGATGGGATCGTATTTTCAAGACAGTGGAGTAGAGCTACTTACGATATGAATGCTGAAGAACGGAAGAAAATCCTGGCCGGCAAGGGTACGGCCGCAAAGCGCCCTACCGGAACGCGCGTAGTTACCGGCGATGCCAAGGGAGGCTCCAGAAAGGAGGGCGCCGAGCGCCCGATGACCTTTCAGGAATCGGTTGTCTCCTGGGCGAAGACCATCGTCAGCTCCCTGCTGATTGTGATGGTGGTCAACGGCCTGCTGATCGCATCGTTTGTCGTCCCCACCGGGTCGATGGAAAACGAAGTGATGGCGGGTGACTTCCTCTTCGTCAATAAAGTCATCTACGGCGGCTCCACTCCACAGACCATCCCCTTTCTCGATACCCCTCTTCCGTACTTCCGCCTGCCGGGCCTTCGCGATCCGGAGCGGGGGGATGTTATCGTCTTCATCTTTCCCGGCTACCGCAACGAGGTGCAGGCCCAGGAGTTCCAGTATTATCTGAAGCGTTGCGTGGCAACCGCCGGCGATACGCTGGAGGTGCGGGAGAAGGATGTCTATATCAACGGCGTGAAACAGCCGCGCCCCGTCAATGCGGTCTTTACCAAGTCGGTGGAGCCGGGGGATTATCTGAACACCTTCCCGGATGGAGCCCGGTATACCCGCGATAACTGGGGTCCCATGCGGATTCCCAAGAAGGGTGATGTGCTTCCGATGAACGATTCCACCTTCTATACCTGGCAGACCTTCATCCGGCGCGAGGGGCATGAGGTGAACCTCAGCGGCGAGATCGTGCTGGTGGACGGGAAGCCGGCAACGCAGTATGTGGTGGAGCGGGATTACTGCTTCGGCATGGGCGATAACCGCGATAACTCGCTCGACAGCCGCTACTGGGGATTTGTGCCGGTGGAAAACGTTGTCGGCACCCCGTTGTTCGTCTACTGGTCGTGGGATCCGCTGATCCCCTTCTCAGACCTTGGTGCCAAGCTTGGTTCCATCCGGTGGGGACGCATGTTCGAGGGGATCAACTGACGTGCACCGGAGCCGGCTGGCCGGCATAATTCCGGTATGAAAATGCTACAGCCCCTTTTCCAGCGCACGCGCGCAACCGATGATCCAGAACCGGCGATCGAAACGATGGCTACTCCGGAGGATGCGCTCGCCGCATCAAGGAATACAGGGCTGATCCCTGCTGGCGGTCAGAGCGCCGGGGAGAGGGATGACCAGCGGAGCCTTCGGCGGCTGCTCCGGTTCTCCCTCTGCACCGCAGCGCTCCTTGTTCTGGTGCGTGTGTTCGTGCTGGAACCCTACGGCATCCCCACCGGTTCGATGCGCCCTACCATCATCGAGGGGGATGTGCTGCTGGTAAGCAAGCTCCCCTATACGATCCGGTCGATACGCCATTTCCCCTTCACCCAGATTCCCATTCCCTATCTGGAACTTCCCGGACTCGGTGCCCTGAACCGGGGGGATGTCATCGTGTTCGAATATCCCTCCTTTGCCGGCGGCCTGGAGGCCGATCAGGAGAACCAGTTCGTAAAACGGTGCGTTGCGCTCCGTGGCGATACCGTGCAGCTTCTGGACGGGCGTATCCGGGTAAACGGGGAGGAGGTGCCGGGGGTGGTGCAGGAGGGGGATGAGAGCCCGGAGCGGCGCAGCCCCATCCGGCGTGCGCGCGCCGCGGCGATGCTGCAGCAGGAGCAGCCGGTGGTGGTCCCGTATGCCGGATACGAGCTTCAGCTTGATTCGGTCACCGCCGAACGCTGGCGTCCCCTTATCGAAAGCGAGGGAAACACGCTGGAGTATAATAATCACATCGTCTTTTTGAACGGAATGCCCGCTATCGGGTATACCTTTCAGCGCGACTACTTCTTTGCGCTCGGCGACAATTCCAGAATCAGCCGCGACAGCCGTTTCTTCGGGTTCATTCCCTACCGGAATCTGATCGGCAGGGCGTGGATGATCTACTGGTCGCGTGATCCCGATGATGCATCGATCCGCTGGAGCCGTATCGGAACGATCGTCCGGTAACGGCCGGATCTTCTCCCTCACGAACCTGGTGCCGCTAGAGCACCTTTCTATACGTTTGGCCGGTCTTTATCTTCATATTCCGTTCTGCGAGAAGAAGTGCATCTACTGCAGCTTCTACTCGGTGGAAACCGTCGATGCCAAGGAACGCTTCCTGCAGATGCTCGTGCGCGAGATCGACATGCGCGCCGATGCGCTGCAGGACAACCCGGACGCCCCCTCCGCCTACCAGAGTGTCTTCTTCGGAGGGGGTACCCCGTCGCTCCTCTCGCCGGAGGAGATGGAGCGTATCCTTACCCCCCTCCGCCGGCGATTCCAGATCCTCCCGGACGCCGAAATCACCATGGAATGCAACCCCGGCGCGCTGACCGGGGAGTGGCTTCAGGGCTATCGCGATCTCGGCGTCAACCGCCTGAGCTTCGGCGTACAGTCATTCCACGACGAGGAACTCCGTTTTCTGAGCCGCATTCATACGGCCGACGAAGCGCGCCGAAGCATCGGCCTTGCGCGGGAGTTCTTCCAGAATGTTTCACTCGACCTTATATTCGCCCTTCCTCATCAGACTCCGGAGCGCTGGCGCTCCAATCTGATGGAGGGGTTGCGGCTGGGGACGGAGCATTTCAGCGCCTATTCGCTGATCTTCGAGGAGGGAACGCGGCTGAACGCCATGCGTCTTGCGGGACAGGTGAAGCCGGCTCCGGACGAACTGGAGGCGGATATGTACGAGGAGACGATGGCTACGCTTGCCGGGCATGGGTTCGAGCAATACGAGGTGAGCAATTATGCGCGGCCGGGACGCGAGTGCCGGCACAACCTGGGCTATTGGGAGCGCCGCTCCTATATCGCGTTCGGCCCGTCGGCGCATGGCTTCCTGCAATCGGCGTCGGAGCCGGTTCGCTGGGCGAATATCTCGAACCTGACATCCTATCTGAACGCCGTGGATTCCGGCGCGCTGCCGGTTGCAAGCCGGGAGATCCTTACCTCCGCGCTGATTCTGGAGGAGATTCTTTTTCTCGGATTGCGCAGCAGCGGCGTCTGGCTGCCGGCATTTCGTGCGGCCGCAGGAAGAGATCTCCCGGAGGTTGCTCCGGCCGATGTTGCGCGTCTGGTGGAGGGCGGATATGCTCTTCTGACGCCGGATCATCTGAAGCTCACCCGCAAGGGGTATCCCTTTGCCGATCGTTTCGCGCTTCAGCTGATCGAAGCCACCGAGCGCGCGCTGCCGGAGCTGATGCGCCGGGAGCCGGCGCTTCCGGTGCTGCCGGTGATAACGCCGGCAGCCTGATGAAGGTTACCCCAGGGAGCCCGATGCTCCCATGCCATAGATGCCCTCCGTTCGATACGGATGGCAGCCAACCCTGAGACTGTAATCCAGGTTAGTCCGATATAACACCGAGGAGTTTCGATGAAGCAATACACGTTGATCAATCGTGTTCTTGCGGGCGTGTCGTTTCTGATCACGTTGATCACCTACATGTTGACCCTGCAACCGTCGGTTCCCTTCTGGGATTGCGGCGAGTTCACGGCGGCCGCCGCCTGGCAGCAGGTGCCGCACCCGCCGGGTGCCCCTCTCTTCCTTATCCTCGCCAAGTGGTTCCATATGGTTCCCATCGGCGATCCGGGCTGGCGTGTGAACATGTTCTCCGCTACCAGTTCGGCGTTCACCGCCGCGCTGGTCTATCTTATCGTTGTAAAGCTCATCGAACGGTGGCGCCCTTTCCGTGCCGACCGTCCTCTGGCCTCCTATCTCCCCACCTTCGCCGCGGGCATCATCGCCACGCTCTCGTTTACCTGGAGCGACACCCAGTGGTATAACTCGGTGGAATCGGAAGTGTATGCCGCCGGAACGCTCCTGATAGCGCTGCTGATGTGGGTGATGATGCGCTGGAACGAGGTTGCCGAAACTCCCGGCCACGAGCGCTATCTCCTGTTGATGGCCTATCTGGTGGGACTCGCCTTCGGTATCCACCTGCTGGCGCTTCTGGTGGTGCCGGGCATCGGCATGGTGATCTACTTCCGCCGCTTCCGGTTCGATCTGAAGTGGTTCCTGGCGGCGCTGGCGGGTATCGCGGTGGTATTCTATATAGTGGTCTACCAGTTCCCCCTGCAGCTCTTCCCGAAGTGGACCGCCAATAGCGCCTTTACCGGCATTCTGGTCATTGCCGCGCTGCTGGGCATTTCCATCTGGGCCCGCCGCAACGGACGTCCCATCGTTTCGCTGGCATCGGCATCCATGCTGATGATCCTTCTCGGATTCTCCACCTACGCTCATATCCTCTTCCGCGCCAACTCGCATCCGCCGATGAACGAGAACGAGCCGGATACCGTCTCGGAGCTGGTAAGCTACCTGGGCCGCGAGCAGTACGGCAAGGCCCCGAACTGGCCGCGCCGCTATCAGGCCGATCCCTATTTCACCAGCCGCCAGAATCGCTACGGCGAGTGGTTCCCGCCGGTGGGTATGGATGAAGATGGATATATCTACGACCAGATCAACACCTCCGGCGAGTTGAACTTCATGTTCAACTACCAGATCTATCACATGTATATCCGCTACCTCCTCTGGAACTTCGTGGGGAGGGCAAGCGATGCCCAGAACGCGCCGGTTACCTTTGCCAGCGCTTCGCAGGAGGTGCGCCAGCAGTACATCGCCGAGACCGGCTATGACGATGTCTTCCCGATCCAGTTCTTCGCGCTTCCGTTCATTCTGGGGCTGATCGGATTCTACTTCCACTTCCGCCGCGACTGGCGGATGGCGCTGGTCTACAGCGCCCTGTTCCTGCTGCTGGGGGTTATCAGCACGCTCCAGCAGAACCAGCAGGAGCCGCAGCCGCGCGAGCGCGATTACTTCTATGTGGGCTCCTACATGATCTTCGCCATGTGGATCGGCCTGGGTGCCGCCGGACTGGCGCAGAGCTTCAGCGCCCGCAAGAAGGAGGATGGAACCGAGGACGAGGAGAGCACCGAGGCCCCCAAGACCGGTGTTGCCGCCGCCGTGCTGGCGGTCTGCTTCCTGGCCGTCCCGATCAACATGGTCGCCAACGGCTGGAAGATGCACGATCGTTCCAAGAACTGGGTGCCGTGGGATTATTCCTACAACATCCTCCAGAGCCTTGAGAAGGATGCGATCGTCTTCACCAACGGCGATAACGATACCTTCCCTCTCTGGTACCTTCAGGATGTGGCCGGGGTGCGCCGCGACGTCCGTGTGGTGAACCTTTCGCTCGGGCAGACCTCCTGGTACATCTGGCAGTTGAAGAACGAGCGGCCATGGGGCGCCAAGACGGTTCCCATCAGCTTCTCCAACGATATCCTCCGCCTGCCGGAGGATGATCCCCGTTCGCTCCGTCCTACACGCCAGGAAAACACGGAGGCCGTCACGCTCGACGTTCCGGCGGCCGTGATGCAGTGGGCCACCAAGGGGCAGATGAGCCAGCCCGGCAAGATGACCTGGAACATGCGCGGCGGCGACAACAACTATATGGGAGTGCAGCACAAGCTGGTGCGTGATATCATCACCACCAACAAGTGGGAGCGTCCCATCTACTTCTCCTCCTCCACGCAGGCCGATGTCTGGTCGGGGCTGGAGCCCTACTTCCGCAGCGAGGGCATGGCCTATCGCGTGATGCCGGTGCAGCAGGGCGCGGGGGATAACCGCGGATTCTTCCCGGTGAATGTCGAGATCACCCGCAAGTGCCTGCTGGAAACCCTTCCGGCAGACAAGTGGTACACCGAGCCGCATTACGGCTTCAAGTTCCGCAACCTTGCCGATCCGGATGCCTACTTCAACGAGGATACCCGCGGCACGGTGCGCATCGCCTACCGTCTCCAGTATATGATGCTCGCCAACCACGAGCTCTTCACCGAGAAGAACCCGCAGGGGGCCATCACCGCGCTGGACAAGCTGGAGAAGGAGATCTCCCCGGATCTCTTTACGATGCCCTATCAGTTCCTGGAGAATATCGCCAACATCTACAAGCAGGCCGGCGCACAGGCGCAGGCCGCCAAGTATGCGCAGCGCGCGCTCAAGGCGCTTGAGACCATCAACCCCGCCGAGCTTGGCGGTGCGAACCCCGATGTGGTGAAGGCGCAGTTGTATACGATGATGGGGGATTATGATCGTGCCCTCCAGGTCTATGAGGCACTGCGCCAGCAGGCGCCGAACGATCCGGGCCTGCGCGCCCAGATCGAGATGATGCAGGTGGAGCGGCATATCGCCAAGAAGGATACCGCCGCCGCCGTCGGCGAGCTGCAGAAGATCATCGTTGGCTACGGCACCGACACCAGCGGGATGGCCGCCGCCAGCACGGGCGCCTTCCGGGAGCGTCTGGCGGAGCTTACCGGCAAGCGGGATAATACCCAGACCGCCGATTCGGTCCCGGCCTCCCCTCCCGACCGTGCGCGGTAAGGGGGCATCCATGCCCTGATCGGTATCGGGCATGAGCAACGTTGGCTGAATTCCTTTTGATACGCGGAGGTGGACCCGTTTGAACAGGCGGGTCCACCGTCGCGTTTGTGTAACCAGGCGTCTATGGATCTCTCCGTTATCATACCCGCCTATAACGAGGCGGAGCGCATAGAGGCGTCGCTCGAGAAGGCGCGCGATTACTTCCGGGGGCAGGCCTACAGCTGCGAAATCCTGGTAGTGGATGATGGCTCGCGCGATAGCACATCCGAGATCGTCCGCCGCCACGAGGGGGAGATGATCCGGCTGGTACAGCAGCCGCGCAATATGGGAAAGGGGGCAGCGGTGCGCCGTGGGATGCTGGAAGCACGGGGGGAGCTTCGCATCTTCTCCGATGCCGACTTCTCCACGCCGATCACCGAGACCGCTCGGATGCTGAAATATCTCCAGGACTACGATGTGGTGATCGGAAGCCGCGCCATCGATAACAGCTATATCAAGGAACATCAGCCATGGTACCGCGAGTCCATGGGAAAGATGTTCAACCGGTTGGTGCAGATGGTGGCGGTGCCTGGCATCATGGACACCCAGTGCGGGTTCAAGGGGCTGCGCGCCGCTGCCGCCGAGGATATATTTCGCCGGACGAAGATCGATGGGTTCAGTTTCGACGTCGAGATGCTCTTTTTGGCACGGCGTCTGGAGTACTCCATCAAGGAGATACCGGTCGAGTGGTATAATGATGCCCGTTCGACGCTGAACCCCGTCTCCGATTCGCTGCGGATGTTTAGCGAGCTTCTGAAGATCCGTTCTCTGCATCGCGATCTGAACGGCTCCGGAACAGCGGCGCGGACGGAGGGGAACAGCAAGATCCCGACCGTGAAGTAGGTTGTCCTGCAACCGGCGGGAAGGGGGACGGCCGGTGGAATATTATCGATTGTCAATCATTATGGAACAGGAGCAGGCAAGCGCGGATGTGATCCGCCCCTTCGTCAAGGAACGCTACCCGATGTACCAGCAGAATCCTGCCTTCGAGCACTGGCTTTCCAAGAAGGCGGGCAACGACGAGAATAATCTCGCCGAGTATCTGGATCTGTTGCAGGGGTATGGTTTTATCGCCGGCGACGGCACCATCCATGCCGGCTATGAGAGCATGCCGGAGCCGGCCGGAGTGCAGGCCGATATCGAGAGCCGGCTCTCCTCGCTCGGTGCCGATACGATTGCGCTCTTGCGGCTTGCCAGCGTGGAGGGGGAGCGTTTCAGCGCTGTGGCGCTGAAGGCGGCCGCCGGAGAGGGATCTGATGTGGAGTCGCGGCTGCAACCGGCGATCGATGCCGGAGTGGTGGCGCGCGATACCAACCCCGCCGAGATACCTGCGCTGGGGCATCGCTACCGGTTCGTTCCGCTTCAGGTGCGCCAGCTCCTGTACGATGGCCTGGCCGATGCCGAGCGGGCGGATGCCCATACCGCGCTGGTGGAATATCTGAGCCGGGAACTGGAACGCACCGAGGAGGTGGGAGCGCAGGATATGCTGAGCCGTCTGATAAGCCAGCATAACAAGCGCGTGATGCGCCCCGATCCCCCGGTTCCTCCCGATCCGAAGCAATAAAGCGGTGCTCCTCTTCCTCCGGCTTCTGTTAATTGTTCCGGCGGGGGATGGGCATATGGTTTGCGCGGGAAATATTCGGAATTTACCGGCCGATACCTCTTGACCGGGAAAATGTCCCGTTGCCAGCGCAACGGGACTGCCGTTAAGGGGAGATGCTGATGGATCGGGCTTGTGCCGGCACCTGTGAGCTGGTGCCGGTCTTTCTATTCCACTGGGAGAGAGCGCCATGGAAACGGTTACGGAATGGTCGGCGGGGGGAATCGTGCTCCGGCGAGTAGCCGAGGGGAGGCTGGACGTGCTGGTGATACAACATAGTTCGCACAAGGGATGGAGCTTCCCGAAAGGATGGGTGGAGCCGGGGGAGACCCCGCAGCAGGCCGCTATCCGGGAGGTTGAGGAGGAATCGGGTGTGGTGGCGGAGATCATCGCCGATCTCCCCCCGACACGGTATTTCTATGTGAACCGGGAGAAGCAGCGGGTCGCCAAAACCGTCACCTGGTACCTGATGCGCTATTGCGGCGAGGGGGATCAAACCCATGCCTACGAGGTAAGCGCCGTGGAGTGGATGCCGCTGGAATCGATCCATGCGCAGCTCACCTACAAGAACGATAAAGATCTTTTTTCGGTAGCGCTGGGCGAGATAGTACACGCCGAAGTATAGGCCGCGAGATACAATACGCCACCGTTTCGATTATTTTGTAGCCAATTACATGCTTGCAATTTGCCGAAAGAGCGCTAAGTTCGGTCGCCGGTGAAACAAGCCGGCACTCTCATCAGTACACCACGGGGCTTACAAGCACGCGGTGGGGCGTGCTTCATCATAACAATTCACATCGTAAGGTGCACAAGTATGACGATGCGCAAGTTCTTCTCTACTACTCTCATCCTCGGCATGCTGCTGGCGTTCGGCGCCATCAAGGCTTCGGCCCAGGCAGGCATCGCTCCGTCGAGCCAGTTCGGCATTGGTGCCGGTACCTCCGGGTTCCAGCTCCAGTATGCCATCTCGCCGGCATTCCAGCTCGGTGCCAACTTCGGTCTTCTCGTCACCTCGCCGTCGGTCGGTGATGGCGAGACCCAGATCACGATTGGACCGTATGCCCGCTTCCTGTTCGAGGGAACGGTCAACCCGTTCATCCAGGCCGGTATCAACATCGTCAGCGGCGATGCTACTACCACCTCGCTGTATGCGGCTCCGGGCCTCGAGTACTTCTTCAGCCGTAACGTCGGTGTGTATGGCCTGGTCGGCCTGCTGGACATCCCGTTCGAGGATGGAGCAACCAAGACCTTCGGTCTGAGCGGCGGCGCTGTCGGTGTTGAGTGGTACTTCAACCCGTAATCGGAATGTCGTCACGTCCTCGTGGATAGACGCAGGGCCCGGGCGGAAACGTCCGGGCCTTTTTGTTGGGGAGCACTCTACCCCGTTATCGTTTATTATTCCGCCGGCCTCTCCCTCATGCGTGTACTTGCCATCGATTTCGGTACGGTTCGCATCGGAACCGCCCTTTCCGACGAGTTGGGGATGTTCGCCTCCCCGCATCTGGTGGTCCCCTATGGAAAGGATGCCCATCTGGCAGTGGCGGAGATCGCCCGCCAGAGCGGCGCAACGGCCGTGGTGATCGGTATGCCCTACGCGCTGGATGGTACCGAAACCGATATGACCCGCCGTACCAGAAGTTTCGCCGAGAAACTTCGTCCCCTTCTTTCCTGTCCGCTCGTGGAGTGGGATGAGGCGTACAGTTCCCGGACCGCCGGATCGCTGATGCGCGATGCCGGTATGCGAAGGAAGCGCCGCCAGGAAAAGGGGAAGACCGATACCTGGGCCGCCGCCGTGATCCTTCAGGGATATCTCGATTCCTCCCGCCCGTAAGCCAGAATATCCCGGCCCCGCCGTTTTCCCGCCCGCCGAACATCGTCTGGAACCGGTGGTTACCATACCTTCCTTTGCCCATCTCCACCGCAAGCGTAATTTGCTTTCTCTTGCAATTATCCAAACACATAGGGAAGGCTGCGTGGTCTACCGCAGGGAAGCTGTTATATGTTGCCCTGGGGATAGCATTTCTCCTCCCCCGCAAGGTGATCGGCCCCGATAGCTGGGGCGTATATGCGGTCACGCAGGCGCTTCTGACGTCGGTCTTCACCCTCTCCGACAGCTTTGCGCTCGGGCCGATGGTGCCGTTCGGCATGGATACCTCCCGCCGCGATCAGGCCTATACGGTTACCGCGGTGCTGCATCTGCTCCTGGTTGCCGTCTGCACGGCGGTCATCTATTTCGGCCGCGAGCTTCTCGCCGATTTCTTCAACGAGCCCGCCCTTATCTCAACCCTTGGGCTCTTTCCCCTTTTTTCGCTGGGGTTTCTGCTGCGGAACTACTTCCTGAAAGTGGCGCAGCTTCATATCGATACCAGGGCCACGTTCATCATCGATTTCGTCTGGATCGGGGGGACGATGGGGCTGATCCTGTACGGCTGGCTCTCGGGTACGCTGGTGACCGCCTCGGATATGATCCTGATTATGGCGATCTCCGCCGGTGCCTCGTCGCTGGCGGGAGTGGTGCTGTACGGCCGCTCGGTCCGGTTTACCCTGGCGCTCGATATGGAATATGCGTGGCGGATGGTCCGGTTCGGGCTGGCGCAGTTCGGCTCTGCCGTGACGCTGGTGCTCCAGACCCAGGGGGATGCTCTTATCCTGAAGCGCTTCGTCTCCTCCGCCGTGGTGGGGAACTACGATGCCGCAAAAAGTTTCTTCCGGGGATTTGAAGCGCTTCGCGATGCCGGGGCGCTTTTCGTCTACCCGGCCGTGGCAAAGCTGGCCTCGGAGCGCCGCCGCGAGGAACTGGTGCTGCTGCTGGAGAAGATGATCGGCTTTATGCTGATCGTCATGATCCCGATCGTGGTGCTGGTCTGGGTTGGCCCTACCGACTATCTCTTCGACCTCATCTATAAGGGGAAGTTCGGGGAGGCGGCGCTTATCTTCAAGATCCTGAGCCTGGCGGCCCTCGCCATTCCCTTCAGCATCAATACGTATGTGCTGAGCGGGCTGGGGGAGGCACGGCGGTATTTCCGCGTTACCCTCGGCTCGGCGCTGCTGTCGGTGATAGCCTCGCTGCTGCTGGTGCCCTGGATAGGCGCACAGGGAACGGCGATAGCCATGATCGTCAGCTTTGTGTCGCTCGGTGTGCTTGCCACCAGGGAGGTGCGCAGGTCGGTCCCGTTCTCCCTGCGGGGAGCGCTGGGGCGCTGGCGCGATGCGTTCAATTTCGCCGCGAAGATGTGGCGGCGGGTGACCGGAGGGAGGGGAAAAAAAGGGGAGGGAGGAGAGGATGGAAACGAAGGATGATACCGGATGAACAACGGCGCGTTGCAGCTTCTGCACGCCCACAGTCTGGATGTACTCACACGAGGATCGTGATGCCGGCCGGTCAAGGCGACCGCGCCGCCGCGCTCCGCAATCTCTACGCTAACAGATGCTTCAAGCGATTCAATACCAGAAAACCGGCGAGCTTCATGTGAAGGAACTGCCGGCGCCGGAACTGAAGCCGAAGATGATCGTGGTGCAGACCCACGCCTCGCTGATCTCGGCCGGAACCGAGCGAACCTCGGTTTCCACGGCAAAAGCGTCGATGCTGGAAAAGGTCCGTACCCGCCCCGACCTGGTAAAACAGGTGGTGGATATGGCGAAGCGGGAAGGGGTGATGAGCACGCTGGAGAAGGTCCGTACCAAGCTCGACAGCTATAAGGCGCTCGGCTACTCCGCTGCCGGGGTGGTGATGGAATCCTCCACCGACGAGTTCGCTCCCGGCGATCGCGTGGCCTGTGCCGGCGGCGGGTATGCCTCCCATGCGGAGGTGATCGCGGTGCCCCGCAATCTGGCGGTGAAGATACCGGAGGGGGTCTCGTTCGACGAGGCATCGTTCACCACGCTCGGCGCCATCGCCCTTCAGGGGGTGCGCCAGGCGAACGTGCGGCTTGGCGAGGCGGTGGCGGTGATCGGGCTGGGGCTGCTGGGACAGCTTACCGTGCAGTTGCTGAAGGCCGCCGGGTGCCGGGTGATTGGCCTGGATATCAACGAGCGGCAGTTCGATCTGGCCCGCGAGTTCGGCGCCGATGCCCTGGTGGTGAGCGGACCCGGAGCGCTTGGAAGCATTGAAAGTTTTACCCGCGGTATCGGCTGCGATGCCGTTATCCTTACCGCCGGCACCAGCTCCAACGGGCCGATGGAGCTTGCCATCCAGGCGGCACGGAAGAAGGGACGCGTGGTGGTGGTGGGCGCCGTGGGGATGGATATCCCCCGCTCCCCGTTCTACGAGAAGGAGCTGGAGATCACCATCTCCTGCAGCTACGGTCCGGGACGCTACGACCCGAACTACGAGGAGGAGGGGCAGGATTATCCGGTGGGCTACGTGCGCTGGACCGAGCGGCGCAACATGGAGGCGGTGCTGGATCTGATAGCAGCCGGCAAGCTGAATGTGGCGCGGATGATTACCCATCGCATGCCCATCACCGAGGCGGAACGCGCCTACGATATCATCACCGGGAAGATCGAGGAGCCGTATATCGGCATCATCCTCAATTATCCGGATCGTGGCGACCGGGCGATGGCCCGCACCATCCAGGTGAACCAGTCCGCAGCGAAGTCGGGAGCGCTGGGAATCGGCTTTATCGGCGCGGGGAGCTTTGCGCAGAGCTACCTCCTCCCGACGGTGAAAAGCGCCGGTTCGCGGCTGGTGGCGGTGGCTACCACCACCTCCGTCAATGCCCGGTCGGTGGCGGAGAAGTTCGGGTTCGAGGAGGCTGCAACCGAAGCCGATGCGCTCCTGAAACGCCCGGAGATCGATGGGGTGTTCGTTGCCACCCGGCATGATTCCCATGCCTCCTATGTGGTGAAGGCGCTGCAGGAGGGGAAGCAGGTGTTCGTGGAGAAACCGCTGGCGATAACCCGCGAGGAGCTGGCCGTGATACGGGAACTGGCCGAAGCCGGGCGCGACCGGGTGATGGTCGGGTTCAACCGCCGCTTCTCCGAGCCGTTGCGCGGCATCAAGCGCCACTTCAACGGCGTGGGCGAGCCCCTTTCGATGCTCTACAGGGTGAATGCCGGCTTCATCAAGCTGGACCACTGGACCCAGGCCGAATCGCAGCGGGGGAGGATTATCGGCGAGGGATGCCATTTCATCGACTGCATGCAGTTCCTGACCGGGGCGCGTCCGCTGAGCGTCTATGCGGCGGCGATCGGCTCCAGCAACGAGATGACCCGGAATGCCGATTCGGTCTCCATCACCATCCGGTTCTCCGATGGTTCGGTGGGAACGCTCGTCTATCTTGCCAACGGCGATCCCTCCATCCCGAAGGAATATTTCGAGGTGTTCGGCGGCGGGCGCAGCGCCATCATGAACAATTTCCGTGATCTTACCCTTGCGCAGGGGCGTAAGACGAAAGTGGATAAGTTCAATGGCGACAAGGGACACGCCGAAGAAGTTAAACTGACACTTCAGGCGATGAAGAGCGGCGGTGCGATGCCGATCGATTTCCAGAGCCTCTACGATACCACCCTTGCCACCTTTGCGGCGGTGGAATCGCTGGAGAGCGGCGAGGTGGTGCGGCTGTAGGAGAGAGATCGTACAGCGGCAGAGAGCGTTATCGTGCAACGGGGAGTCCGGGATCACCAATCCGGCTCCCCGTTTCGTTTGTGCCGGATGCACCACGGGAAGCCGCCAAGGAAACATTATCACCATGCTCATTCTTCGTTGCGTTCTCTGCGGCTCTGCGCGATCTCGTACGCCTCGTTCCCATCGCAACCCCGCTCAACTCTTCGATCGGAAATCCAGAATCGTAAATCGGAAATCCGACATAACGTTCCGGTAATACGGCCATAACACTCGCCTAACATCCCCATCCTAGTTTTCCGATGCTCCCGGAGATCCCAGGCAGAAGAATCTGCTCAGCGACCGAGTGGGCTTCCATTCTCCCCAGATCATTCCCAATCAATCGGATTACTCCGCATGATATCCTCTCTGTTTCTACGTGCCGGCGCATTCATGGCCGTTTCGGCGCTCACGCTCGCGATGAACGGTTGCAGCGATGACGAGGGCACCAGCCCCACGACCACCGATGCCGTGCTCCAGAACCGTTCGGTTACCCCTGCGCTGCTGAAGTTCAAGGATCTTTCCGGCATCGAAGCCTTTTCCCTGATCGGCAGCGACGATGTGCTGGAGGGCTCGCCGAACTTCGTCTTCGGCGGCTCGGCCGATGGCAGCGGCCTGATGAAGAACGCCGATGGAACCTTCTCGATGATCGTCAACCACGAGGATAATTTCTCCGTCTCGCGTATCACGCTGGACAAGACCTTCAAGCCGGTGAAAGGGGAGTATATCGTCAATTCCGATGGTGGGAAGTGGCGTCTCTGCTCGGCCACCCTCACCTCCATGGAGGAGCATGGCTTCGGGCCGGTCTACCTTACCTGCGGCGAGAGCGGCGAGGAATCGATGACCCACGCCATCAACCCCCTGGGTGCGGCCGGCCAGTCGAACACCGTGGGCGGGCTGGGCCACTGGAATGCCGAGAACGCCGTTCCGCTGCCGAAGACCGCCTACGCCGGCAGGACCGTGATCCTGATCGGCGATGATGATTCCGGTCCCCACGGCGGCCAGGTTGCCATGTACATGTCCAATACCGTGGGTGATCTCAATAACGGCAGCCTGTATGTGCTGGCCCGTACCGACAACAACCCGCGCGAGATGGACCTGCAGGTGGGGCAGACCTACAACGTCGAGTTCCGCAAGATCGACAACCACACCGGCATGACCGGCGCACAGCTCAACCAGAAATCGACCGATCTGAAGTCGATAGCGTTCGGGCGCGTGGAGGATGTCGATTACCGCAAGGGAGGGGGCGCCAACAGCCGCGAGGTCTATTTCAATGTAACCGGCCAGGATAATACCGGCGCCAACGCCGATTACTCCCGCAGCAAGTACGGCCGCGTCTATCGTCTCCGCCTGAACGAGAGCGATCCCACAAAGGGAACCCTGGAGGTGATCCTCAACGGCGACGATCGCAACGGCCCGGCCCGCACCTTCCAGAACGTGGACAACATCTGCGTGACCAGCAACTATGTCTATACGCAGGAAGATCCGAACGGCTACAAGGACGAGACCCACGACTCCTACATCTATCAGTACGATATCGCCAGCAAGGGGCTGAAGGTGGTGAGCGAGCTGGATCATCATCGCGGCGATACCAAGTACGGTCCGGCCAATTCCGCGTTCGGCTCGTGGGAGTATGGTTCGCTGGTCGATATCTCCGACAAGATCGGCATCCCCAACACCTTCTCCCTCTGCATCCAGCCGCACACCTGGACCGGCAACCGCTACAAGAATCCCGACGGCGGTTCCACCCGTCCGAACGAGAACCAGGCCAGCCAGATCGTGATCCTCAAGGGGCTTCCGCGATAACCGGCGAGGCGCATCGCCCAGCAGCATCGGGCCGCGGAAACAGAGCGTTCCGCGGCTCCTTCATTACCTCCATCTACATCGAAATTCTGATGAAAAGGCTCATTATCGTGATCGCCTCCGTTCTGCTGGTGCTGGCGATCGGTTATGGATTCGCCGGCAACACGGCGCGGACAACCGGCATCCCCAGAGGGGAGACCGTCAGAGAGGGATATCTGGCAGGGATCGCCCGGCTGGATAGCGCCGTACGCGTTCTGGAAACGGCGATTGTGCGGATGAACGGCGATTCCGCCTCTGTACGGGAAGCCCGGCTTGCCCTTGCCGATGCCCGGCTGGCCTACAAGCGCATAGAGTTCCTCAGCGAACAGTTTGCGCCGGAGACCTCCCGCGGTCTGAATGGTCCGGTGCTGGACGAGGTGGAGGAGGATGACCCCAACCAGATCGTGATAGCGCCGGAGGGCTTGCAGGTGATAGAGGAGAAGCTCTATGCCGAACCGGCCATGCCGGGGGACTCCGTGCGGGATGATCTGGCATCGCTCCGGGCCAATCTCCTGCGCCTGAGGACGCTTGCGGGGGCCAAGGAGCTCTCCGATCAGAACATCTTCGATGCGATGCTCCGCCAGATCGTGCGGGTGATGGCGCTGGGGCTGGCCGGGTTCGATTCTCCGATCGCCGCCACCTCCGTGCGCGAGGCCGCCGCAGCGCTGGAGGGGATGCGGGATGGATATGCCCCGTATGCCCCCGAGCTCAGGAAGAAAGATCCGCTGCTCGGCCGCCGGCTCGACAGCCTGTTTGCGGGGGGAATCGCCAATCTGGAGAGCAACCCCGATTTCCTCGGGTTCGATCGGCTCCATTTCATCCGCGCCTACGCCAATCCTCTCTACTCGGCGCTTCATAGGGCGCAGGCGGTTCTCGGCATTCCCTTCCCGGAGGATCGCCGGGCGATCTCGGTAGCCGCTGCCTCCCCCTTCGATCGCGATGCGTTCGATCCCCTCTTCTTTGCGCCGAGCTACGCCTGGGAAACCACACCGGCCCATACGGAACTGGGGCGGGCCCTCTTTTTCGATCCGGTTCTTTCCGGGAACGGCCGCCGTGCCTGCGCGTCCTGCCACCGTCCGGAACTGGCATTTACCGATGGCGCGGCCAGGAGCGTGGCGTTCGATTTCAAGGGGAGCGTGGAGCGCAATGCCCCCACGCTGCTGAACGCGGGGTTGCAGGGAAGCTCCTTTTTCGACGGGCGGGTGCTCTATCTGGAGGATCAGGCCACGGCGGTGCTCGCCAATCCCGCCGAGATGCATGGATCGCTCGCGGTCTCGGTGGAGAAGCTCCGCCTGAGCCCCGGCTACGTGAAGCTCTTCGAAAAGGCGTACGGGAGGGGGGAGAAGGCCATCAGCGATCTGAACGTGCGGATCGCCCTCGCCAGTTATATCCGTTCGCTGAACAGCTACAATGCCCCGTTCGATCGCTATCTGCGCGGGGAGAACAATGCGCTGCCGGAATCGGCCAGGCGGGGATTCAATACGTTCATGGGGAAGGCCAAATGCGGCACCTGCCATTTCATGCCGCTGTTCAACGGCGCGGTTCCCCCCACGTTCGCCAAAACCGAAATGGAGATCCTGGGGGTGACCGAAACCTCCGACACTCTGCGGCCGAAGCTCGACCCCGATCCGGGCCGGTTCGCGGTCAACCGTGTGGAACTCCAGCGCCATGCGTTCAAGACCCCCACGCTCCGCAACGTGGAGCTGACCGCCCCCTATATGCATAACGGCGCATTTGCCACGCTGGAACAGGTGATGGAGTTCTACGATCATGGTGGTGGTGCCGGTATGGGGCTGGATGTTCCCAACCAGACCCTTCCCGCCGATCGGCTGAATCTTACCGATGCAGAGGAGGCCGATATCATCGCCTTCCTGAAATCCCTTACCGATGTCTCCGCTGCCGGAGACCGCCCGGCCAGGCTCCCGGATCTGGGGCATGCCGCCGGCGCACGGAGCCTGGGGGGAGAGTATTGAGATTTTCGATTTTCGATTGACGATTTTCGATTGGGGAGATGAGGGGGGAGGATTTTCGATTGGGGGAGGAAGGAGAAAAGGGGGAGGGAGGAGAAAGGGGATAAGCGAGGATCGTTGTACCTGCATTTGTATGGCCGCCTGGGATTCCTATGGAATCCGGGCGGCCATTGCTGTTGAGCGGCAGGGCTAACAAAGTCCGGTGTTCCGGTGTTCAGCAGGTCGATACTGTATCCGGATGCTTTCATATGACCGGTGGCGCCATGTCCCTACTACGATTTGTTCCCGCGTCCTTCCTTGTTTTCCTGCTGTACGCCAACCTTGCCGCCCAGCCGGGCGATATACGTTTGAGTCCGCCGATCTACCGGGCGAGTATCCCGAACGAGGCCAGAGTGCAGACCGCGGCCCGTCTGGGGGATGCGACCCTGGTGGTATGGGGGAGCGGAGGGAATTCCGGGGCGCGGGACTACGGGGTGCTCTACGGGCAGATCGTGCGGGATGGCAAAGCTCTGGGAACCCCCAGGATGATCACTGCGGTGGCGTTCCTGACGGGATATATCCAGGTGCTTCCGCTGAAGGATCGTTTCGTGGTGGCCTGGAGCGACCAGCGGGGAGCTACAGGAAGTGCCTATATCCAGCTTGTCGCCTTGGATGGCACCCTCATCGGGGGAGAAGCCATCCTGCACGACAGGCCGATCAGCGGGTTGAGGCTGGTGCGCCTGGGGAATGCCCTGACGCTCTTCTGGAACGATGATCGCGATGGTGGGACGATCTACTCCCGGACGATCGGGGAGGATGGTGCCCTGGACGCACGGACCGTGGAGCGGGGGAGGGGCGTGATGGAACAGGGGGCTGTCTCCGCCGGCATTCCGGGATATACCATGATCCCTCGTGGCGATCAGCTTCCGCTGCTCTTCGATGAAGAGGGACGGGAGATCGCTGCCGGAAGCTGGACGAAAAAATTCGCCGCCCCCTTCCATGGAAACGATGATGGGTCGGTTGCCACCATCATGCATGATACCCTCCTGTTGTTCCGTACTGCGCTCGATACGGTTCCGGCCCGGAAGAGCATCATCCCGATCGTTTCCGGAGCGGTGGATGGCTCCCAGGTGCTGTCGCGGGGGGAGGATGGGATGCTGCAACTCTTCTATGCCGTCGGCAGACAGAACATTGCGGGATATGGAGAGGATATCTCGATGCTGGTGGTCCGTTCCGTAGAATCGGCCGGGGGAAGTTTCGGCGCGCCGGAACTGCTTCGCCGGTTCACGGTGGCCCGGCCGGACAAGAACTGCCAGACCACCGTCATCGATTCGGTGCGCCCGGAACGTTCGCGGATCGGCTATAATGGCTATCAGGTGGAGATCGC
>JBMDXA010000203.1:0-56335 GCA_048594725.1 Candidatus Kapaibacteriota bacterium
GAAAGGCCGCGCCCCTGATGCGATATACGGTATCGATACCTCTACGCTTTACCGGGCGATCGTCACCGTCCGCGAGGAGCGGGCCTCTCCGGCCTGCATGATCGCGAAGTAGGTTCCGGCCGGAAGAGCCGAGGCGTCGTAGCCCACGGTATGATCTCCCTCCTGGTATGCGCCATCGGCGATGCGGGCGATCCGGCGTCCCTGAAGATCGTACAGGTCGATCGACACATGCGACGAGGTCTCCAGACGGAACGGCAGCTCGAAGCGCCCGCTGACCGGGTTCGGCTGCGGTGCCAGCAGCGCGGTTGCGGAGGCGGCCGGGGCATCCGGAGCGCTCATCGAACCCAGCAGCCAGGCAACTCCACGCTTCAGCACATCACCGCGCCAGTTCTCATTAGCCATCCCCTCCACACCGAACCCGAGATAGATCAGACGGGTCCTGGTATCGTTGTAGCGGATGCCGGCCACCTTGCTCTCGTCGGTGCCGTAGTAGTAGATCGGCACCGCGCCATCGCGCGGGGCTATCTGATCCGGGGTATCCTGGTTCTGGATGCCGTTGGTGATGGAGAAGGCCAGCCCGTCGCCGATATCCCCCGCCACGCCGCGCACGGTGCTGCCGGGAACGTCGTCGGCCACGTAGTCGGCATGCAGGTAGTTCCGCATGAACTCGGGATCGTACGCCTCCGGATTGGAACTGGCGGTATCGGCCAGACCATACCCGATCTCCGCGCCGATCATGAACATCCGCATGCCGCCGCGATCGAACAGCCCGCGCAGGTTCTCGATATCCGGCCGTTCCAGAATCCACTTGCCGACCTCGTAGACGATGACGTGCTTGCTGAAGTCGAACAGACCCTCATCGCCCCGCTCCACCACCGCATAGCGCACATCCCCCTTGGACATGCCCTCATCGTAATACTGGGCGATGTATTCGTTCCCCTCATCCTTGACGATCACCAGCGCCTGCAATCCGGATGCGTAGTAGGTGAAGTTCTGCGACCACTCGCCGCCGAGATTTCCCTTCACCCGCACGGTCAGCAATCCCTTGCCGTTCAGGCTGGCTGCCGGCGTAATAGCCACGTTCAGGTTGGCCGCGCTGCCGTTCTGGAGGGTGACCTTCCCGCCGTTCGCCACGATCTTGTCGTTCACCGTCACGGAGCTGGTCCATCCCTCCGGGAATTTGGGTTCGATCTCCACGGTGTACTCGCCGCTGCTGCTGGCCGTCAGGGCCGATGCCCAGATGCCCGGTTCGCCGCTCTGCTGGATGATCGCGGCCGGGGTGTTCGATGTGGCGCTGATCGTTGCCTGATCGGTGCCCGCCTGCAACACCTCCTTGGTGACGGGGTCCACCACGAACGCCACCAGATACATCTGGTCGGAGTTCCACGAGGTATCGGGAGTGAACTCGTGGGTGAACGTCTTTTTCTCTCCTGCGGCCAGATCCAGCGCGGTCCCGTTATGATCCGGGAGCATCTTCCGCGCGATATGCCGGAAATCCTTCTCGCCGTTGCTGCCGGCGCTGGCGTAATAATGATGTCCCTCCACCGCCACGATCTGAAGCGTCTTGCCGGCAAGGGCCTCGGTACTGGAGATCTCCACGGTAGCGTTCACCGTGCCGCCGGTGCGGGTTTCGTTGATGGCGATGGTGATCGGCGACATGGTGCCGCGCAGCTTGTTCACCTCGCGCGCAAGCGCCACCGTATCGGAGGGGGCACCGGCATAGCTGCCCCCGGAGGGAGCCGGCACCTTGCCGTTGACCAGGGCGGAGGGAACGCCGGTGACCCCATAATACGTCACGCGCCCGTTGTGCATCAACGGATTAGCGGCGTTCATTATATCGCGTCCCGGAAAATTGGCGCGATAGATCACCGGGATGATATCGGCGCGGTTGTGCGGCAGCGAGAGATAATATTCGAAGAAGGGATTCTGCGCGGCGCACGGGGGGCAGCTCGCGTTTGTCGCTTCTTCGATCAGAATCATCCGCGGGGATTGTGCGTGCAGCAGGGGTGGAATCAGAAAGGCGGCCATCGTAAGCAGATGGCGTAACGGCGTAGCGAACGGTTTCATGGCGTGATCTCCTTGTTGGGTTGGATATGTTTCAACACAGCCATACTGAAGCGGGCAAAGAGCCATACAGCGAGCCGACATTCCGGGAGCCACCGGCCGGCTTCATGCGTGGTGATGCCGCGATTATTCATAGCCTCGCTCCGGCGGTACAGACAACCAGGGGTGTACACGCCGGCCCAATATTACCACCTTCGGCGCTGGTATTCAACGGGAGAAACAGAAGTGGTGATCGGCATCCTCAACGCGCTCGGCGAGCCGGTGCGGAATGTTCTCTCGGAGCGCCAGACACCCGGGGTCTATCAGGCCACTATCAACATGACCGGGCTTGAAGCAGGGGCATATTTCTACAGCCTGGCGATTGGCGGGAAATGCGTCGTACGGCCATTTCTGGTGATGAAATAATGGATGCTGACATACTCCGCCGGAGCTGACTATTCCCGGGGACATGCCGGAGCAGAGCCATCACGCAGAGCCGCGAAGGCGCAAAGGGTTGCAAAGAAAAAAGAGAGAAAAGAAAATATTCATCTCTTCCTCTTCTTTGCGCTCCTGGCGACTCCGCGGCTTCGCGTACTAATTATTCTTCGTGCAGGGATTCAGTATCAGATCCCGGGTGATGCGGCATATCGCGAGGAGGCACCGGGAACACGCGCCAGCGTGTCAGTTACGGGCCTGCCAGAGACGGCGTTCCATACCGGAGCGCAGGGCGGCATCAGCTCCCGGCGGGATGATCTTGCGCGCAGGGGCAAGAGGGATGTTGTAATCGGCCAGAATCTCCATCAGCTCGTTGTAGCCGTCGAGATCGCAGGTGAGATAGAGCCGCCCCCCCTTCCCCTTCAGCATAAGCGCTCGCGACCATCCCTCGCCATTCTGCCTGGTCCCTCCCTGTGGCGGCACCGCGCGCATGCGGGCCTGGAGATGGATGGTTCTGGCATAGAGGCTCTTCCACTGGAACTGAAGCGAGCGGGTATTGGAAAGGATGGCGCCGACCCCCTGTTCGGAGACCAGCAGCATGGTGGGAGTACGGCGGTGCCGGTAGAGAACACGAACGGAACGGATGACCCAGGAGATGATGGCGGTAGCCGCCACGAGCAACCCGCCGAGCAGCACCACCGGCTCGCGCCCCAGCCAGCCAAGCGATGCGGCAAGCAGCGCCACGCCGACCATGCCCGCCGATTCGAAAGCGATCAGCCGCCGCAGATATGCGTAGCGCACCCCCACTGTCGGCGAATGAATCATCAGCAGGGTGCCCCGTGCAAGGCGCGTTGAATATGGTTCATGTGTATGCATAGGATTCTCCGCTGAAATCCGGAACACAATACGTGCCTGACTGGAGGAGTTCGGAGTATGCGGCTAGTAGGTGGAAGCTGAAAAGGAGAGGGCCTACCGCAGTGAGCCTACAGGAGTGTTCACCCGGACCGGGCCCAGGGGACCGAGCCCAGGACAAGGAAGGGAAAGAATGGGCCACTGAAACCCTCCCCCGCCAGCTATGATCGGCGACCCAGCTACCCCGCTATGAAATCCGCTCCACGAGCCCATCGGGCCCGATCGCATCGCCCCCCGGCTCCGGACATCCTCGCTCCCATTCGCGAAGATTTCATCCCGCCACTACGATCCGCTGAAGCCATCCCCCACCCCCGCCAGCCACGATTCGCGAGGATTAGCGGTTAGCCGCCGATCTGAATCATCACCCGTCCCGTCTGTTGCAGCAGTTCCTCGGCAGAGAGATGCTCCTTCGGTTTGGCCCCCACCGCACGGAGGAAGACATCGGCGATGGCGTCATCATCTCGCCCCTGGCGAAGCGCATCGCGCACATCGAATTCGAGGGGGGAATGCAGGCAGGGCATCACCATCCCCTCGGCGGTCATGCGGAGGCGCGAGCAGCTATCGCAGAACGGCTGCGACATCGATGCGATCACCCCCACGGTTCCCCTGTGGCGCACGCCGGTAGCACGATCGGTGATATGATAATCGCGGCTGATGGGGGAGGGACCATCCGGGATACGTTCCAGGAGAAACTCCCGCCCGGCAACCTCCAGCATCTCGCTCATCGTCATGCAGTGATCCTGGTTCCAGGCATTGCCGGCAAAGGGCATGAACTCGATAAACCGCACCGCAACCGGGCGCACGGCGGTATAGCGGACGAAATCGATGATCTCGTCGTCGTTGACGCCCCGCATGATCACCGCATTGATCTTCGTATTCCGGTAACCGGCCTCGATAGCCGCATCGATCCCGGCCAGCACCTCATCCAGGGCATCGCGGCGGGTAAGCTCCCGGAAACGATCGGCCCGGAACGTATCGAGCGAAATATTCAGGCTATCCACCGCCTCGCGCACTGCGGGGAGTTTGCGGCGGAGCAGAACGGCATTGGTGGTGAGCGCAAGGCTCTTCAATCCCGGTATGTCGCGCAGCCCCAGCAGCAGCCGCTCGATATCGTTGCGCACGAGCGGTTCCCCGCCGGTAACGCGGATCTTCTCGATCCCCATGCCCACGGCCACACCCGCAACGCGGATGATCTCCTCGTAGCTGAGGATCTCATCGCGCCGCTTCCATTGCATCTGTTCCTCCGGCATGCAGTAGGTGCAGCGGAGATTGCAGCGGTCGGTCACCGAAATACGGAGATATGTATGCTTCCGCCCGAAGCGGTCGATCAGCCTGTTCATGGTAGAAGTAGACGCGTTCACCAGCATGAGAATGTGCGGGAATATAGAGAGGGGGAAGCATTCATGCGCCCCGGATTTCAGCGGCCGCACCGCACAACGGGGAGGGAGGCCGCGTGCAGTTCTTCGCGGGCGGTTCTCCTCGCGGTGTTGCGGCGGATATTCCCGCCATTATCCTCCGGAGCACCAGCGGCCCGGAGCAGGCATCCCGGCTCCCGGATTGCCATGGCATCGGGAGAGGAAATGCCGTCCGGCAGAACCGGCAGCCGGCCGGCCGCTCCGGAAGGAGCATTCGCTTCCGGCGGGCCGAGCCGCCCCACGGAACATCTTTCAAACGGTGACAGGGTTACCATGTTACGGGTTCTTAACACCTCCTGCAGCGAGGTATTCGGTAACATTGTGGCGACAGAATCTCTCAACAGGCGGGCTACAGGCCGGCCGCACGGATATGCTCAACCGCGCGGCACCGTAGGGCCAGAGGCCCCCTCCCAACAATCCCAATGGAACGTATGAACGGCGTATTGAAGAACTCCACGCTCATTCTGCTGAGCGCTCTGATTGCGGTGGGTTGCGGCGGCAAGGAAAAGAAGAATGCGGATGCCGCAACGGAAACCAAGAAGGAAGTGATCACCCAGAAGGGGTCCGATACGATGGTCCTTCTGGCGCAGGCCTGGGCCGAGCGCTTCGGCGGCAAGACCCCGAACATCCAGGTGCAGGTCACCGGCGGAGGAAGCGGCACCGGCATCTCATCGCTCATCAACGGTACCACCGATATCGCCAACGCGTCCCGCCCGATGAACGACCAGGAGCGCGAGCAGATCAAGCAGAAGTTCGGCTCCGGCGTGGTAGAGATCGCCGTGGCAAAGGATGGCGTAGCCATCTACGTCAGCGAGGCGAACCCGCTGGACTCCATCTCCATGGACAACCTCCGCAAGATCTACTCCGGCGAGGTCTCCAACTGGAAGAATGTGGGAGGAAACGATGGAAAGATCATCCTCTACGGCCGCGAGAACAGCTCCGGCACCTATACCTTCTTCAAGGAGCATGTGCTGAACAAGGGCGATTTCGCCGCATCCACGCAGACCCTTCCGGGCACGGCCGCGGTGGTGAGCGCCATCACCAAGGACCCCAACGGCATCGGCTACGGGGGCGAGGCCTACACCAAGGGAGTGAAGATGCTGAAGATCATCCCGGCCAGCGGCCCCGCCGTGGCCCCCACCGAGGAGAATATCCGCTCCGGCGCCTATCCCCTCTCCCGCGATCTGTATTTCTACCTGCGCCAGCAGCCGAGCGGCGCCACCAAGCAGTATATCGACTGGGTGCTGAGCGACGAGGGACAGAGCGTGGTGAAGGAGGTCGGGTACTTCCCGATCAAGTAACCCGCATCCCCGGAAACGACAACGGTTGCAGGCGGCCCCCGGAGCACAGGCTCACCGGGGGCCGCATCCGTTTCGCCCCTGCACACCACCATTTTCGCCATCGGGAAAACGGGTTGAGACTTGTAATGGAACCTTCATAGTAATATTTTTGTTTGCCAGAAATGTGCGGATATCGTGTGGTCCAGCATCCTCCGCCTGTTACGTTTCGGGGCAGTCCACGCCCTGAGGTCTCTTCCCCCCCCAATGCTGGATCCTCCTCCCTTGCAATCGATCATATCCGGAATCCGGGAGGCCTATCTATTATCCAGTATTCATTGCGCCCGCAATGAACCCCCTTTCGTAGAAACGTATGAGAATCTTACTGGTAGAGGATGATGATGACAGCGGCGAGATCCTCCGGCGAGGGCTCGTATCGCAGCATTACAGTGTTGATCTTGCCCGCGACGGGGAAGAGGGGCTCGATTATGCTCTCTGCAATGATTACGACCTCCTTATTCTGGATGTGATGCTTCCCAAGATGGATGGCCGTACGCTCTGCAAACGGCTGCGCCAGGAGAAGCTGATGACACCCATCCTGATGCTGACCGCACTGGGATCGAGCGAGGATGTGATCAACGGGCTGGATGTGGGAGCCGATGAGTATCTGGTCAAGCCGTTCAACTTCGGCATACTGATGGCGCGGGTACGCTCCCTTACGCGGCGCGGCTCCGAACAGCGCACCGCCGAGATCTGCATCGGCGACCTGGTGATCGATACCGCACGCCGCAGCGTGACGCGCGCCGGCAAGGCTATCGCCCTTACCGCCAAGGAGTTCGCCCTCCTGGAATATCTGGCGATCAATTATGAGAAGGTGGTTACCCGCGACGCCATCGCCGAGCATGTGTGGGACGGAAATTTCGACCCCAAATCGAATGTGATAGAGTCGCTGATGTCATGCCTGCGCCAGAGCGTGGACCGGGGATACGATGTTTCGCTGATCCATACGGTGCGCGGCGCCGGTTACCGCCTCAGCCTGGGCTCGTAATTCGGGAAAACAGGAAAGAAAAGATTCAGGGGCGATTGCCATCCGGCCGGGACTTATCCCGGCCGGAGCCGTTTTCACCCTATCGGGAGCTTCTGCGGCATGGCGCAGCGAGGCGCGGAGCGGAAGAGACACAGAACGATGCATGTTCCAACACACGATCTAATGTTCGTCTAATCTTCGCACGATAACTTTGCATCCGTTGTTTGACAACACGCTCGTGTACCCAGGGGATGATCGCTCAGATTCCCGGTGGTGCTATCAGAACGCCGGTGGTTCCGTCCAGAAATCCCCGGCTTCCAGAAACCATATCCGACGTCCAGCCGGATATGCCGAGATAGCTCCTCCAGCTTAAGAACCCTTGCGATACTGCTTACATTTTTCACAAGGCCCCGGCATCGTATGGCAACGATGGCCCAACCGTGTGAAACGGTCCCTCCCGGAGATCATCGTTCAGCGTACACGAGCAGCGTTTACTGGCAGGATGTCCCGATTCAACGAGTGTCCAGCTCGGCGAGGTCCAGACTCAGCGATCCAGTTCTACAGCGAGGTCCAACCACGGTGGGTGTCCAGACCCAGCGCGGCTCGGTTCAACAGGTGTCCAGCCTTGCGAACATCGGTAGATACGATCACGGCAGTACCGGGTTAATCCTGCGAATCCCTTTATCTGATAGCGGTAGCCGTAAACTTTCCTCTGTATCGTCCAGAACAGATTAGAGTTTGCGGCTACCTTCTTTATAGGCCATCCCGGTTGAGGGCCGAGAGTAGAACTCGAGCAGGACGCGCCATCCCGGGAATGTTACCCGCAGGTGGCTGCAAGACCGTTGCGGAGGGAACCGGAGGGGAGAAGATGGCTGGAGAGAAAATAACAGCACCCGATACCATACTTTTTTCATCGTCACCGATCCATCTAATGTTTGCCTAACCTTCGCACGATAACTTTGCATCCGTTGTTTGACAACAAGCTCGTGTGACCAGGGAATGCATCTCTTAGAATCACGGCGGCATCAGGAAGATGGGATTCGGTCCAGAAAAACCAGCTTCCACAGAGTAGATCTGAGGTCCAGTCAGATGTACGATGCAGAGCGCAGATCTGAGGTCCAGTCAGATGTGCGACAACTACAGCAGACTCCGAGGTCCAGTCGGATACGCAGCGTAGATGCCTCCAACAGTGAGTTTACAACCCTTGCGATACTGCTTACACTTGAAATTCCAATCCCTCCCGAACGATTGGCACCTGGTGCGCACGAGCAACATGTATCGGTACGGATGTCCCTGATTCAACGAGTGTCCAGCTCGGCGAAACCGGGAACTATACGATCCAGCCCTGCAACAGAGGTCCAACCACGATGAGTGTCCAGACTCAGCGCGGCTCGGTTCAACAAGTGTCCAGCTTGGCGAACATCGGCAAACGGCTATCAACGTAGTACCAGACAATCCCTGCAGATGCCCTTTATTGATAACAGGTAGCCGCAAACTTTTCTCTGTATGAACAGATCGAAGTTTGCGGCTACCTTTTTTTTATGAGCCTCTATTCTTCCGCCTGCCGTACTGCCTCGGTACTCCCGGAGACCGGAGTAAACGAGGCAGGCGCGGGAAACCGGGCTCCCGGCATATGACGATGGGATATCTAGGAAGCAAGACGGAGCGGCATCACCTGCTCCTGGAGCTTGAGAATAACCGGCAGCGAGACGCGCATGGTGGTTCCCGCCCCAACGCCGCTATCCACCGCAATCGATCCCCCCTGAAGTTCGGTGAAGGTCTTGCAGATCCAGAGTCCCAGCCCCGTCCCCTTCTCGTTTGCGGTTCCGGAGCGCTTGGCTCTGGTGAAAGGGGTGAACAACTGCGCCTGGGTTTCCTGATCCATGCCGATACCGCTGTCGCGCACGGTAAACTCGATCTGCCCGCTATCGGCCTTCCCCGCAAGGGTGATGGTTCCTCCTCTGGGGGTGAACTTGATGGCGTTGGTGAGCAGATTATTCAGCACCTGCTCGGTCTTGGCCGTATCCAGCATGGTATGCATGCCGGCGGGTATCTGGTCGTCCACCACAAGGGTGATGCCCTTGCCATCGGCCTGAAGCTGCACGTTTGACGCCGCCTGGCGGAGCAGTTCCCCCGGTGCGGACTCTTCGCGCTGCACGGCGATGGCGCCGGCATCGGCGCGCGCCAGCATCAGGATGCTGTTCATCATATCGGCCTGCCGGTCGGCCGCATCGCGGATCTTCCCGATCATGAAGCGCAGCTCCTCGATATCCGGCTGCGGCTGGTTCAGGATATCCAGGCAGATGCTGCTGGCAAGGCTGGTGGTGGAGATGGGAAGACGGGTATCGTGCGAAAGAACGCCCAGAAGATCGTTCTTCATCCGGAGCAGGCCATCAAGGTGAGTGATGCAGACCTGTGCGTTCCCCATCAGCAGGCCGGCCTCGTCGGTAAACTGCGGCGGCAGCTCCGGAAGGGTACGGCGCTGCACATATTCCTCCAGCGCCTCCGATGTTTTGAGCACCGGAGCAAGCAGGCGCCCCTGAACATATTGCGTGGTGATGGTTCCAAGCAGGGTTGCAAGGAGCGCCACCACCAGCACCGGAACCGCCGTGCCCCAATCGTAGGTGGAGGTAGCCACATAGATCACCAGGGCGATCAACGGCACATGCACCCCCAGAAATGCCGTGAAAAGGAATTTCCCCAGATAGGATTTCGGCCAGTGGAAACGGGAAAGAAAGCGGTAAATATTGAGTTTGTTCATGGACCTGACTCCAGCAGAGCAGTTGAAGGTGAGCAATAGAGGAACGCCGTGGAGAAACAGGCGGGACGGCGCCCACAAGTAAAGCGGGGGAAGATGTTATGGAAATGGCCGGGATGCTCGCTGGACGCTGAGACATGCCCTGTGAACCTGTTCGGATTTTGGAAAATACGATAACAGGATTGCATTCAAACAAACGGGCCGCTGCAACAAAAAGTCAGCAACCAGGCTCTTCCAGGGGTATTTCCGGCGAACAAAAGCCCCGGACAGGGCTCTGCACCGGAAATACGCGCGAAAAATTCACGCGCTTGCGCGACACACAATGGTATATACCATTCCTGAAGCTTTTACGGAGCGGACTCTTCCATAACCGGGTCCTGCTCTATCATCACCGTGACGCCTCTGGAGAGGGCACGCCCTTCCGGAAGATCATTGGTAAAACGCTCGGTCTCCATCCCCGCCCCGCTCGTTCTTATCCTGGCCTCCCGCACGCCCAGACCCTGAAGCAGGGTCCGCAACAGTTTTGCGGCAGATTCGGCCCGCTGGGTGGAGAGCTCCGCATTGGAGCGCTCATCTCCCACACGGTCGGTATATCCGGTAATGGAGATGCGGGCGCTGTCCCGTATCTCGCGCGCTATCTCCCTGAGCAGAGCACTATGCTGGGGGGTAAGCTCCGCGGAATTATAGTTGAACGCGGCCAGCGTATACGCTATCTGCTCCCGGTTCTCCTCCCGCTGCACCTGCCCCTCCACTACTTTCAGACGCTTCTCCAGATGGAGCGGGATCTCCGTGCGGGCCACCACGCTGGCGCCGAGCGAATCCTCTACCACAAGCTCGGCCACAAGCGGCGCCAGTGCCGAATCGATGCGATCGTGGATGATATTCCAGGTAAGCTCCTCGGTGTTGCCCTCCCCCTCGCTGGAATACCGGGCGATGATGCTCGATTCCTGCGAGATTGTGACGCTCCAGCTTTGCACCCCCGCCTCCGCTTCGAACGACGGGAGAATGCGGATCATCGGCGGATTGAAATTGCGCACAACCTGCTCGGTGACGATCGGCGCGGTGATGCCGGGCGTGTTCGCCATGATCTCCACCCGGCGGTTGTCGGCACGCCCATCCTCAGTGATCTCGCTTGAACGCTGGAGCTGCCCCCCGCCCCCGGAACCACCTATCATCATCCGCTCCCGTTCTATCCCCCAGATCTCCTCCAGATACGAGCGCACGGCCTCGGCACGGCCCCGTCCAAGAGCCCCCGGCTCATCGTGCGAGGTGGAGCCGATCAGGGTGATGCGCCCGCTGGTATCGGCGCGCAGCCTCCAGCCGATCACATCGAGCGCACGATGCTGCATCTCCAGCATGCCGGTGCCGGAGAGATGTGCCAGACGGAACGTATCGGCACCGGAGCGTGTCAGTTCCTCGTAGCGTTCCGGCATCTCCGCGGTGTTCCGCCCGAAATAGACCACCGGCAGCAACGGCGTGTTCTGGCGATACAGCTCCTCATCCACCTTGATTACCGCAACAGATTGGGGAAGATCCTCCTCATCCACCCCATACAGTTCGATGGAGGCGGCCAGCAGGGGAGCGGGGGGGAGGGGATCTTCCGGCGGCGGGGCAGCCGCACGCGGCGAGAGATCGAACAGCACGGCCGCTCCCCCTCCAACCGAGAAGCTCCGCCACTGTGCCTCCCGAACAGGGGAGAGAAGATCGGCATAGGCGGTCACCGCCGGTTGCAGCCAGAGCCGGGGACCGAGCGGAAGACGATAGGCGATTCTGATGCGCGGCCCGGCCTGCACGCTCGCACGGCTCAGCACCGTTCCATCCACCATCAGACGGGTCGTTTTTCCATCGGGAAAGGCATAGTCGTCCGGGCCGGTGATATTATCGGTCTGCGTGAAGGAGGCGGAGGTCTGGTATCCGAGCGAGGCACCGGCGGCGATTTCCAGGCGCTCGGCCGGCTGGAGGGTAGCCAGCAGATCGGCCGAGAAGCGAAGCAGATCATGATCCAGCCGGTACTCCCGTTCCAGGCTGATGATCGTTCCCCGATCGGCCACCGTGGTGGGCTCGGCCGGAACCGCAACGAACGTCCCTCTGGAACGCGCCACGCCGGCCGCCACCGACAATCCAAGTCTTGTATCGAAGAAGGAGGGGAGGGAGAGAAGAACGCCGGCGCCGGCGACACCGGCCGTGCCGGAGGTGAACTCGCCGCAATCGGCGGAGGAGGCATAGACGGGAATACGAGCCGATTCCAGGGCGAAATCGAATCCCCCGAACGGTCCCAGCAGCAGCGGCGCGGCGGGAGCGGGGAGGGCAGGCTGGGCATGGCTCGGGGCTGTAGCCACGAGAGCAACGGCCAGAATGGAGCATGCCCACGCAATCTTCATGACCCGAGGTCCGGTTACTTCTGGATGACGAGCGGCATCGTGCTGATCTCGCTGCCGTCGCGCAGTTCCAGCATATAGACGCCGGAGTCGACGCTGCCGAGCGGCAGCCATATCTCCTGCTCCTCGCCGGTGCCCGGCGGAAGGGTACCGCTCATCACCTCCTGACCGGTGGTATTCACCAGCCGGATGGCGACTTCAGCGCCTGCGGGAGCACGGTAGAGGATGGCCGCCTCGTGGCTGACGGGGTTTGGACGGATCGATTGCAGACGCACCCGCTTGCTGTAATCGAAGCTCCGCCCGACGTCGCAGCCGCTCAGAATCACGGTTCCATCGCTGCCGATGATCCCCTTGCTTCCATCGCTGAAGACAACGCTGTCGATGAGTATCCGGTTGAGCGGCACGCCGGTGGAAAGTCCTTCAAGTTCCAGCTCGAACAGCACGTTGCCGGTCAGCAGCGGGCTGGAGGCGGGGCGATCGATCACGATGCGATCCTCCGATCCCGCCGTGGCACTGGTATATTCTCCGGGCGCCCCGGCATCCGGCGAGATGGCGCGATGAAGGAAGAGGGAACCGGACGGAATTCTGATCCATGCCCTGAAGCCCCGGATATCATCCTCGCTCGCCAGCCCGGGGTCCACCGACATCGCCATCCGGAACCTGTTCCCCACATGGGCGCTGGCGGTTCCGAATCCCACCTTGTGAGCTATCGCGGGGGCCACGGTGCGCCGGAAGAAGAACTCCTCCGATGTGGCACTGCATCCGCCCGCATTGCTGATGGTAACGCTATAGGCTCCGGTATCGGCGGCAACAAGCTCGCGCGATCTCCCTCCGGGAAGCGGTCTGCCGTTGAAGAACCACTGATACGCGGCCGCATGCGGGGCGGCGAGCAACTCACCGGTTGCGGTGATCTGCGGCTGCTCCGGTATCGGATGCACCACAACCTCCACCGGCATCGATATTCCTTCGCATCCGCCATCGTCGGCCACGGCCACGCTGTAGGTTCCGGCAGCCCTCACCTCGATGGCACGGCCGGTGGCACCATTGGACCAGCTATAGCGAGCAAACCCTGCCGGAGCTTCCAGAATCACCGATTCCCCCTCGCAGAACTCCGTCGATCCGAGCGCCACCACCGCCGGCAGCGGAAGCGCCCTGGTAGTGACCACGATGGGAGCGGAACTGCCGCTGCATCCGCCGTCGGCGGTGACCGTCACCCAGTAGGCGCCGGCACGATCCACCGTGATGGTGCGATCGGTGCTGCCGTTCGACCACTGGTAGGCCGCATAACCGGCACCGGCATCCAGCGTCACCGTCTTCCCCTCGCAGATCGTCGTCGGTCCGGCGGAGGTGATCTGCGGCTGCAACGAGCTGGCGACCATCACCGCAGCGGAGGTGGAGGCCACGCACGAGCCATCGGGGGATTCCTGCTGGAGATCGAGGCGGCCGGCACCTTCGTTGTTCCATTCCACAATCGCGATCGGCAAGCCCTGCTCGGAGATCAGCTTCCCGCCAACCGGCGTCCAGTAATACCGATGATCCTCCACGTCCGGTGCGGAGTAGGTGGCACGCACGCCAAGACAGACCACTCCGGGACCGGCGATGCTGGGGGAGGGGAGGGGGGTTACCATCGTGGCAACCGGCGGAGACACCGCCTCGCATCCTCCGGCGTTCGTCACGATCACCGTATAACTATCGGCATCATCCACCACGATCTGGCGCGCGGTTGCACCGTTCGACCACTGGTAGGTGGTGTAGCCGGGGCCGGCATCCAGCGTGACGCTCCCTCCCGCGCAGAACGTGGTGCTTCCGAGCGCCGTGATCTTCGGCTGCGGCATGGCAACCTGCTCCACCACGGCCGGCTTCGAGATGCCGACACATCCTCCGGGGTCGGTGACGGTCACCGTATAGCTTCCGGCACGGTCCACCGTGATGGTGCGCGTGGTCTCGTTGTTGGACCAGACGTAGCGCGTATATCCCTCGCCCGCATCCAGCACCACGCTTCCTCCCTGGCAGAGCGAGGTTGATCCCTGCGCGGTGATGGCCGGCACCAGCCCCCCGCCCACATCCACGATAAGCATGGTATCGGTGGCGCAGATGGAGCCGGGGTTGCGCACGCTGAGCTGCACCTTGCCGATGCCCCCCGTGCCCCACTTCACACGGATGCTGCTGGTTCCCCAGCCCGACTCTATCTCCCCTCCGCTGACCCTCCACTCGTAGCTCAGGGCAGGATCGGCCGGAGCGCTGTACGTGGCTCTGGACTTCAGGCAGACCGCCAGCGGCCCGCTGAGAGAGGTGGAGGGTTTCGGAAGCACTTCCACCTTGATGACATTGGAAGTTCCGGGGCAGCCGAGGCTGTTGGTAACCGTAACGCCGTAGAGGCCCGGCTCGGTCACCGTCACCCGCTGGGTTCTCTGGCCGGTGGACCAGTAATAGCTGCTGTAGCCATCGCCGGCATCAAGCACCACGTTCTCTCCCTCGCAGATACGGGGGGAGCGGCTCGGCAGAATCGTCGGGCTGGGATACGGAGCGATCTCCGTAGTGATCGTGGCGCTGCTGCTGCATCCCTTCTCATTGAAGGCCGTCAGCACGATGCGCGCCCCCTTGCGAACCGTGATGGTCTTGGTGGTATCGCCGGTGGACCAGCGATACGAAGCGAACTCGGAGGATGCCGTAAGCACCGTGCTGTCTCCCTCGCAGAATGCGGTGGGCAGGAGCGGCGCGATACGGAAGCGCGGGGCGGGAAGAGCCCGTACGGTCAGGTGGTCAGATTCGCCCCAGCAGCCCGCATCGTTGGCGACCCGCACCGAATACTGTCCGGAGACGCGGGCGGAGATCTGCTGCGATGTCTCCCCGTTCGACCAGAGATACGAGCGGTAGCCGGGGCCGGCATCCAGCACCACGCTATCCCCCTCGCAGAACACGCGCTTTCCCATCGGGGTAATCACGGGTTTCGGCCTCGGGTTCATCGTCACCTCCAGCGTATCGCTTCTCCCCACGCACCCATTGCTGTCGGTAAAGCTGACGGTAAACCGCCCGGCCTCGCGAACAACGATATAGGGTGTGGTATCACCGGTGGACCAGCGATACGAGAGGAGCCCCTTTCCCGGGGTGAGGATGGCGCTATCCCCCTCGCAGAGCTGCGCGGAGCCTATCACCCCTATCACGCGTCTGGGCACCGGATGCACGATGATATTCACCCCCTCGGTGGTACCGAAACAACCACCCACACCCAGCGACACGCTGTACCGCCCCGGCGACTTCACCGTGATCGACTGCGTGGTCTCTCCGGTGGACCAGAGGTAGACCGGGAACCCCGGAGGGGCCATCAGCACGGTGGAATCGCCGCTGCAGAGCTCCTTGATTCCATTGACGGTAATCGATGCAGCCATCACATTGCAGAACTGCGTGATGAACGCATCGAAACTCCCGGCGTTGCGAAGCTGGAAGGCATCGTCGCTGGTGGGAAGATCGCTGCTGGACGTGGTACCCGACACCACGATGCCCACCGGGCTGATGGCGATGCCGGTGGCATAATCGTAATTGACTCCTCCCAGATAGGTGGCCCAGACGCGCTGCCCGTTGCTATCGATCTGTACCACGGCCGCATCGGATGCGTACGGGGAGGCGATCTGCCTCTGGTAGGCATCGGGAGTGACCGGGAAGTTCGTGCTCAGCGTGTACCCGGTCGTCCAGATATTGCTCTTGTTATCGACGGCGATGTTGTAGCTGTAATCCTGCGAGCTGCCACCGAAATAGGTGGCCCAGAGCCGGTTTCCCTCCCCGTCGAACCGGGCCACGAAGCCATCGTTTCCTCCACGGTTCTGCGTCTGGAACGCACGGAGCGTGGGCAGATCGGTGCTGGAGGTATAGCCGGTGAACACCAGGCTGCCGGTGCGGTCGGTTGCCACGCCGTAGCCGTAATCATACCCCGTACCGCCGAAATAGGTGGCCCAGGAACGGTTGCCGTTGCTATCGAGCTTGATGATGAACGCATCGGTACCCCCGGCGAAATTCTGCTGGAAGGTGTTCTCCGAGACCGGGAAATCGGTGCTCATGGTGTAGCCCGAGACCACGACGCTGCCGCGGTCGTCGGTGGCGATGCTCCCCACCCCTTCGCTGGGAGATGATCCGCCGTAGTAGGTGCTCCACCGGAGCTGCCCGGAACTGCTGAATTTGGCGATGAAACCATCCGGCCCATATCCCTTCATCCGTGGCTGGAACGCGCTTGGCGTGGTCACCAGACCGGAAGTGGCGGTGCCGCCGATCAGGATGTTGCCGGCCGCATCGGCCGCCACCGACGAGCAGGTGCCGTTCGGGAAATAGGTGGCCCAGGAGCGGCTGCCGTTGCTGTCGAGCTTTACGATGAAGCCGTCGTTGCTGCTGGTCCGGCGGCGGCGGAAGGCATCATCGGAAACCGGAAAATCGGAGCTGCCGGTGATGCCCACGAAGATCACATTCTTATTGGCATCGGTGGTGATGCCGTAGCTGTTGTCGGCCTGGCTGCCGCCGAAGTAGGTGGCCCATTTGCGCGAGCCATCGGCATTGAACTTCACCACATAGGCATCGTAGGTGAAATTGGCCCCCATGCGGCTGGTCTGGAACGCGCCGGCGGTCACCGGAAAATCGGAGCTTGCCGCCGACCCGGTTATCAGCACGTTCCGGTCGATATCGATACTGGTGGAACCGTGGTTCCAGGAGACGCTGACATCGTTGCTGCTGCCGCCGCAGTAGGTGGACCAGAGCAGGGGAGGATCGATCACCAGGGGGCGGGCCGGATCATACGACGGGAGATCGAAGGAGATCACCCCGTTGGAGATCTCGTAGGAGCCCTGCACCTGCTGGCTTCCCTGCGGAATCGTTGCCGAGGCGCGATAGGCCGAGAGGGGCTGGTAGCTGTAGATGGCCCCTTCCTCCACGCTGCCGAGAGGGTTGGAGGCGATCACCGTCCCGTTGCCGGTGGAGCGGATGCTGTCGGCACCGATATAACGCAGCCGGATATCATCGACATTGCCGCCGGGGCGGACCAGGAAATCATATTTCATCCCCGCGCCGTTCCCATAGAACACCAGATCGATGTTCGGGTAGATATCGCGGTAGACCAGGCGGCCGAAGCTGCGGATACCGGTGATACCGTTCGGGAAACGGGAGGTATAGTAGTTGATCTTCTCGGAGGACTGATCCTCGGGAACCACCGCTGCGGAGGGATTGGCGCCGAGAAGCTCCATATCCATGCGGTAGGTGGTTATCGTGGTTTCCTGGGAGAGCTGAGGCGAGGGATGTTCCGAAGGGAGCTGGGGAGCGGGCGTATTGACCTGGAGGAAGACGTAGGAGACGCCGGAGTTACGGAAGTAGACCTTGACATTGCCGGAGGCGGCGGTATAAAGAATATCGGGGCGCAGATCGCCAAGGGTGCCGGCGATCTGCCCCCGATTTTCGATGAACCGTACAGCATTGGTGCCTGGCAACTGCTGGGGTGATGCAGGTTGCGCATGCGCCGCCGCCGAGATGGCAAAAGCCATCACGCAAGCGTACAAGCTCTGCGTAAGGGAATAACGTACCTTCATCGAGAAGCCTCTGATCACATGGGTGTGCACGCCTCAGCAAACAAGTGCGCATCATGATAAACCGGCTCGTTCCGCGGCAGAAAGGAGCACGGAACGTAGGGGTGAGGAAGCCGCGAAGCACGTTAAGAGGTTGCAAAGCCTTCCGGCGGGTTCAGCGATCCCGGCAAACCGGTTCCAACAGCCGGCCCCACGGGGACTGAATCCAGGACAGCATATCACCGATTATGATACGTATAGACACACTGCACGCTTTACTTCCTAAGAACGTTGCAACGAATCTAAACATCACACTTCGAGAAAAAAAAAGATTTGGTGGTGACGTTTCAGAAACTCGTTTCGTTATACCAGGGAAGACTCTCTCAAGCCTATGATCTGGTATAATCAAATCCTCTCCTCGCGGAAGGCTGTGACGCATAACAGGGAGACTAACCAGTCCAAAACTCCAAGCAGCGACCCGGAGCTTTTCGCCCGGTTCCTGGAAGGGGATGATCGTGCCCTGGTTGAAATGTTCGACCGGCACAATCACAGGCTGTACCTGTACTGCCTCCAGTTCGCCCGCAACGAGCAGCAGGCTGAAGATCTTACACAAGAGATGTGGGAACGGGTGATCCGCCTGCGCAATAACGAGCGCACTACCGTGCAGAATCCTCTCGGTCTGCTCCTGACGATTGCAAGAAACCTCTGTCTGGATAATATTCGCAGAGAACGTCGTCATGCCGACCTTGATGAGCTGCCGGAATCAAACCATCCCATTGCTCAAGTCCCGGAACTCTCGCATATGGAGGAACTGGTCATCCTTGCTCTGCCGCATCTGCCGGTGGCGCAGCGCGAAGTCCTGGTCCTGCATGCGTACTCCGGGTATCGTTTCGACGAAATTGCCGAAATGCTCGGCGAACCGGTTGGTGCGGTTCGCACCCGCGCATGGCGGGCAAGAGCTCACCTCGGCAGAATCATATCGGTTATGATCGGACTAGACGACGACAACAAGCAGACAGGCGATCAAGACATCTCCGGGGAGGCACAATGACGCGCACGGAACAGGAACGGTTGGTTGAACGCTACCTTAATGGTGAGATGAACTCGGCCGATGAGCAGGAGTTCTTCATCCAGGTGGCGGTTGACAACAATCTGCGCCAGACGCTGAAAGCCTACCGGATTGTCGATAGTGCCATCAGAAAACACCGCGACGCGGTTCCATCACGCCACGCCGAACTTCGTTCCAAGGTCGTTGATATGCTGAAGGTCACCGGTGTGGCCCAGGCGGGGCCTGCCTCCCCCTTTCCGGCAGGACCCCAGACGACCCCACTCCCCAACGGGAGCACGGCACGAACAGGCATGTTCCGGTGGATCGTCACGGTGGTTGCCGCACTCGGATTTACGATTGCGGGGTTTGTAGTGGCCTCACTAGTGGGAACGCCGCCGGGGGAAAGCACCCCATCTTCCGGCGCATACCAGAAGCAGGAGGGAGCGGCCGGAACCTCAGGGTCTCCGGCCGCCGAGGCCCCCGCTCCGGGGACTCCGGCGACGGCCCCCCGTACCAGCCCGATTGCCACGGCACCGGAACAACGCCCCTCCGGTACCCCCGCAACGCTTACCCAGACCCGGAGCACCCGCTCGCAGCAGCAGAGCGCGCGCGCCGCAACCGGCACGACCCCTTCCGGAGCACAACACTCCTCCGTCCGGAACGAGACTCCCGCCGAGAAGCCTGCGGAGATACCCGCAGGTTCATCACAGGCGGCCCCGCCGGCACAGCAGCAGGAGCCCGTGTCGCTTACAACCAGCGGCTCGAACGTCGAGGAACGCCCCCTGCAGCGCACCTCCAGCGATACCCTGAAAATGAAAATCCAGCTCGGCACCCCGAAGGATCGCCGCCGCTGAGCAGTATCCGCGGAAGCCGGATCACCCCGTCATCCCGGCGGGCATCGCTTCTACCGGGCCAGCCGGATCACCCCTCCGGCTGGTACCGATTCTCCCCCTGACATCATTCTCCTATCCGTTTCAGGATCGACGATCCTGGTATGGAGAGCCGCAGGTCATCTCACCCCGATGACCTGTGGCTTTTTATAGCCGCTCCGCCGCCGCTCCCCTGTCATCCCGGCTTGCTGCCCCCTGCCTCATCCCGGCCGTTACACTGATTTCAGAACGATGACCGTCCGGCAGTGATGCTATCTTTCCGGCAGATATCACCCTCCCATCCCCGTCTCCCCGCAACACAATCCTCCGTCCGTGACGGGAGCATCCGTATAGGAATAAGTTCCCATCCCTTCCAGGAGCTTTGCTTCATGTGTCTGCTTCGCGGGAGAGATATCTTTCCTTCCGTGCGCATGGACACGCCGCAGCAGGTTCCGGAACGGAGCCCCGGCCCCGCCGCCGTTTACTGCCCCCCCCTCTCCCCCGTCACGAGGAGCGCCACATTCGGCCAACCGGATGTGGCGCTTTTCTTTTGCTGCTGATCGGTCATGCTCGGGGAGGGCCGCTTCCATGCTCCCCGGCATCTTGCGGATATGCGGCTTCTCAATCAGGAAGTGGAAGATGTACATCATCCTCTGGTTCATGAGCGTGGCGATGATCCCGGCCAGGGGACCAGAGGAGAGCATTCCCCCTGTGCTCCCCACCAGTTGCCCCGCAAGGCCCGGCGCGGCGCGGAGACGGGGAAAGGTCTCTGCCGGTGCCACCGGAATAGTCCTCCGGGGAAAGGGGCTGCGCTGGGCCGCACCACCCGCAGCAGGGAGATTTCATGATGCGGACGGCTCTCCCCGATATATACGGATGCTGAAATCATGCGGGGCGATATATTCGTGCGATGCCCCCCGGCTTCATGAGATTTTAACAGCGATACCATGGCACACGAGTCCGATGAAATCCTGCGCCGCTACATTGAAAAAATCGTTCGCTTGCAGCGGGAGCGCGAACAGGAGGAGATAAGCGAAAACGATCTCCGCCAGATCGCCGTTGACGCAGGCATGACCGATGCCGACCTCGCCTATGCCGAGGAGCGCATGCTGGAATATCTCGATCGCGGCAGCGGATTTATCCGCTACGGCAGCTGGGACAGGGCCATCACCGAACTCGATCAGGCGGCCGCCCTTGCCCCGTCAAATACCACCGTGCTCAATGCCCTGGCAACAGCCCACTGGAACAGGTTTCTTCTTCGCGCAAGGGAAGAGGATCGTGATACGGCCGTGCGCTACGCGGAACGGACGCTCCGGATAGATCCGCGCAACGACCCGGCGCTGCGTCTGCTCAGCACCATCCACCGGGGCGGAGAGGAAACTCCGATGCCGCCGGTGCCGGGCATGCACATGGCGCGCAAGCGCTCCACCGTTGCGATAGCGGTTGCCGTTGCGGCGGCCATGCTGGGAGCCGGCATCGCCCTCTGGCTGATCTCCGCTCCCTCCGGGCAATCCTCCGCGCCGCCGGCAATCCAGGAGGAGGCAGCGCCGCCCCTCCCGGCTCCGGCACCCCCGCCCCCCGCAGCGGACGTCCCCGCCGATACCGGGTTCGCCCGGCTGGTTGCCACGTTCGGTGATGAGGGGATAGGGCCGGGGCTCTTCCGCGATGGACGCAGCATCGCCGCCGATGGCGCCGGCAACATCTATGTGGGAGAATACGGCAACGGCCGGGTGCAGATGTTCGATTCCGCCGGAAGCTTCCTCACCCAGTGGAACATCGGGGAGAAACACTATATCAGGGCGATGGCGGCCGATAGAGGCGGGACGGTGTACATAGCCCACAGCAACGGATTATACCGCTACGAAGGCTCCAGCGGAGCGGAACTGGGCAGGGTGAAGTTCGGCAGCAGGGGCTCCGGCTGTACCGATGTGGTGGCAACTCCCGATGGCGGGCTGATAACCACCTGGGATGGCAATTCCAGGAGCGGCCTGATGATCGATCCGGAAGGGAAGGACGATATCGTCCGCTTCGATAAGAACGGCAAGGTGGTCAGAACGATCGTAACCGCCGTCAGCAAGGCCGCCGACGGATTCGAGTTCAACGTGCGGGTGGCGGAGGATGGGCTCGGGAATATCTATGCGCTCGGCAGTATTCATCGCGCGGTGTTCAAATTTTCTCCGCAGGGAAGGTTCATCACCCGGTTCGGAGGAGGGGAGACGGGGAAATTCAGTTCCCCCGATGCCATCGCGGTGGATGGACAGGGAAGGGTCTATGTGGCCGATTTCGGCGGCGTGCTGGTATTCGATTCCGAAGGGGGATATCTCGGCACCATCGATATACGGGGCGTGGCATCGGGTCTGGTATTCAATCCCAAAGGGGAACTCCTGGTGGTGGCTCGTACCAAGGTATATCGTTATGCCATCCGGAAATAAATGCCGGTAGCGAAATAATGATGTCACGGAACGCGGAAATGGTTACGATAATTCCGGTTCTTCCGGTATACTGGCATGCAGCTGCGCCCGCGCGGAATTATTCGGACAGATCATCGATAATCCTCTTTATCCGAATCCGTATGAATTAATGATGGCGAATATCTGAAAATAGGTTTATCTTTACCCTAAACGTTTACGCCAATCCGCATTGCGTACGACGTACGGGGATTTCATCATAATGCATTGATGGCAGAGGCACCGCAGAGAGCGGTCTCCTTGCCGCCCGCCAGCTCCCAACTGGTAGCGCAATGCCCTCCGGCACTCCATCAGTGCCGGATGCCCCGGATCAATCCTATCACTCAGATACAAGGAGACCATGATGCCATCAATGATGGAAAAAGCAGTTCCGGTGCTCGCATCGCTCGATATCCTCAAGACCTCCGAATACTGGTCGGACAGACTCGGCTTCGCCACGGTTCACAAGGAGGCCGGCTATGCGATCATGCAGCGCGATGCGGTACAGATCCATTTCTGGAAATGCGATGACAAGGCGATTCCGGCCCTCACCTCCTGCCGCGTGGGCGTACAGGAGATCGAGAACCTCTACGAAGAATTGAAGGCCAAGGATACCGTCCATCCGCGCGCGGCGCTGCGGCAGCAGCCCTGGGGCATGAGCGAATTTTCGATCATCGATGGCGATGGCAACTGCGTCACCTTTTTCGAGCAGGTGCCGTAAGCGGCGCAGATACTATCCTGCCAGCAATCGCATGGGGTTCCCCGGTATATGCCAGTCTGTTCCGCACAGAGGCCCGGGCGAACCCTTCCTGTTTTTCCGGCGGTACTTTTTATGACGGTTAATTCGAGATGACGACTATGGACCAGCATACGGACCAACCCGCAATCCGGAGCACGGAAGCCCTGCTGGAGTGGATACAGCGGGGAGGAATCCCGAACTACCTCTTCTTCTGGGGGCATACCCCGCGCCCGGACGGGGCGATCGGCAAATCATCATTTTCGCAGTGGTGGCCGTCCGATTTTATTGTCGATGGAATCGCGTATCCCACGGCCGAGCATTTCATGATGGCGGAAAAAGCCCGGCTGTTCGGCGATGAAGATGCGGCCGCACGAATTCTGGCGGCGAAGAAACCCGCCCAGGTAAAACAGATCGGACGTGAAGTGCGGGGATTCGATGAAACTATCTGGAACGATGCGCGGTTCGATATCGTGGTGCGCGGAAACGTCGCCAAATTCGGCCAGCACCCCGGACTACGGGATTTTCTCCTGAATACCGGCGAGAGAATCATTGTGGAGGCAAGCCCGGTGGATCGTATCTGGGGAATAGGCCTCGCCGAGGATGATCCCGATGCCGGAAATCCCGGAGGGTGGAAGGGATTGAATCTCCTTGGTTTTGCACTGATGGAAACCCGCGATATACTCCGCCGGGAAGCACACCGATAAATCCTCATGCACGTAATTTCAAACGGCCGATGACGCTTGCAGAACGAATCGAAGGGGGCTTGATAGGGCTCCTGGTAGGAGATGCCCTGGGCGTCCCGTATGAATTCAACAGGCCGGAGGATATTCCGGCCGCCGATGCCATCGATATGATGCCCCCCGCCTGGTTCGAGCGCTCGCACAGGGGAGTGCCGCCGGGCACCTGGTCGGACGATGGAGCCCAGGCGCTGCTGTTGCTGGAGTCGCTGCTGGAGCGCGACGGGTTCGATCCGGATGATTTCGGCCGGCGCCTCGCCAACTGGTACAACCAGGGATATATGGCGGTGGATAATCATGTGTTCGATTGCGGTATCACCACCGCCACGGCAATCCGCCGGATACTGGCAGGAACCTCTCCTCTGGAGGCAGGCCCCGGCGGCGCACATGATAATGGCAACGGCTCGCTGATGCGCGCGCTCCCTCTTGCACTCTGGCATTCCGGCAGTGACTCGGAGCTTGTGCGCGATGCCCGGCTGCAATCGCGGGTAACACATGGGCATCTGCGTTCGCAGCTCTGTTGCGCGCTGTATGTGCTCTGGGCCCGGCGTATCATCCAGGAACATGCCGAGCCCTGGGAGAGTGCGGTGCGGTCGCTACGGGCCATCTGCGCAGCGGAGCCGGAAGCCATGGAGGAACTGGAGTGGTCCATCCGCCCTGATCTCACCCCGGAAGGCAACGGCTCCGGTTATGTGGTGGATTCCCTCCGCTCGGCACGCCTTGCCGCATCGGAACCGACGTACGAGATGGCGATGAAACGAGCGATCGGGCTTGGGCATGATACCGACACAACCGCCTGCATCGCAGGCGGAATAGTGGGGCTGCGCGATGGCGCGGCATCGGTCCCGGAGCGCTGGCGCGATTCGCTTCGCGGCAGAGAACTGCTCGATCCTCTGCTGGGCCGTCTCCTCGATGTTGTTCAACAAAGAAATAATGCTTAGAGGGGATTTCAATCGAGTTAAGGCTTTTCAGACGAGGAAGAATCGGCCGCTCCTACGGAGCTTCCGGAGAACATCAGTGCGCCTTTTCTACAGATAGGTGCCCCCTACGGGGGCCACAACAGAGTAACCATAGTTAAATCCGCTCTAGGCCCAGCAATAATATATTCCGGTACTATCATGAAGCTTCATCCCGCCCTTGCTCTGTTTCTGCTGTTGTCCGCCCCTGCCATCGCCGGGGCACAGATAATCCCGGTGGATATGGATTCCCTGGTTGACGAGACATCATCCTATACGCATATCGGCGAGGGGAGGCTGATGTCGATGCGGAGCTGCCGGATGCAGTGGCTCGGCATCCGGTTCACCGTAGCGGAATTCGACAGGCAGAACAGCATACTCACGGTCGAGGGAGAGATTTTTCAGAGCAACGTGAGCTACCACCCCGAGGCCGGCCCGGTCATGCTTATGGTGGGGCCGATGACCGGCCGCACCGGCATGGGCAACTCCATCCAGGTACGCGAGCGCCGCTCCCTGGGCGATGACGGAACCTTTCGCGCAAGAATCATCGTGCGTCCCGGCGATGCCCTCTGTTTCAGCCAGGTGGACCCTCCGGCCGATTCGCTCGGCAATCGCCGGATCACCTCCGGATCGGTAAAGCTGTATTATATCGACAGGCTTGCAGAAGGAAATAATAATCCCGAATAATTATTTGCATGATCCCGGATAAGCCTATTACCAGCATGGCGAACAGATTGATATCGGCCCCGATTCCATTGCTTGTCGCGATGCTTATGGTAGGGACAGGATGTGACAATCCCGATCCATCCCCCAAGAAAACCCCATCCGGCACAGCCGATAGCGCCGCAACGGCAGCCGGTCCTGTGGCGCCGGACAGTTCTCAAACGGTGGCAGTGCAGGAGGATTCGAGCGATCTGAGATATTTCGCCGATATCAATCCATCGCTGAAACAGGACCCCGTGGTGCTTGCCTACTTGCGCAAACATGTGGTGGAGCGCCCGGAGTATATGCGATTTATCGAAATACGGGAGAAGCGAAGGAGTATCGCGGTACGCCAGTGCGATGAGACCATGATCGACTTCGCTGATACCCTGGCGTCGGGAAATTCTTATAGCATTAGGATAGACAGCAGGAAATTCGATTCCACGAGACACCGGCTCGGCTGGAATTCGGATAAGAACGAACCGGAAATTCGCTGGGTTGAGCGGATCGATGGCAGGAGCTATTACGGCACCGATGGGTTTCCTCCCACCAGTGAGATCGCATCGTTCCTCGTCACGATCAACGGCAGGGATATCCGTATTCCGAAATCCGCCTACGACCGATTCTATAATCTCAGTTTCTGCACTCATTCGAGGAAATATCAATACATCGAAGCATACGAATCCTCCGATGGCAAGCACCTCTATATCTATATGGAGGCGAGCGATGGCGCCGGTGCCTACAGCGTGAAAATGGTGTTCGATCATACAACGTGGATCACCTCCATGGCCGAACGTCTCGACTTTTCAGGAAATGCGGTGATGGACGGGCTCAACGAACCGGGGATATCGCAGAGCGATGTGGACGCGCCGGTGGAACGGGATTGATCCTCCGGGACGGTGGAAGGGAGGGGATCATGCGCCGCATCAAGAATATATATCCCATGCATGCGCCTCTCCCTCCGACATAATTCCGCAACTTCCCGCCGCTGATATCCGTTGAGCATAGGACGAAACCGGCAGCGGCCGCCCGCTCCACCCGGTTGCATCCTGGTTGTTCCATTCAATTTTTCAATATCCTATGAGCACTGCCGAGTCAACCCTTCCATTCAAGGTCACCGAGAGCACCACACGCGGAGGCACCACGTTCGAACTGCTGGAATACAACGCTCTGGCCGGCAGCGAGCCGTTTGCGGTGGCCGAGCAGGTGTTCACGCTGAACCGCTCCGGTATACGGCTGCGGCAGCTTCGCGTGCGTCTGGCAAACGACGCGATCCGCACCGAGCCGGGAGCACTGCAATTCCTGAAAGGGAATATCGAGATGGAAAGCTCCACCGGATCGGGAGGGGGGCTTGGCGGCCTGATGAAGGGAGCACTGGCGGCCGCACGCACAGGGGAGACCATCTTCAAGCCGCTTTATCGGGGAACCGGAGAAATATATCTGGAGCCGACATTCGGCCATTTCTGGCTGATGCAATTGGAAAACCAGACGTTGTTCGCCGATCAGGGATTATTCTTCTGCTGCGAGGACTCGGTGAAGGTGGAGGCGCACAAGGTGGAGAGCTTCTCGGCACGCCTGGCCGGCGGCGAAGGACGATATCAGACGAAAGTGAGCGGTACCGGCATGGTGGTGTTCCGTATTCCGGTCCCCAGAAGCGAGATCGTGGAGCTGACGTTGAATGACGAAACGCTTCAGGTGGATGGCTCGTTCGCTCTGCTGCGGAGCGGGGAGATACATTTCAGCGTCGAGAAGGCATCCAACTCCCTGATGGGAGCGGTTACCAGCGGCGAGGGGCTGCTCCAGACCTTCCGTGGCACCGGCCGCGTATGGATAGCGCCCACCCAGCCGTTATACCAGCAGATAGGGGGAGCGCTGATGGCCGGCGCGAAAGCGGGCGCGTAGAAACCGCCCCTGCATTCGGTCCGGATATTCTCCGGCATTACAACAGGAACCAGCCCGCCGGCATCACACCATGAAGCTGGCGGGCTGGTTTATAGAAGAACGATTTTTCTCGTTGCCCCGAGATCATAGAAAATATTTTTCCAGAGAATAATGCCAGCTCATATAGCATTGCTCGGCGATTCCATTTTCGATAATGGAGCCTATGTACAGGGTGAAGCGGATGTCATCGGGCATCTCCGTGCGGTCATTCCATCCCAATGGCAGGCCACGCTCTGCGCAATTGATGGGAGCATGGCCGCCGATCTGGAACTCCAGATCACCACCATTCCGGAGGATGTATCTCATCTCGTCATTTCCATTGGCGGCAACAATGCGCTGATGAACAGCGATCTTCTGGCATTGCCCGTAGGGTCCACCACGGAGGCGCTGGCGCTCTTCGGCGAACGTGCATCCGCGTTTGAAAGGGCCTACCGGAAGGCCATTGGAGCGGCACTGGCGCTGGAGCGTGATACCACGATCTGCACTATCTATGAAGGAAATCTCCCGGCCGCAGAAGCGCATCTGGCACGGGTGGCCTTGATGCCCTTCAACGATGCAATCCTGCGTGTGGCATTCGAGCATCGCCTGCGGGTGATAGATCTGCGCTCGGTCTGCAACCAGCCGGAAGATTATGCCAATCCCATCGAGCCCTCCGGCAGTGGTGGCAGAAAAATAGCGGAGGCGATCGTACGCGCGCTTGGAATTGCGGACGGGGATTTCCCTCACAGCTCTGTATTCGGTGGCGACAACACTTACTGACGATACCATGAGAGCAATGCACTCTCTGATCTCCGCATCCCCGGGAAACCTGAAGCCGGACCGAAAAGGTTATCTTGGGACCATACCGATGTGTTAACAGAATACTCTCATACAGCAAGCTGGCATCACGATGAAGGAAAATTCACTGGCATCGCAGGCACGCCCGTTCGATGCCATCGTGTTCGATCTGGGAGGAGTGCTTATCGAACTGGCAGGCATTTCGCGCATGCTGGGCTGGCTTGGAGAAGGCGCAACGGCTGATGAATTATGGCGGCGCTGGCTGGCCTCGGAAAGCGTGCGGGGATTTGAATGCGGCCGGCTGGATACGAGGCAATTCGCCGATGCATTTCTGGCGGAATTTCAGATCCCGATAAGCGGCGAGCAGTTCATCGCCGAATTTACCGTCTGGCCGCGCGCCCCCTATCCCGGCGCATCGGATCTGCTGAAGAGGCTTCAGGGAGAGTATACGGTAGCGTGCCTGAGCAATACCAACTCCCTTCACTGGTCGCGCATCGACGCCGAGATGGATCTGCTGCCGCATTTCCATTCTCATTTCGCATCCCATCTGGTGGGTTTTCTGAAACCGGACCGGGAGATCTTCGAACATCTGGTGGAGCAGCTGGGCTATCCTCCCGAGCGCATTCTCTTTCTGGACGACAACCAGCTGAATGTGGATGGGGCCCGCGCCGCCGGCATCACGGCCTATCGCGTTGCAGGGGTTGATGGAACCATTCACCTTTTAACCGAACTGGGAGTGCTTGCCGCAGAATAGTAGCCCGTGGCTCCGCTGCACGAGTTCCCCCTTTCTTCTTTTCATTTTTCTACGCTCATGAAACTTCACGCCGGCATCGCCCTGGCCGCTACCCTCCTGGCCTGTTCCGCCGCACACGGACAGACCCATTCGACAAGCCATCTGAAGGTAACCGAAGATCTCCTTATGGAGATGAACATCAAGCAGACGCTGAATCAATCGATAGATATCATGCTGCAGGCCATCGTTCAGCAGAACCCGACACTGCAGCAATACCAGGATGTGATGAAGGAATTCATGGCGAAGCATATGAGCTGGGAAAAATTGAAGCCCAGATATATCGCCATGTATGCGGATGAATTTACGGAAGCGGAATTAAAGGATATCCTCGCATTCTACCGGACCGATACAGGAAAGAAGCTGATCTCGCTCACCCCAACGCTGCTCCGCAAAGGCTCCGATATGGGACAGGAAGTACTACAGGAGAACCTTCCGGAGTTGCAGGAAATGGTGGAGAAGAGGGCGCAGGAACTGGGGAGAGGATCGGAATAACAGGGATATTCTCCGGAATATTCCTGCACGGAGGAAGGATTTCACGAAAAGCCGCAGAGACGCCAGGAACGAAAAAAGAAGTGGAATCGGATTCTTACTCTTCCTGGCGCCTTCGCGGCTCCCCGTGATGCATTCAGCAACGAGGGCCGATGCGATAATTCCGTTACCGGAACCGCATCACCCTCTCGGCCTGGCCCGGCTCGTGGGAGCCGCCTGCAGTGGGTCATCGGGCCAGTAATGCTTGGGATAGCGTCCCTTCAGATCCTTCTTCACATCGAAATACGTGGTGCGCCAGAAATTCTCAAGGTCGCGCGTGACCTGCACCGGACGATTGGCGGGAGAGAGAAGCTGAATTGTCAGCGGTACCGCCCCGCGCGCTATCCGCGGAGTCTGTGTCAGCCCGAACATCTCCTGCAGCCGGACCGACAGGGAGGGGGATTCCGGGACGGAGTAATCGATCGGAATTCTGGAACCGCTCGGAACATTCAGATGAGTGGGGGCATGCTGGTCGAGCGCGCTGCGCTGCTCCCAGGAGAGCATGCCGCCGATGACATTCTCCAGATCGAGCCGTTCCAGATCGTCGCGGCGGCGGACCCCATGCAGATAGGGGGCCAGCCAGATCTCCAGCGTAGCGATCAGCACGTCATCGGAGAGATCGGGCCAGGAAGGATCGTGATGGCGCATAAAGGCGATCCGCTCCCGCAACCGCCGCGCACCGCTCTTCCAGGGGAGCATACCGAGTCCCTCTCCCCGTATCGCCTCGATCCATGCGGCGATCACCGCTTCCGGATCGGGCGATGCCAGCGGAACATCCCGCAGCACCACCGCTCCCAGCCGCTCGCGCCGCCGTCCCCGCACGCTGCCATTCTCCGGGTCCCAGACGATGCTATCCTCCTGGGTGATATCATCGCCGAAATGCTCTCTGATCTCATCCTCCCCGACCGGAGCGGCCAGGAAGATCCGGCTCTCGCGGCGCTGCCCATCCAGATCGGCAACGACGATGTAGGGCGACTCCGACATCACCCCCGGCTCGGCGAAAAATGCGCTGCTGCCATTACGCAGAAGGTAGCGTCCCGGCGATCCTGGCCGCATCCCCCCGATCCTGTCGGGATAGGCAAAGCCGAGCAGCACCCCGCACCGCTCGATATCCCCCTGCGCGCCCCCCGCTCCCATCATCTTTTTCCAGCGCCGCGATTCCTCCAGCACCCGCCTGACGGTCCCCTCGTCGAGACGGCGGCCCCTTCCCTGGCCGCGCACGCCATCGCGCTCCAGATCGCGCAGTACCTCCAGGCGAAGGCGAAGATCGGCATCGGCTGGAGCGCCATCGCTCCGGAAGATATCCCGCTCGCTCAGCAGGGCGGCCAGTTCGCAGGCCAGGGAGCCCAGCCCGATCTCCCTGCCCCGGAGCATCATATGGGCGAGCCGGGGATGGAACGGCAGATCCGCCATTCTCCGTCCGTGCGGGGTGATGCCCCCTTCCGGAGCTATCGCCCCCAACTCGGCCAGCAGCGTGCGGGCCTGGGCATACGCGGCGGCGGGAGGAGGATCGAGCCAGAGAAGATCCTCGGGGGAGGCTCCCCAGACGGCAAGATCCAGCGCCAGGGGGGCAAGATCGGCCTCCAGAATCTCCGGCACGCTGAACGCCTGGAGCGATTCCTGTTCCGCCTCGCTCCAGAGACGATAGCAGACTCCCGGACCGAGGCGCCCGGCACGCCCGCGGCGCTGGTCGGCCGACGCTCTGGAGACGCGAGCCGTTTCGAGCCGGGTCATCCCGCTTCGCGGCGAGAACCGGGGAACGCGCATCAGACCGCTATCGATCACCACCCTGATCCCCTCGATCGTCAGGCTGGTCTCGGCGATAGCGCTGGCAAGCACCACCTTACGCCATCCGGGACGGCCCGGCTCGATAGCCATATCCTGTGCACTCTGCGGGAGGTTGCCATACAGAGGGGCGATGATGACCCCGTCGCCGGGGCCGGCCTCCTCCAGCGCGGACCCCACCCGGCGAATCTCCCCGGCACCGGGAAGAAATACCAGGATATCCCCCTCGTGCCGGGCGAGCGCCCGCATCACCGCCGAGGCCACGCTGCGTTCCAGCCGCTCATCGCCGCGGCGCGGGAGATAGAAGGTTTCGACCGGATAACTCCGTCCCTCGCTCGTGACCATCGGGGCCTCCCCCAGCAGCGCCGCAACAGGCTCGCCGCTCAGCGTTGCGGACATCACCAGCACGCGGAGATCCTCACGGAGAAGCGACTGCGACTGGAGCGTCAGGGCAAGCCCGAGATCGGCATGCATGCTTCGCTCGTGGAATTCATCGAAGATCACCACGGCCACCCCCTCCAATGCCGGATCGGACTGGAGCATCTGCGCCAGCACCCCTTCGGTGACCACCTCTATCCTGGTCGCCGGGCCGACATTGGTATCCATGCGCATCCGGTAGCCGACCGTGGCCCCCACCTTCTGGCCGAGCATCGCGGCCATCCTCCGGGCAGCGGCGCGAGCGGCCAGGCGGCGCGGTTCCAGCATGATGATCTTCCCTCCATTCAGCCACTCCTCCTCCAGAAGCGCCAGCGGCACACGGGTGGTCTTACCGGCACCCGGCGGCGCCTGCAACACCACGTTCCGGTGGATACGGTACGCCTCCTTCAATGCCGGGAGCGCCTCATCGATGGGGAGAAGAAGCATGGGATTTTCGATTTCCGATTTTAGATTTTCGATTGGAACGGAAGATGTCCGGGGTCCGGAAGAACAAGAGCTGGAAGAAAATATCCGGGAGTCCAGGGCTGGGAAAAATACTGCGAAAATTTCCAGCCCTCTGCCTCATCAGCTCATCCACACAGGGCGCCCCGCACGCTCCACACGAAACCCATCATCTCCCCCGAAATCACGGCACAACGCGCAACCATCCGCGACGATTGCACGCCACCGCTACGATCCCACATCAATGCCCGGACCCCCACGGCCGGAGGCGCGATCATTCGCGGTTTGGCGGAGGCGGTTCCTGTAACTACCTTGCGCGCGCGTTGCACGGGAGGCCGGACCGGATCATCTCCGGAGAAGGTTTTTCTGCGGCGAACATGGCACGGATGTGCATGATGGTGGCGGCATCCGGCAGTAGCGGCCGGCCTTTTATTCAAGATATCTCAGGCTGCATGAAAATAGGCATACTGACTGGCGGGGGCGATTGCCCTGGCATGAACGCATTCATCCGAGCGATCACCCGCTCGATGCTGAACCTCCACCCCGGCACCGAAGTATGGGGTATACTGGATGGCTGGCGCGGCCTTATAGAAGGGAGCTACCGCAGGATCACGGCCATGGATACGGCCGGCATCAGCACGCTGGGAGGCACCATCCTGGGAACGTTGCGTGTGCCGGAGCTGCGCGAGGATACCGAGCTGAAACGGCAGGTGCTGCACAATTTTCTCAGCCACGGCTTCGATGCTCTCTTCGTCTGCGGCGGCAACGGGAGCCTTCACGCGGCGCACGATCTGGATGCGATGCTGCGGCGGGAGGGACGGGAGGTGCCGGTGCTCTTCACGGCGGCCTCCATCGACAACGACGTGGCAAATATCTACGGCACATCGCTCGGGTTCTATTCGGCCATCAGCCGGAGCCTGGAGATGATGGAGTGGATACGGGATACCGCCTCGGCCCACCGGCGCGTGTATATCATCGGATCGATGGGGCGCCAGTCGGCATTCCTCCCCTTTTACGCAGGCATCGTCACGGGCGCCGAGTATGTGATCCGCCCCAACGAGAAGGTGAACTTCGAGGCGATAGCCGATATGATCGAGCTGCGCGATCGCGACAGCCGTATCATCGTCAGCGAGGCCTATCCGAAATCGCTGGAGGAGATCAGGATCATCCTGGCGCATTCGCTGGAACGGCGCAGCAGCCGCCACGAGATCAGAACCGTGGATATGGGATATTTCCAGCGAGGCGGAGAAGCCACCATCAGCGATGTGCTGCGCGCCAACTGGCTGGCCTACAACATGGTGAAGTCGATGCTGGCCGGGGAGGGGAGCGCATTCTTCGGCGCGTTCAACGCGGGAGCCCCGCCCACACGCGTGGCGCTGGCCGAGGCGATCGACCCGGCGGCCAATCATGACGACATCCCGCGCGAGATCATCGAGATGGCACTGGCACTCCGGTAAGGGGCCGGACACCAGCGTAGGGAGGTTCTCCGCGCCACGGGGCGCCCATTACCGGCAGCGGGCGAAGCCACGGCCTCTCTTCCTGAAAAACCAGGCATTATTCAACAAGCAAGGGCGACCGGAGAACCGGCCGCCCTTGTGCTATTCAGCGCTGTTGTGAACCGGTCACTCGTTGGTGATCGGCGTCTCGATAGTGACATCCACGGTACGGGTATAGAACCGTCCCTCCGGAAGATCGTTATCGTACAGCGACGTGGTTTCGCCGGCACCGCGGGCATGCTCCGACGAGACGCCGAGGATCTTCGCGGTGTTGCTAGCGCGCTCCTGGGAGAGCTGCCGGTTGTGCTCCTCATCGCCCAGACGGTCGGTATACCCGGTGATCTCGACGGTGGAGTTCGGCTTGATCCGCTCCTTGATTTCCCTGGCGATCTTCATGTTCGAGCCGGTCACGGTGGACTTGTCGAACTCGAAGGTGATCAGATTGAACCGCTCGTAGGCGATATCGCCACGGCGCTCCTCGCGCTTCCGCTCGATGGTGATCTGATCCACCGGGACCTCCGATACGGCCTGCATCTGCTTTCCGTCGCGATCGATCACCTCCACGGTGCTGACGATAGGCCCGCGTCCGAGGGTGTTGCTGGCAACGTTGTTGACGATGCCCCAATCGAGCGACGACGGGATATCGCCGCTTCCCTCGAAGCTCTGGAGCACGCGGCCATCCTGCGTGATGCGCGCCGTCCATCTATCCATTCCCGCCTCGGCGGTGAACTGGGGCTTCAGGCGAAGCATCGGGGGCACCACGGTACGGAGCGTATCGTTGGTGGTCACCGGCTCCAGGATCGCCGCATTATCGGTGGCGATCTCCACACGGCGATTCTCGCCCAGACCATCCGGATCATCCGAGCGGGAGGGGTTGGCCGGAAGATTCCGGGCGTTCACCTTGATCCGCTTGGGGTCGATCCCCCAGTTGTTCACCAGATAGTTCTTCACGTTCTCGGCGCGCGAGCGGGAGAGGGCGGTATTGCCCTGCTCGCTGCCGCGATTCGAGTTGGTGCCGGTAAGAGAGATCGTCGCGCGCGGATTGGCCCGCATACGGGTACCGAGCAGATTGAGCACCTGATAGTACACGTCCAGGGTGCTGCGGTTATGCAGCGCGTCCGGATTGAAGTTCTCCGGGGCCGATGCGTACTGGATGTAGCGCGCCGGGATATCCGCCGAGTTGTCGTCGAAGAAGATGTAGTTCAGCAGCGAACGCGTCTGCGTATTGATGAACTCCTCCACCTGGATGTTGCTGACGGGGCGTTCCTCGCCATCGACCACACCCATGGTGCTGAGCGACACCGCGAGCACAGGCTCGGGGGGTGGCGGCGGTGGTGGGGGCGGCGGCGGGGGCGGGGGCGGTGGGGGTGGCGGCGCCGGCAGCGGGAGCGAATACTTCAGGGCGAGCCCGCCACGGAACTGATGAGCGGCCCACTTCAGGTCGCTCCGGATATCGGTAAGGCCGAACGAGAACATCACCTCCGGAGCCAGCAGCCAGGTCTCCTCGCGATTCAGCGGCAGCTCGTAATCGGCACCGATCACGGCGGCCATCCGGAGTCCCACGTTCTCAAGCGTTCCGGATGTCGCGTTCCGGATACGGGTGTTCTCGCCATTCGGTCCGATGAACACAAACGATTTCGGGGAGACGAGCTGTTCCTGCTGGGTAAAATCCTTGGTGATGAAGAAGCCGATCTCCGGGCCGCCCTTGAACGTCAGCGGCATATTCTCTATGGGACGCCATCCCACGGTGATCTCGCCGCCGGCCAGCCCCAGGGTTGTCTCGAAGGAATACTCCGAGATAAGGGAGGCCGTATCGAGATTGGGTCCCACCCCCGGCCCGATATACGCCTGCACGGTCTGGGTGGCCCCCAGCGAATAATATCCGGCGCGGGCCATCAGGCGCCACGAGGAGTTGAAGGGAAGCTCAAACAGGAGTCCCCCGCCGATGCCGAAAGCCGACCCGCCGGTAAAGGCAACCTGGTCCAGGTCCATACAGCTTGGAGCTTCCGGTGCGCCGGTGAAGTCGCCGGTATGGATGTTCAGCCCCGCGTTGCCGAAGATGCCGAGCCGGGGCTGTAACCGCTGCCGGGCAAGCGTCTCCTCCGGCGTCGGATTCTCCTGCGCCTGGAGTGAGCCCGCCAGCCACAGCAGTGCAGCCAGCGCGCACCCGCAGCGGTGTAGAGCAGTAGCGAAATCTCTCATAGAGAAGCCATTTGAGATAGTCGATGTGAATGGAGGAGCAGAGCCGTCGATGGCGCCCCGGGTTCTGCCGGGGCGCCTGGATATGCGAACCAACGGTGAAGATCACGCCGATGCGGTTACTTCACCAGTACAATCCGGTAGGTGCTGCGAAGGTTCATCGAGGTGAGCACCGCGTAGTAGATACCGGATGGGAAATCCTGGGCGTCCCAGCGACGCGTGTATACTCCGGCTGGAAGATGTTCTCCATCAACCAACGTCTCTGCGGGGGAACCGTAAAGATCGTAAATCACCAACGAAGTTTCGTCGCTCCCGAGCGTCTCGAACGAAATTTCGGTGGATGGATTGAACGGATTCGGCATCGCCTGCTTGATTCCGAACGCTCCGCTCTGAAAAACCAGCCTTGGGCCCCCTTCTTCGCAGTAGCCGGTCAGAGAGAATAACCCGCTCTGTACCGCCGATGTTACAGCGCCGTCGGTCCAGAAGAGCGTGTCGATCTCCACCGGCGTCGCCAGCGCATTGCCGAGCGCCACAACTACATCCAGATATCCGAGCGTATCGGGTGCGGCGGGCACCGGATTGTTGCTGATCTCGAACGTCACTACATGCTCCCCCCCCTCCACGCGCTTGGAGATCAGGCTGCCGGCGGTTACCGCCTCTGCGGCCGATCCCTTGGTGAACGGCTGCCCCTTGGAGCGGACGCCGAGCGGATAGAGAAGCGTGGCATTGAAGCGCACGGTCGCACGGAATGTGGTCGCCGCCGATTCGCGCAGGAACTGGGATTCCTCCAGAACGATCGGGATCGCCAGCCGCTCTCCCGGAGAACCCTGGAGATTGCCCGGGATCAGAATCAGCGATCGTCCCCCCACGATGATCCTGCCGCCCCCGGAGAGCGCTACCGTTACCGAGTCGGTGCAGGGAGTGCTCTGCCGTACCAGCAGCGTTCCGGTATAGGCGATGCTGTCTGCGGGGGTGAACCGCACCTGTACGTCGATCGACCCGGAGGGAGGTATCGTCACCGGCGGGACCGGAGCCACCACCGTCCAGGGAGCCGGAACGGAGATCGAGGTGATATCCATCGGCGTCGCCGAGCTGTTGGTGAGCGTAACGGTCCGCGTTTCGGATGATCCCACCAGCACACTGCCGAAGCTTATGGAGGCCGCCCCCGGCACCACCTGCGGGCAGCGTCCCTTGCCGGTCACCACCACGAAGAGTGAGTCCGCACATGGGGTGCTCTGCTTGATGGTGACCGTGCCGGAGATACGGTTGCTATCGGCGGGGGTGAACCGCACCACCACCAGCACCGATCCCGACGGTGGGATGGAGAGCGGGGCGGCCGGTTCAACGATGGTCCAGGGAGCCGGAACGGAAATCTCGGTGATATCCATGGCGCCGGCGGAATTGTTCGTCAGCGTTACCGTGTCCAGCGCGGAGGTACCGAGCGGCACCTCTCCGAAATCGAGCGACAGCTCCGAAGGTACCGGCTGTGCGCATCGCACGGCGTTGCCGCTGATGTTCACCTTCGCCGTATCGGGGCAGAGATTGCCGAACACCACCACAAGCTGCGCATTGGCCGGGCCGGGATTCACCGGGTTGAAGGTCACATTCCCGCTCACCCCATTTCCGGCGCCGGGGTTCACCGTCGTGCCTATCAATCCGGTCGGCGCGGTGTATGGGGCGGTGGCCGGAAGGATATAGATATCGGTGATCGTCGCGGGATCGCTCCCGGTATTCTCTATAGTAACGGAAATCGAGGGGCTGGGATCACCGATAAGGACACTGCCGAACGGAATTGGGTCGGGAGTGACCCGCACGCTGGTCTGTACCGCGCGCCCTCTGACCACCAGAATGAAGAAGGTATCGCACGGATCGGCCTGTACCCGGAAGGAGTCGATGAACGTTCCGGCGCTCGGAGGGTTGAACCCCACGCTGATATCGGTTCCCGCTCCGGCATTCACCGCCAGCGGAAGATTCGCCGGCAGGGGGGAGAGTACCGAGAAGACCGGAACGCCGGTTCCCAGACGGGTAATGGAAGTGATAGCCCCGTTCACCTCGCCGGTCACGCTGAACCGGGCGGTAAGAGTTTTGGATGAATCCTGGCAGATATCGCCGAAATCGATCGTTCTGGGAGCCAGATCGCTTGCGGTGTTCAGCTTCCTGCCGGTAAGCTGGATCAAGAGGGTATCCCTGTCGGGACGGGGATCGTTGCTCACCAGGCGGAGAGTTCCGGTTCTGGTTCCGGCCGCGGTAGGAGCAAAACGGATCACCATCGTGACGGTATCCGGCGGGGTGGGCCTGGGCCTGGCGTCGATGGTAAAGCGGGTGTTGTAGGGGGGGAGGATCGTGAAATCGCCCGTTATCGTGGGGTCCACCACCAGCTGATCCTCGCCGCTGTTCCAGACCTTCACCGTATCGAACGCTTCCGTCTCGCAGGCCAGGCCCCCGAAATCGGCCGTCGTGCGGTCGATATTGATCTCCGGCACCAGCTCCACATCGATCATATTGGCGGCGGCCTGGGAGAAGACCCAGACCGGCCGATATACATAGGGGTTATCGGGAATAGAGGAGGGAACCTCCTGCGCGGCCACGAAATAATATCGGCCCTCCCCATTGGTCACCGTTACTGGGAGGGTCCAGGTACGATCTGTTGGAGAAAGGGAGATGCTGGTCGGGACCGGCCCCCAGGTACCTGCCTCACTCCGCATGAATACACGGACAGTATTGTTGCCGCTATAGGTTCCTCTGAGGGTAAAGGTACTCCCTAACACGGTGCTCAACGAGTCAATGGTCGGCCCCGCGTAGGGGTTGACCGGATTGCTCCCATCGCTGAAGCTGGGGGGCTGGGTAATGAAGCCGTCGAACCGGGCGCGCCCAGCACCGCCACGACCGCCGCCGGAGCTGCCACCGCTACCGCCGGAGACATCACCGAATCCTCCCGAACTCGTCGGTATCTTGGCACCAAGCACAATCAAGCCTCCTGCACCACCGCCTCCACCGGCACCGTTTGTCTGCCCCGAGCGGTCACCACCATTGCCTCCCTTGGCGGTGACCAATTCATTATTCAGTACGCCCATCGCATAGAGCACAAGCGCACCGCCACCGCCGCCCCCACCACCGGCACAGGCGGCCAGCCCCAGGCTTGCCTGTGGATTACCACTTCCTCCCCCCGAACCTCCGGCAATGGGAACGGCCTCGATATTACCATTCGTTTTACCCGCATTCACCGTGGAACCACTTCCCAACCCGCCATCCTGGCCATATCCACCGCCACCGCCACCCCCAGTATTACCAGAGGTGGTTCCACCTCCGTACATGCCGGAAGCAGGGATGCATGCTGCGGGAGCACTTGCCCCGAACGGATGACCGGTACCTCCGCCGGCCCCTTCCCAGGAAGAGCATTGATTATACCCTCCTGGCTCAAGGCCATTGAAACTTCTGCCATTCGTTCCGGTGCTTACCCCGATATTATTATAGCTTCCCGTTCCATTATTGTTATTTCTTCCGCCTGCTCCTCCTCCTGTAAACCCCGCTCCACCATCACTTCCGGAACCTCCGGTACCGAGAAATGGCTTATCACAGAAAAAGCCCGCCCCGCCGCCGCCGCCTGGACCGGCATCAAGCGTTGAACCATCAACCGAGAGAGTAGCATTGCCGAAAATCGCCACCGTCCCCTTGGAGATCAGAATAAAGGGGAGATAGCCCTGATTGCCCGGAGTATTTCCATCGGGATCGGTGGTGCTGACGCGATAGGAGCCGCCATTGAGGAGCAGGTTATCGACGATCATGGCGCCGCGTTTGGAACGGTTGCCGAATATCCCTCCCTGGCCAAGCACCCCGCCACCGGTGAGCACCCCGCCAGTTCCCAGCGTCTGCGGGATGACGAGTTCAAATTCGTTGATGACCGTGCTGGCGCCGTTCACCGTGATCCTGAGAGGAATTATACTGGGCGTGAGAGAGGCGCCCGGCTTGACGAAGATCTGCGTGGAGATCATCCGCCCCTGCCAGCTTACCACCAGCGGGCCGACGATGATCCGTGCGTTGTCGGCGGGATTATCCGGAATAACACTGACCGATTCGCTGCCGTCGTTCAGATTCAACCAGGGAAGATCATTGCCAAAGGTGCCGATGGCATCGGCAGGGGCGATGATCTCCACATACGTGTTCATCCCCGGCGTGCCGATATCGGGTATCATATACGATATCCTCGGCTGCGCCGCTGCCGTAAGGGAGAGGAGGAGGAACGCCAGTAGAGTGGTATAGGCTGCTTTCATAGCTGCTGTGTCAAGATGAGCGGCGGCCGGGCCGGGCGCTGGTGAGAGGACTGGAGCTGGAAGTTACGCTATCCGGGGATCGAAAACACGTGGAGATCGCGGGATCGCCAGCTGTTATGATGAGCTGGGGGACCGGCCTGCGCAACATACGCGAAGAGGGGGAGAGGTGAAAGATCATCCCCGGCCTCATGATGCGCGAAAACCGGCGCAAAGAACGGGCCGCCGGCTCTACCATATCCGTCACCGAGCCGGCAGAAGAAGGGGAAGGCTACGGCATGCCGTAGCCCCTATCATACGCAAAGGAGCGGCCGGGCTATGAAGTTCCGGCCGCTCCTGATACCATCGTTACCGGGCCCTATAACGCCCGCCAGGGAAGCGCCCCTTACTGGGCGGCCTCCACCTCTTTGATAATCACGTTCATCACTTCCTCTTCGATCTTGCCGTTGGAGCGCCAGTAATGCCAGAGGTTGGTGAACCGGTCCTCGTACCCGCTCAACTGCGCCAGCACCTTGACGGCGGTTCGGGTGCTGTCTATCTGCTCGAAATTCACGCTCACCTTCGCGCGGCCGAGCGTCCATCCCGGCGAGCGCATATAAGGGACATCCCCGTACTTTGCCATCACCTCGTGAAAGGTGTCCTCCTCGGCAAGCTGCTTGAACTCCGTCTCGATCAGCTTCCGCTTCTTGCTGGTGTAATTGACCTTGTAGCCCGAGCTTTCCAGCGCCGTCCGCACCGACTTGAACACCAGATCGAATTCCTTATCGAATTCCTGGAGCAGAGCGGTGCCGAGGGTGTCCTTCTCTTCGGTCGGGGGGACGACGTTGGAATCGAATGTCTGCGCGCCAAGCCGCGGCGACCAGAGGAAAAGAGCTATGGCAAGGAATAGCCCTGGCAGGAGAACGCGAATAGTCTTCATATCGGGATACTATAGTAGAGATGAAATCCGGGATCAGGGTTGCGAACCGGAAAAATACCAACTCCCGGGGGAGTAGCAACAGACGTTCACAAACCAGACAGGATTTTGTGGCGGAGGTTTAGGGGACGGGAGGTAGAAGCTGGTAGTGGTTCGTCAGTAGTCAGTCCGCGGGCTGCGCCCGCTGTCAGTAGTCCGTGGTCGTTGCCCCTGGAACTCCAGATGTCATTCTGCACTTCCGGTACAACCACCACGGACTCTTCCCAATCGAACATCGACTACCGCGTGCTCAGCATGCGGCTATAGTTGTGCCGGCCCGACTTCAGCAATCCGATGGCGGCCTGGATCTGGCCGTCGTCGGCAAGAAGCATGCTGTCGCGCTCCTGCTGGCGCTGGAAGCGGGAGGCGATCTCCCGCTGCAACTCGCGGCGGATATCGTCGCGGTAGCGGTTCATGGCGGTGCGCTGCTCCTGGCGAAGCTCGTTCTGGAGGCTCTCGATACGGCTCACCAGATCGGCATTGAGGCCATCGGCCTTGGCGGCCACCTGGAGATCCTGCGCCTTGGCGATGCTGGAGGTGGCGAACGCCGCGTTCTTGTTCCCCTCGGCCACGAAATCCTCGAACTGCCGGAGCACGCTGTTATCCACCGAGAAATCGGTTGGAAGCGATTTCATGGTGGCCGCGTAGCGGGTGGCGAACTTGAAGAAGAGCGCCCCATCGCGCAACTGCTTGATGATGGCCGGGGTTACCGACTCCGCGATCAGCGTATCGGGGAGGATGCCCCCATGCTCCATCACGGTGCGCCCGTGCAGCGTCTGGTAGGTGCGGGCCGTGCTATCGACCACGAAGCTCGGCTGCCCGGTGCGCTGCATCACATAATCGATCTTCTGGATGCTCCGTCCCGATGGCGTGTAGTACCGGGCGGTCGTGATCTTCAGCGTGGACTCGTACGGCAGCCGGCGTACCGACTGCACCAGCCCCTTGCCGTAGCTCTGGGTGCCCATGATAACCCCGGCATCCAGATCCTGGATGGCGCCGGCGACAATCTCCGAGGCGGATGCGGAATTTTCATTCATCAGCACCACCAGCGGAAGATCGGCGGCGATGGGCTCTTCGGCCGAGCGGTAGATACGATCCTCCGCCGAATCGCGCCCTCTGGTGGTAACCACCACGCTCCCGTTCGGGATGAACTTGGAGCTGACATCCACGGCCGACTCCAGAAGCCCGCCGGGATTGTCGCGAAGATCGAGCACCAGCCCGCCGTACGCCCCCTGTCCCTGAAGCTCCAGAATCGCCTGGCGAAGCTCCTCGCCCGCGTTGGTGCTGAAACGCTCCAGCTTTATATAGCCGATGCCGTCGTGAACGACGCCGGTGTAGGTGACGCTCTTGACCTTGATGTTCTCCCTGGTCAGGGTGAACGTCAGCGGTGTCTCGATGCCGTCGCGCACCACCGTCATCGAAAGCTGGCTTCCCGGCTCTCCCCGTGTGTACTCCCGCAGCGATTCCACCGGACCCTGCATCACCCGCGTGCCGTTGATGGAGAGGATCTTGTCGCCGATGCGGACCCCCTCGCGCTGCGCCGAATAGCCATCCACCACCTCGATCACCGTCACGGCACTATCGCGCATGCCGACGGTGATGCCGATGCCGCCATAGGCGCCGCTGGTCAGCAGATCGATATCGGCCGCATCCTTCTTTTTCAGATAGACCGTATACGGATCGAGCGTTTTCAGCATCCCTTCGATGCCGGCGTTGATGAACGTCTCCGGGTCGATCTCATCCACATAGTTCTGGGCTACCTCGCGATAGACCTGGCCGAACACTTCCAGCCCCTTGTTCACCTTATAGTAATAGTGATTCTCATCCTTCCAGGTGAAAGCGGTGATCGCAATGGATGCCACGGCGATGGGGGCGAGAACAAGCGCAAGCCGGCGAGAAAGGGGTATCGGGGTCTTCATGATCGTCAGAGCAATAGTAGTCGGAACGCATACAACGATAACACGGATTACATCGGAATCGTTACAAAATACGAACCAGCGGAAATGACTTTACCGGAAGCGGGGGGAACGGGAGCGAAAAAATCTTCGGGAACTCCCCCGGAGTTCCGGCGGCAGGGAAAAAGAGGCCCCGGCATCTCCTTCATAGGCGACGCCGGGGCCGAATAAGTGTATCGTCTCTCTCCTTTTTTCGCGGAGCCTTGAGCGGCAATGCCGCGGCGTGCACTCCCTCCTCTCACTCTGAAACCGAAGGGGGGGGGAGAATCTCCTAGCGCACCACCTGCATGGTCTTGGAATAGACCCGCTCTCCGCGCGTTCCCTGGACCGTCAGATGATAGAGATAGGAGCCGGCGGGGAACTTGGAGATATCGATCTCCACCTGATGCTCGCCGGCGGACTGGTAACCGAGATCCTTCCAGGTCATCAGCTCGCCACGGGAATCGTACAGGCGAATCGCCGTACGGTTGCTGGGCTCATCGAGCACGAACGTGATGGTGGTAGCGGTGGACGCCGGATTGGGGACGTTCTGCCGCAGCGCCGACATCTCCGGCAGCGGAAGCTCCGTGATCTCCTCCGGGAGAGCATCCACTTCCTTCAGCAGCCCGCGCAGATCCTGTCCGTTGTACAGCAGCAGCAGCGGCTCGATCACGATGTTGTACATCATCACCACAGACTTCTCGCTGCCGAGATGGAGCATCGCCTCATCGGCATGCTCGCGGGTGAACTCCTCCATCACGCGCATCATCTAAGGATCGGCGGCGATGGCGTCGGAATGATCCACCTCGAACTGCGCCTTGAAGATCATCATCGTATCGATGAAGCTGCGCGTATCGGCGGCCATATCCTCCCGGATCTTGTCGAACTCCGGACGGTAGCGCCGGGCGATCCACTTGGCGACGAAGAAGGTCTCGGCCATCTCGCTTACCTTGTCGACAAACGCGAGGGTCTCGGTAAGCTCCGCCTCGATCTCCTCCGGGGTGGGGGGCTGCCACTCGGTGGTGGTCTCGCCGGAGCCGTAGTTATAGTCATAGCCCTCGGAGAACTCTCCCTCCGGAGGAACGGGAACCGACTGCACCAGCTCCCCGGCCTGGCCGGCATCGGATGCCGCCTCCACCTCGATGGCGACTTCCGCCGACTCCGGCGTAAAGCCCTCGGCCGGGATCACGGCCGTATCGGTGGCGTAGGAGTCACCATCATACATCATCACGGCCGTATCGGCCACGGCATAATCGTAATTGCTGTCGTACTCCTCGTACGGTACTGCCGGGGCGGTCATCACCTCGGTCTGCCCATAGGAGGAGCCGCTCAGATCGCTCCCCATGATATCATCCACACCATCGATCATCCCCTTCCAGCGCTTCTCGTCAAGAAACATGGTCCAGTAGACCCGCAGGCGATTCAGCTCGGCCAGATCGCACTCGGAGACCGTCCGGTCGATCCGGGTCTTGTAGCGGTTGAGCTGCCCGGTCCAGTATTCGAGCGTCTTCCAGATGAACTTCGTCTCGAACTCCTTCATCACGGCGGAGCGCTCGGGCGATGGCGCCGGGGCGTAGGCGGTATCGTAGGCGTAGGAATCGGAGTCGTACTCCTGGGCGCTGGCCGGAACAACGGCGCAGAGCGCCAGCCCGAACAGAAGGGCGGCGGAGCGAAGGCGAGCGGTAATCATGTTCATTCAGTCTCGATCCTTTATCGTGGAAATCATAACACAGTCCCGATGCGATCCGGGGGAGGGGGGATCATACCGGTATATGGCGGAGGGATTGGATACAAAGATAGCGTACGGGGACCAGAGGCGGAAAGATACAGCGATGCCCCGGCATTCCCGAGAGAGTACCGGGGCATCGGAATATTCACGAGCGGCGACGGGAGCAGCGGCGGTCCATCTTCTCTAATGCACCACCTGCATCGCCTTGACATACACCCGCTGGCCGCCCCCGGTGCCCACTGTCAGATGATAGAGATAGGAACCGGTGGGGAGCGAGGAGACATCGAGATCGAAGGCACCCTCGCCGGCCGCAAGCGACCCCAGATCGTAGGTTCCCTGAAGATCGCCGCGCGCATCGAACAACCGGAGCGTGGTGGCGCTGCTCGGTTCGGCCAGAACATAGGGGATCTTCGTGACTGAGGAGGCGGGGTTGGGAATGTTCTGCCGCAGCGCCGCGTTCTCCGGAAGGGTGATCCCCAGAACGCCGGCCGCCTGGTTGAACATCCCGGCCATATTCCCCTTGTCGTACAGCAGCACGGCCGGCTCGATGGCGATGGAATAGATCGCGAGCAGCTCATCGTTCCCGCTATCCTCCCGCACCGTCCTCCACTCCCGGGCGAGCGATTCCCCTCCGGCTCCGGAGAGTTCCGGATGCTCCGCGGCGAAGCGTTCCATCCGCTCGCCGAGAGCTTCCATGAAGGAGAGAAGATCCTCCACGACATCCGCCCCGATACGGTTCATCTCCGGACGATACCGCTCGGCAAGGCCCTTGGTCTCCGTGAAGATGGAGAGCATCTTCATCACACCTTCCTGGGCCACTTCGTCGATACGGTACTCCTTATCGTCGGTGATCGGTACCGGCTGTGCCCGCGAAGCTATATCGGAAAAGAGCATGGCGCGGAGCCGAAGCCGGTTCAGCGCCGCCAGATCATCCGGCAGGAGCGCCTTGTCGATACGCTCCTTGTAGCCGTCCAGCCGCTTCTCCCAGTACTCCCCGGCGAACTCCCCCATCTCCTTCTGAAACTCCAGGGCGGCAAGCCGCTCCCGCTGCTCCGCCGGGATTGTATTCTGCGCACCGGCCTGAGCGGAGGCGGCAATCGCCATCGCAAGCGTCAGGGCGTGGATTCCGATAATCGTCGATAGGGATCGCATTGCATTCTCCTGGATCTGAGTCTGTTCATCATGACTGTTGTACCGGCATCCGACCGCTCATGCCGGGTTCCGTTGCATCGCCGGGAACGGCGGCACAGGGATGACGCGGAATATATGGCGGTGCAACAACCCAACCGCGAATGGCCGCGAATCTTGGCAGGCGGGGGTGAGGGAGATTCATCCCTATCGTACGTTGGAGATGAAATCTTCGCCAATAGAGCAGAGATTGAGAGATACCATGTTCGCCTTCAAACGGAAATAGAGGGGAGATAGGGAGATTGAGAGATAGGGTATTTGCGTTCAAACGGACATCGCAAAGCTATCAGGAGCGGCGATCTCTCCTGCACGAAATCATGAAGGCGCAAAAGAAGCTGCGTTCCTTTGCGCCTTCGCGGCTTTGTGTGATGCATTCGGTTCGGAGAGGGTATCAGGCTATCACCGCCAATCGGAAATCATCTTATCCCCCGTAGCTCTCCTCCAGTTCCGGATCGAAATCGCCGCGGCGGGCACGGAGATCCACGTACAGGGGAGTGAGCAGATAGGAGATGAAGATGAGGAACAGCGAGTTGAGCAGCGAGCTGACGATAGAACGTCCCCAGGTGACGTTATCACGCATCTCCCTGGCGGCGGCTTCGGTCAATCCGCCATCATCTCCCCCCATCGACATTCCCATCATGGAACTTTGCCCCATCGCAAGACCAACCAGCACGGAAAATGCGCCATACGCAACCGCGGCCAGCATGAGCGTGCCGAACAATCGAAGGAAGTTGGAGTTGGCAAGCACGATGCTGGCTATCATCCCCTGCCATGGCCCCCGATCCTGCGCCACCACGTTATGAATCCGGAAGATTGTAGCCATCAGAGGATAGAACAGCAGGAGCATGCTGATATAGGGGATGGCAGTTCTGCTCTTCTCTCCCATGATGGCAAAGCAAAAGACGGCAACGATCATCGAGAGCACCACGGCGAAGAAGACGATGATCAGAGTCTGAAGCAACGCCATCCAGAACGGCCGGCCGAATGTAATCGACATCATCTCCCCAGGACGCAGATCTTCGCCATTGATCGAGAACCACCCGGTCACAACCAGCATCGTCATCACCAGAATGGCCCCGAAAAGACTAAGAGCGCCGGCCAGGACCAGAGGGGTTAGTCCTTGCATCATCGCCTGCCCGGCCTCGGCCTGTTCCTGTGGCGTGGCCCCCTCCTGCAACCCGCCGGTGCCTGCAACCTGCACCATCGCATCCAGATAACTCATGGTTCCGATCGTCTGGAGTACACCCAGCCCCATAAGGATCACAAAGGCGATGATGACGGCGGCCGGAGTACGGCGTATCAGCGCCAGAGTGGTAGCGTAGATCTGGCCGAAGGAGAGGGGACGAAGGATGCTGGTTTCTTCCATAGCGATAGCGCGATAAAATTGCTGAAGTACTGGGAGGAGGGGCAATAGCGTACGGCTGGCTCACACGACAGGGGAGCCGATTTGTTGCGCGGGTGCCACTCTATTCATCGTCAGTATCGAAGTAGGTGACCGAGCGAAGCTCTACGGTGCTTCCGGGGAGGGTTTCGAAGATGATATACTCGGTGCCAGGAAGCGGGGTCTCCTCGTGATAGAGCGCGCGGCATCCGGCCGATATCGATACCAGGTTCGCCTCGTTGTAGAAGGAGATGGTCTGCGTGCCGGTCTCGGCGTTATAGTGCAGAGGCACTACCGTTCCATCGGAGCGGCGCACCGAGCAGCCGTCCACCGCATAGCGGAACGCTATCCCCTGCGATGGGGTGAACCCGTAGGGGACCGTCCTGAGATACGCGGTCATCCCCTCCCCCCCGGTGATGGCGATATCGAACTGCCCCAGGAACTGGGTGCCGTAGGCGGTCAGAACCGCGAAGCGCGCCCCCGGCTTCAGGATGATCGTTCCGCTGCCGGCCTCCACATCGTTATAGTGCGAAAGGATCTCCCCGGAGTAGATATCGCCGCTGGTATAGATGTCGATCCGCTCGTACATGCACCCGGCGGCCAGCAACGGAAGGAGCGCGGCGATCCGAAGAACGGTTCTCATCATCGGCGCCGCACCTCCTCCGGCGTGAAGAAGAAATCGCCCAGCCCCAGCCCCACACCGATATAGAAGGTCGAGAAATCGCTGGAGGTCCGGAGATCCTTGATCCGGTCGGTGACGTCGTCGTTGGCCGTGCCGTTGACATAGCCGGCCACCACGCTCATCCGCGACCAGTCGGTGATCTTCAGCGATGCCCGGGCGCCGAGATGGAAGGCCGTGGTGGGATGATAGGTGTATTCGGCGAAGGGCTCCAGCGCCAGATCGGGGGCGATCAGATCGAGCCGGTAGCCGGCCCTGATCGGAAGGAACCCGTAGGCGATCTCCTCGGCCGACAGCCCGATGAAGTTGAACAGGGAGGTTCCCACGAAGAAATTCCCGTCGGCGAAGGGAAGAGGATAATGCGCCGAGGCGAAGCGGATAAGGGCTCCGGAGGGGAAGGAGGTCGTGGAATCGAAGACGAACCGCCCGGAAGCGGGATCGAAGCTCCTGGGATACGTACGGAACAGGGAGCCGACGTTCGATGAGGTGGAGTAGACCAGATCGGTGTTCAGCACGCTCACCTCCACCGCCGAATGATCGTGATCCTTCCACTCGATGAACAGCTCCTCGGTGCGGTTGATGAAGTCGAGCGCCGAGATGCCGATCCCGAAATAGGGAAATCGCACATCCTGGTTTCCCTGGTTGTTGGTATCGATCAGCGTCAGCGTGGTGCCGGCGATATAGCCCAGATAGGCGCGCAGGCTGAACCCGCCGTAGGAGCCCACATCGAAGGTCGCCCCCAGGTTCACATACTGCGACGGGAAGAGGCCCAGGCCGAGAAACGGCACCACCATCATATACGGGGGCTCCTCCCGGAAGAAGAAGCGTTTGCGCACGTAGATGGGAAGCACCCCGGTCAGCGACTCGTCGGAGGAGATAAGGGCGCTGCTGTCGCGCTGGATGATGAACTGCTCGTAGGCGGCGGTACCCAGCGTCCAGTCCGGAGCGTCGTCGAACGCGCGCAGGCGCACCTCGTACGGGACCAGGCGGTACATGTACGCATCGAAGGTCTTGGTATCCTCCGGGAACTTGCCGCTGAGAAGGTTATAGAGACCGAAAAGTCCGTTCCCCCCTCCGTCGCCGGAGGCCCCCCCGGCGATGAATCCCGCCGCCTCGATACCGCCGTAGCGGAGAAAGGCGGGATAATTGCGCTCGACGGTGGAATCGCGCTGGACGTAGTTGCGGGTGATCTCCACCGAGCGGGTGGAGGGATAGATGGTCCCGTTGTCCCGCTCCCCGGGAATATTCCGCACCGTCTCGCGGATCGTCGTATCGCGGTCGGTGATCGTATAGAGATCGCTCTCCACCCTGGTTATGCTGAAGCAGCCACCAAGTGCAGCCGATGCCACGACGATACAGAGCAGGAGGATATAGTAGAATCGGTTCAAGCAAAACCCGGGTTTAGTAAAGAATTCGTAGGTACGTAGCTACTGTAACTGCTCACCACCAGCTACCGCTCCAGCCGTATCAGCTCCACCCTGCGCAGGCGGGCATGATAGCGATCCTCATCTTCCTCCGCTCTCGGGGCAAGCATCCGGCTCTCCCCTTCCGATCCCACCGTCAGCAGACCGGCCGAGACCCCGCGTTTTACCAGCTCGTTCCGGATAAACTCCGCGCGGCGGCGCCCCAGATCGAGGTTGAACGGATCGGAGCCGACCGGATCGGTATGGCCGGTGATGAGGAACCGGTAGTCCCGGTTGGTATTGAACTGCTGGAGAAATGCCGCGGCCTGATCGATCATATCGGTCCACCGGAGATTGCTCGGCAGGCCGTTCTCATCGAGGGTGAACAGATAGGGATTGGAGGCATCATTGAACGGGAAATTCACCCGGAAGGTGACCGTGTCGGGGATCACGACATCGTGGGGGAAGACGAGATGCCCCTCCATGATCGGGATACGGATCTCCTCGCCGGTGTAGAGCGTGGTCTGCGAGCCGGTGGTGATCCGGTAGGTTCTCCCCTCTTTCACCGGCACGGTGAATCCGCCCTGCGGGTCGGTGGAGACGGTGACCGGAGGCCCCGGAGGATCGCGCGGCTCCACCGTCACCCGCGCTCCGGAAATCGGGCGTCCCTGCGGATCGCGAACGATGCCGGTCATATCCACCGTACGGGGATCGGCGTTCGTAACGCTCCGTCCGGGACGGCGCAAACGGTGAAGCACATAGATATCGAACCCGCTGGCCCCGGCCTGGTTGGAGGTGTAATACAGGAGCGTATCGGAGTCGGCGGAGGAGGGGGCTGAGGGGAACAGTTCGTCGGCGGCGGTATTGATGGGGCGCCCCAGATTGCTGGCGCGGGCGAACTGGCCGGCGGAGATCTCCGCACGGAAGAGGTCGTATCCGCCTACGGTGGCATGTCCGGCCGAGGAGAAGTAGAGCCAGCGGCCATTGCCACTTGCCCAGGGGGAGAGCTCGTCGCAGGGGGTGTTCACCCCCGCTCCAAGATTCTCCGGGGCGCTCCAGGTTCCATCGGCGGCGCGGCGGCTGACGTAGATATCGGTGCCGCCGAATCCGCCGGGACGGTCGCTGGCGAAATAGACCGCCCTGCCATCCGGCGCCACCGACGGCTGCGCATCCCAGTAGACGAGCGATGAGATGCCGCTCCAGGCTGCGGCATTGACCGACCCGCCCCGGTACTCCCCCGCAAAGATATCGTAGTCGCCAAGGACGCTGCCGGCGGGACGGGCGGCGAGGTAGATGGAATCTCTTCCGGCGAGGCTCGGTCCTCCAACGGCGCCATCGATGCCGGCGGCGTTCAGGTCGCGATCGCGCGCGGCTCTGGCAACGCCCTGAAAGCGAACTGCCGTAAGTTCCTCCGCGACCGGCTGGCCGCCCGGACGGCGGATCGTGGCGATGCCCCGGCCTCCGTCGGCACCGGCGAACGCCACGCTGAATTCATCATCATCGCTGTTCAGCCCAGCCACCTGCGTGATGGAGAGATAGTGCGATGCAAGCCCGACCGCAGCCGACGTATCGATCCGGATCTCGTTGAACGTATCGGGACGGCAGACCGGCGGGGGATCGGCGCATTCCAGACGCGGCCGATCGGCATAGCGCACGACAGGGAAGCACCCTCCCAACAGGAGCGCGCCGATGAGCAGCAGGGAAGAATGGTACCGGGCAAATCTCACAAAGCTCTTCGGTAAGGTGAGCGATATGGCATCGGGCCAAAGATAGCATTTAGGGGGTAGTTAGTAGTACGCGGCCTCCGGCCGCTGGAGCTAATAGCCAATAGATAACTCAAGTTGCCAGCTACCAGAACGACTGTGATGCGAGGTGTTCCTCATTACCAGAACAAGAATGGGCCGCTCCTGACGGAGCTTGCAACGACACCGAGGGTACTTGTTTTCTACAGATGGGTGGCCCCTCCGGGGGCCATCCCTTGCGGAAACCGCCGGATGTGCCGGCCCTCCTACTGATCCCCTACTGATTTCCGGGCGTAAAGTTCCTTCAGGGCGGCCCACCGGATCTTCAGGAACGTTCATATTCATAGCCGGCCACTTGAATTAGATAGTAGAGCTTTGGTTTCAGAATATCCACGGGAATGAAGTACCGAAGAGGATCAACCCTCAACGCCAATCCGGCACCCCCTCCCTCATCTTCATCCTCATCCCCATCCACCACCATCCGCGCACATTCCGGTTCTCATTAGCGAAGATTTCATCCTCAACGTCCGATCCGGTCGAGCCCACTTCATCCCCGTCCACCAAGATTAGCGTAGATTCGCGGTTGATGTTTGAAACACTCGACCAGATTCTGGCAATCGGCCCGGAGTTCGCACTGAAGTTTCTGGTGGCGGTGCTCTGCGGCGGGGCAATCGGCATGGAGCGGGAGACCACCGGCAAACCGGCCGGTCTTCGCACCAGCATCGTGGTCTGCATCGGATCGATGCTCTTCACCCAGATGAGCATGACGATCGGGCAGATGAGCGGCGGCGACGGCGGGCGTATCGCGGCGCAGATCGTCTCCGGGATCGGATTTCTCGGTGCCGGCGTGATCCTTCACGAACGGCGCGGGGGGGTGCGCGGGGTGACCACCGCCGCCATGATCTGGCTGATCGCGGCCATCGGCATGATGATCGGCGGAGGCTATATGATCAGCGCCACGGCGGTAAGCGCCGCCACCGTCTTCATGGTGCTCTCGCTGCGCCATGTGGAGGTACGGCTCCGCCGCCGCCGTGCCCGCACCTATCGCTTCATCATCCGCGACGACCGTGCCTCGCGCCAGTATGTGGCCGCGATCGTGGAATCGTACGACACCGAGGTGGAGAACTTCTCCATCACATCCGCCGAGGAGGGGCATGTGCGGGTTTCCTTCCGATTCATCGGCGCCAACAGCGAACGGCGCGAGCTGCTGCGGGGATTGTACCGCCTGCCGGGTCTGCGGATGGCTGAGGGGAAGAAAGCCGAAGGGAGGAAGGCTGAAGGGAAGAAGAAGGAATCAGGCGGATAGACGATAGAAGCGGAGAATGGCCCGCTGCCACGGCACATGCCATCCATCAATCAGTACGGCGGCACGAGCAGCCCGCACCGGCAACGCACCGGCTGCGACGGCCGTACACGCTTCATCCCTGCGACTATCCGGCATCTCTCAACTATCAACTATCCAACCATCAACTGCTATGAAAATCGCAACCTGGAACGTCAACGGAATCAGGGCACGCCAGGAGCAGTTCATCGCATGGGCCGCTCTGGCGGAGCCGGACGTGATCTGCCTTCAGGAGATCAAGGCATCGCCGGAGCAGATACCGGAGGAGCTACTGGAGCTGCCGGGCTACTGGAACTACTGGCACGGGGCGGCCGGCGGATATTCCGGGGTCAGCCTTCATCTTCGCAGGGAGCTCTTCGCCGAGGAGCCCCGGTTCACCCATCCCCGGTTCGATGCCGAGACCAGGATCGTGCAGGCGCGGATCGGAGATCTGACCCTGGCATCGGTCTACATCCCGAACGGTGGCAAGGATTATCCGGCGAAGCTGGCCTTCCTGAAGGCGATGGCCGGGTACACCGATGAGATACGGAAGGAGGGGGGGAATCTGATCCTGTGCGGCGATATGAACGTGGCGCGCACCGATGCCGATATCCATCCCACGCACAACAAACCGGGCATCATCGGCACCCGGCCGGACGAACGCGCGCTCTTCGAGAAGATGATCGCCGGGGGGCTTGTGGACGTGGCGCGAATGCTGGAACCGGAGAACGACCGGCTGTTCACCTGGTGGCCGTTCTGGAAGACCGCGCGCCAGCGGAATCTCGGATGGCGCATCGACTATATCTTTGCAAGCGAAGCGATAGCATCCAGGGCGACCGGGTCGACCGTATTCCGGGAAACCGGCACAAGCGATCACGCTCCGGTGATGGCGACGTTCGATCTGTAACGGGTTTCCAGGCGCCGGATCGTTTTCGGCGCCCGCTTTATTTCACTGAAACCAATTTGCCCCCTCACTCGTCAACCCCACCCTGTACAACAGGTAACAATAAGAGTGTTATGATGCCGGACCAGACTCCTCGACGCTTTACGAATGATGAGGTGAACGCCATCCTCCAGCGGGCACTTGCACAGCAGGGAGGGGGAAACGCCACGGGGCTGACGTACGACGATCTCCTGGAAACGGCCAGGGAACTCGGCATCGATCCTTCGCAGGTCGAAGCGGCGCTCTCCGAGCATGAGCGGGAGAGTGAGATAGAGGCGGCGCGCGCCGCCTGGCGGGTGCGCCGCAAGAAGAAGTTCTTCGAACATCTCCGCAGCTATGTTATCGTCAATGTGGCGCTTATCCTGATATCGGTTATGAGCGACAGCGGAGGCTGGTTCGTCTGGCCGCTGCTGGGCTGGGGTATCGGGCTGATGTTCGATGCATCGGATACCTTTTTCCCCAAGGAACGCTCCATAGAGCGGGGGGCACGGCGCATCCTGGCGCGGGAGAAGAACGTCCGGCAGAAGGGTGTGAAGGTGGCCTCGAAGGGAGGAAAGAGCCTGACGATCGACGGCAAGGCCGGAAAGATCATCATCGAGAAGGGGGGCAAGAGAATCGAAATCGGCTGAGATTCCCGGCCGTCCATCCCGCATCACACCTCCTTTTGCAGCGCTCCGGCCGGCAATGCCGGCCGGCACCGTGTGCCGGTTCACGCACCGTTACGGTTTGCCTCCCGCGATTCCACCCCCTTTTCCCATTTCTTCCCGGCGCATGATCGTCTGTTTGCAGGACTTTCTGTAGATTACGTTCCCTACAACGGTTCGGTATTTCATTACGTCTTTTCGAACGATCTCTTCCGGCGCCCGATTCGTGCGTTTGTCATGATTATGTGGCGCAGCGGAGCCGTTCCTGGCGTAATGGTCCTCGTTCATTTCCCCTATCGTGTTTATATATCGTGGCAGCTCAATCCAACCAATCCGATAACGTATCCCCCGTCGCCAAGGCCCCCTCGGCGAAGTACATCTTCATCACCGGCGGCGTGCTCTCCTCGCTCGGCAAGGGGATAACATCGGCCTCGCTGGGATTGCTTCTGAAGTCGCGCGGCCTTCGGGTTACCGTCCAGAAGTTCGATCCGTACCTCAATGTCGATCCCGGAACGATGTCGCCGTTCCAGCACGGCGAGGTATACGTCACCGAGGATGGCGCCGAGACCGATCTGGATCTCGGCCACTATGAGCGGTTCCTCAACCAGTCGATGACCCAGAAGAACAATACGACCACCGGCCAGGTCTATTACGAGGTCATCACCAAGGAGCGCCGTGGGGATTACCTCGGCAAGACCGTGCAGGTGATCCCGCATATCACCGACGAGATCACCCGCCGCATGACCGCGCTCGGCAGCTCCGGCGCCTATGATATCGTGCTGATCGAGATCGGCGGAACGGTGGGAGATATCGAATCGCTTCCGTTCCTGGAGGCCACCCGCCAGCTGGACCAGAAGCTCGGACGCGAAAATGTGCTTCATATCCATCTCACCTATGTCCCCTATATCAAGGCGGCGGGGGAGCTGAAGACGAAGCCGACCCAGCACTCGGTGAAGATGCTCCTGGAGCTCGGCATCCAGCCGCATATCCTCGTCTGCCGCTCGGAACATCGCCTGGCAAAGGATATCCGCGAGAAGATCGCCCTGTTCTGCAATGTGGAGCGCGACTCGGTGATCGAGGCGCGCGACGTCAGCACCATCTACGAGATCCCCCTGATCTACGAACAGCAGGGGCTGGACGATATCGTGCTGAAGAAGCTCGGCCTGCAGGGCGAACCGCCGGATATGAAGCAGTGGTCGAATCTGGTGCGCCGGATAAAGCAGCCGAGCAGCGGCGTGGTGAGGATCGGCATCTGCGGCAAGTACACCCAGTACCAGGATGCCTACAAGTCCATCATCGAGGCGTTCATCCATAGTGGCGCTGCCAACAATGTGAAGGTGGATCTGCAATGGATCGATAGCGAGGAACTGCACAGCGAGAGCGATGTGAAACAGGCGCTCCAGGGCTTGCACGGCCTGCTGGTGGCCCCCGGATTCGGCTCGCGCGGGGTGGAGGGGAAGATCATGGCGATACGCCACGTCCGCGAAAACAATATCCCCTTCTTCGGCATCTGCCTGGGTATGCAGTGCGCGGTGATCGAGTTCGCCCGTAACGCCTGCGGCCTGAAGGATGCCAACTCGGCGGAGTTCGCCAAGACGCCGAACACGGTGATCGACCTGATGACCGAGCAGAAGAACGTGAAGGAGAAGGGGGGGACGATGAGGCTGGGAAGCTATCCCTGCATTATCACCAAGAAGACGAAGACCCTCGCGGCCTATCGCGACCAGTTCATCACCGAGCGGCACCGGCATCGCTACGAGGTGAACAATGCGTTCCGCGATGCCCTGGCCGATTGCGGGCTGGTCTTCAGCGGAGTTTCGCCGGATGGGCGCCTGGTGGAGATCGTGGAGCTTGCCAACCATCCCTGGTTCGTGGGCTGCCAGTTCCACCCGGAGCTGAAATCGCGCCTGCTGGCGCCGCATCCCCTCTTCAAGTCGTTTGTAAAAGCGTCGATGGTCTACCGCGACAGCGGCACCCCGAAAGGGAAGAAGGGGACGGCCGCGGCAAAACCGCAGCCGAAGAAGGAGAGCGAGCCCCGTGTGAAGGATGATCTCCCCAACATCAACGGGAGCGCCTACCAGGCCACCGCGCAGGATGTGCCGGCCCCAACCGCACCAAAGAGCACCAAGAACCCGGCGAAGCGTTCCGCCCGGAAGCGCACCCCGGCCATGGCCGAGACCGAAGAGTAGAGCAGGGCTCTGCTTCTCCGCAGGATGATCGCAGGCAGGTATGAGAAGGTGATGACACAATCATCTCTCATCCTGCCTCTTTTATTATAGATATCGCGCGGCAACTATCTGCTCCAGCGACCCCGAGTAGCCACTCTCTGGAGAATCTCCCGTCTTCCCGTGATGCATCTGGTATGGTAGCGAAACCGATATCGTGCAGGAGGTGCTGGTCCCGAACCAGCGGAGCCGGCGCGGGGGGACCGCCGGAGATATCTTTGCGATAGTTACGGCGGTTCCCC
>JBMDXA010000204.1:0-85245 GCA_048594725.1 Candidatus Kapaibacteriota bacterium
TGGCTTACCCATACTTCTATCGCGGCAACTGCGCCACCCCTGCACCAGAGGCAGGAGCTGGCGCTCATCACATTGGAGACCCACGGCGGATCGTGGCGGCCCGCACTGGCATCTGCGCTTCGGGACAAGACGCGGAGGCTCGTAACGGCCGGCCGGGAGACGCCGTTCAGGATCTCGACGATCCACTATAAACCGATCCAAGGAGGATCACCACATGATCAACAGAAGAACGATACTTCGCGCATTTATTGCAACGATGTTTGTCGCGCTGTTGGGTGTGTTTTCGACGCAGGACGCAGCCGCTCAATGGGCCTGTAAATGCGACGCAATCACCGTCGGCGCTTCAAGCGACATCAAATGTAAATTCACTCTCTGCGTGGAAAGCGCAGCAGGTCTGGACTGCCAGACGATCGGACCGGGCACTACCACGCAGTTCAAATGCGTGAAAGAAGCCAAGGTCTGGGTAAAAGATTGCCAGGGCAATCAGGTTTTCATCACCGCCGACTGCAATCTCGGCCAGACGCAGATCATCCCGATCAGCAGCACCTGCTGCGTGGAGGCCTGCATCGGCTATGATTCCAACGGCTGCCTGTATGTGAAAATCTGGGCTGCCAAAGCACCATGCGCCAAATGCTGATCTGACAGCATGCACGCACTACCCTGAAATACTCTTTGCAGCACGGGACATGCTGCGAACAACATTTCGAGGGGAGGAGGCCGATCGCCTTCTCCCCTTTTTTTTATGCCGTGCGAAAAAAGGCTCAAGCTGCCCGCGCCGGCCGTGTGACCTTCCCCCACCACGAAAACATCTCTTCTTTTTCCGTTTACGATCAGGATCGGGAAAACGTTGAAATTTTCGATTTTAGATTTTGGATTTTCGATTCAGCAGATTAATGATTGTGGATTAACGATTGACGATCTGGGGGAAGAGAAGAGGACGTCCAGGGGCCAGAGGGAACGAAGGGGGCGATGATGTGGCGGGTAATCCTGTACGACTGAATCCATTGCACGAAGGCGCAAGGAATCTACCTTCCTTGCGCCTCGCGGCTTTGCCCGGAATTTCTCCTCGGGCCACCGATAATTGGCGTCTTCCTCAACCGGAACCCTCCCCGCCTCTTCTCTTCCAATCGAAAATCGTCAATCGAAAATCTAAAATCGAAAGTCCCTCTACTCTCGCACCACCAGTTTCTGAACCAGCATCTCGCCGTTTCCGGTGGTCATGCGGCAGAAATATTCACCGCTTGAAAGCTCCGGCAGATCGATCCGGATGCGATGCACGCCGGCGGCCAGCTCCTCCTGGCGGAGCACGGCGGCCACGGGCGCTCCGTTCAGATCGAACAGATCCATCCGCACACGCTCCTGCTGCCGGAGGCCGATATCCACGAACGCCTGGCGGGAGGATACCGGATTCGGCACCGGCGCGCTCAGGAAGGTCCGCTTGGCCGGGCCAAGCCGCGTTATCCCTATCACCGTCCCGCACAGATCCTCTCCGCGCCCGGAGACTTCCGGCACCGTGAAGCGCATCACCACCTGATCGTTGATCGCGCAGCCGCTCTCCAGCGTCAGCGTATCGGTCTGCGGCCCGTTGAGTACGCCATCCAGGCAGATCTCAAGCATGACCGAACTGTTCGGGGGGATCACCAGCGGGAACTGCGACGGGGGAATGCTCGCGCGCATGTTGCCGGCCAGATGTCCCCGCTCCAGCCGGAGCGGCCGCAGGCCGTAGTTGTGCAGCTCGATGCTGTCGCAACGGAATTTCGTTCCTTCCACCTCGCCGGCCACCCACTCCCCGCCAAGACGGAGCGCGCGTGAGCCCCCGGCCGCATCCGGCAGCGACAGGGTGAAGCCGCCGATCGTATCGGCCAGAACCCGGACGTTCCCGGAGGCATCGCGAACCGTGATCCGGTAGATCATATCCTCTCTCGGATCGCTATGGGTCAGATGCATTGTGGTAAGCCGGACCGGGGCGCTATCGGACAGCGGGGCGAACTCCACCTCGCCGTTCTTCAGCATATCGATCGTGATCGCCTCGATGCCGGAGTAGAATCCGTTACCCTCGTCGACGGTAATATCGTATCCGGAGCCGCAGGGCTCCGCATCCATACCGATCCACGGCGCCGTGGTATCGGTCCCCACCACCAGCGGCAGGAGCGACACCAGCCGGCTGGTGCAGCTATCGGCGATTCTGAGGCTCAGCACCGTATCGTTCCGGAGCGTCCCCTGGAAGCAGAGTTGCACATCGATGCGCTCCCCCGGCATGATCGTAACGGGCATCTGCAACCCCACCGCCACGATGCCGCCGGGATCGGGAAGGAAGTCCAGCCGCTCTATCGTGCGGGGGAACCGCCCGTAATTTTCTATAGTGACGGGCCGGCAGAACCGGCGTTTGTCGAACACCGCCACCGGCGGCTGCACCAGGGGCTCGGCTCCCAGCATCGCGCCGGCCGCCTTGAGGGTGAAGCCGGGGATATGTTCGGTATAGGTATGCACCCTGCCGCTGGCGAAGGCCAGCGCCAGCGCGGCCACCCCGTCCTGATACGGATCGAGCAGCCGTGACCGGTAGTGCACGGTGTCATCATCCTGCCAGCCGGACTCGATATCGGTGGCGGTATTGGCCGCCAGCGAGCTTGTCTCCACTCCCAGCAGCGAATCGCGCAGCACATTGCCATCGTACAGCAGCCCCTCCAGGTTCTCGCAGAATATTCTGGTACGATGATCCGGAGCGATCTTGCGGAACATCATCCCCCCCACATATCCGTAGGAGATGGCCCCTCCATACCCGTAGGCATACAAGCCGAACGGCTGCGCCGCGGTGATATGATGCGATCCGGCACGGAGCGGGATCTGCCCGTAGCTGAAACTGGTGCCGGGCACCGGGATGAACGCGGTGTTCACCGGATTGAAATCGAGCTGCAGCGAAGCGATGGCGGCGGTGGGGATCACCACATTGATATAATGCACCAGCAGATCGGGATGGGTGATGCTCTGGAAGACATACGCGGTATCGAACTGCTCGGTGGGAACGGCCAGCATCATGAACGGATCACCGTTGCGGTAGCTGCGCTGCCCGTTCTGCTCCAGAATGGACACCCCCACCGAGTGCTCGTACTGCGCCACCATCACCGGGTTGGAGGAGGTTATCCGCATGGGACGATCCACCTCTATCTGCACCGACTGCCCCGGCATCAGCGTCCCCTGCGATACGCCGTTGATCTCCCAGACCGTTCCCGGCACCACGGAGATGACCCGCGCGAAGGAATTATAGGGGGATTCGGGGGTGGGGGTGAAAAACGGGGCAAGGATCACATCTTCTCCCCAGTTGGACAACGGGAGCATCTGCTCCACCAGATGATCGCGCCCGTCAGGTTCGTCCGAGGGGATACCGGTTCGGGCTATACCGCCGAACACCGCCACCGGACGATCGGCCACGATCTCCGTTCCGGTGACATCCTGATGCCGCGACCACGCCTGCCCCAGAAACACCTCGCCCCGGTCCAGCGTGATGGTGAACGGCGTAGTATCCGCCCGCCCGTTCAGCCGCGCCCGGGGATAGATCTGCACCGTGGTATTATCCTCCGTTCCCACCACGCAGAACTCCGAGGGATGATAGGCCCGCTCGTTGAACACGGCGGTATCGCCCGGCATATTCGGATAGGCCAGGATGAAATAGCGCCCGTCCAGCACGTCCTCCGGGTAGGCCAGAAACGCATCGGCGGAGAATTTCTCCAGGCTGAGCCCGTAGACGGTGATATCGCGATCGGAGGTGATATGGAATGTTCGCCTGGTGATCTCCGAGCCCGCCTGATCGGCCCCGGTCAGCTCCGTGGTGTCGCCGAAGAACCGGCTGATATCCACTCTCACCACCGTATTGGGGGCCGGCAGCGAGATGGTGACCGATTTCCCGGTCTCGGTATAGACCACCGTGGCGGTAGCTACCTCCGAGGAGCTGAAATACAGGCTCAGGTCGGTGACGCTGTTTTCGCTCGTGAAATTTTCCAGAAAGGCCACCCAGAACGATCTTCCCCTGGTGTCCTCCTCCAGCTGGGCGTGCAGAGGCATACGCACCGCCAGAAGGATCATCCCCAGCAGAAAGGCCACCAGCACACGGTATCGAGGTGATTTGAATTTCATTGATGTATACACTACAAGAAATCATCTCCGGATTCAAGCCCCCGCACATTCCGGCGATGATTTCGTGAACGGTTCCCCGCCATATCATGGGAATTTCACACCCCCTCCCCCTCACACCGGCAGAGGGGCGCCATCATCGTTCTCCGGCCCGGATCTGCCATACCACCACGACTGCCGCAACGCCCGGAGCGAGAGCCAGCAGAAGAAGGTGGCGATCGCCACGCCGATGAGGTTCTCGGCATTCATCTCCATCATCACTTCGATCAGGCCCCCGCACTCCGCAACCAGCAGGAGCACCGAGGAGATCACCCAGAACCACCGGAAATGCATGATGAACCGCACACCGCTCGCCTGGCAGTAATAGCCCCTGAACATGAACAGGAACGGCGCAAGCAAGAGGATCTGCATGATTCCGAACATATCGGGCAGAGCGGGGGCGCCACTCTCCCCATCGGTAATTTTCCAAAGCTGCTGAATCCATCCGCCGACCATAAAGCTCAGGAGAATGGAGCAGAGATGCACGAACCGCAGGGCGATCCCGGGGGGATCGAGTCTGGGCATAAACGGTGCGATGCGCCGCCGCACTTCGGGATATCGCCAGGGTTGAAGCATTGAGGGAGGGAGCTACGGGATTCTGCCGGATGAGCCGGGACCGGCATGCGATACCGGCTCCCGGCCGCGAGCGATTCCGCGTGCGGTCATGGAGCCGACGGACGAACTCCCCGCACGATTGCAGAGGCGCCAGGTCCGATTACGGAGCCCGGCGCGTCGCCAGCGTTATGCTGCGGCGGTCAGGATCATGGGCCGGCCGCGCGTGATGACGATGGTATGCTCGTAATGGGCGCTGGGGCTGCGGTCGGCGGTACGGATGGTCCAGCCGTCGCGCTCCTCCACCACGGCCGGACGCCGGGCGGCAATGATCGGTTCGATGGTGATTACCAGCCCCTCGGTAAGCCTGCGCCGCTGGGTGAGATCATAATAGTTCGGCACGGTTGGCTCCTCGTGGATCAACCTGCCGATGCCATGCCCGGCCAGCTCCCGGATCACCGAGAACCCCGCCTTGCGCACATGTGCCTCCACGGTACGCCCTATCTCGTTTACCCGCTCCCCCGCCTTTGCCGACCGGAGCGCACGATAGAACGCGCTGCGCGCGCACTCCAGCAGCCGCTGTTTCAGATCAGACACCGGAGGTACCCCCACGGTTACGGCGGCATCGGCCATATAGCCATCTTTTTCGATGGTGACATCCAGCTTCACCAGATCCCCCTCGCAGAGCACGCGCTCGCCGGGGATGCCATGCACCGCTTCGTCGTTGACGCTGATGCAGGCTTCTCCCGGAAATCCGTAGACGAGTTTCGGGGCCGACCGGGCGCCGTTCTGGCGAAACACCTTGCCGGCGATCTCATTCAATTCGCCGGTGGTGATGCCCGGACGCACCTGCTCCCGCATGGCGTCCAGAGCCATGCGCACAACCTTGCCGGCCGCTACCAGCCCTTCCAGATCCTTGGGTGATTCTATCGACATAACGATGATTCCTTCTTGAACAGAACAAGTACCGGCGAGAATATAGCATAACCGGAATGGAATTGCGGGGAAGAACAGACGGACGATCGCCGATCCGGTGCTGGTGATGAGAGTGAAAAGGATGAAGGGAGAAACCATACTGAAAAGGGCCGTTTCAAGCCCCGCTCAGGAATCGGATGAGCCGGATGACTCCCCCGGCTCCACGTCGCCGATCTTATAGGAGCGATCGCTCTGGCGGATGAGCGTGAGATATTCCTCGAACGACCTCTCGTTCCCGGCAGAGCCCTGGTACTGCTGGACGATCCGCACCGTCACCAGCACTCTATCATCGTCCAGCTCCTCGGCATCCAGGATCTCATAGCGGGCGAACGACGGGTTGGCTGCCCCGATCAGCGACAGCGGGCCACGGCCATACTCCAGCCGGGCGTGCGGGGTAAGATAGAGGCTCGCGGCGCCTGCATTCCGCTGGATGCGTGCCCGCATGAAATCATCCACCACCCGGCGGGCCTGCCGCAGCTCCTGCGGCTCGGCATCCCCCACGCATCCGGAGAGCGCTGGAGGAAGAAGCGCCAGAATGCCGCATGCCGCGCACAGTAGAATAATGCTATGAGATGCTCTGGCGTTCATCGAAATAATACATATTCTCTCCGGGATTTTCCCGGATGAGCATTCATGGAATTTTAATCCGAATGGTTTTCAGCTACCGCTCCCCCGCACATTGCCACTACTCACGTCCCGATCGAAAATCTCCCCGCCTCTTCCGTGTTCTTTGCATCGGACATCGGCAACAGATCCCACACTCGTCAGCCGGGATATTACGAATCCAACCGCCCGTACGCTCTCATCCATCCTGTCAGCATGCGTCTCATCGGGGTTTCACCCATACCCTTCATGGTGCTGGTACAAACAGGGGGCCAAGAATAGGGTAACCTTATCACCGCTCCCATCCATCAGTACCATACAGAGGCTGGGATACCCATTGAAAAGATGGCCCGGAGAATATCGTACGGGGTACGTTCTCCGGACCATCGTTTGTACTGGCGCGCGCCACAGCCGGAGCCACCACGGTTATGCCCGGAATTACTACCGGAATTATACAATCAGTGTTAAGCGCTCCGTACCGTAGCGGTACAGGGATCATTTATTCAAGCACGTCCATTACCCGCTCCACATCCTTCGACTCGGCCACCCAGATCACCAGCGAGGCGCAATTGATGAGGAAACCGGGGTTGCGTATGGCCCGTGCAAGCCGGTCCACAACGCTATCAAGCTGAGCCAGTTCGCTATCGATCTCCTGCGGGCCCATCGGCGCCAGGCGCTCGGCCCACTCCCAGGCGATATTGCGCGAGGCGTTCAGGCAGAAGGTGCAGAGCGCCTCATCGGTACGGCCACCCACCTTATCGAGAATCCACATCCAGGGAGAGACCGATGAAAGGCGGTCCTGCACATCATCCAGCATCTCCCCCAGCAGGGCATTGATCTCGTTGAAATCGTGCTGGAGATCCTTTACGCTCGTTCCCGGCGAGGTGATGGCCGCAGCCGCTCCCAGATCGAAATTGATATGCGCGTTGATGCCCAGAAGCAGATGTTGAAGCACCAGCGGCCGCCGCCGCGTGCCCGACTCGAACGCGGTGGTCCAGCAACGGCTGGCAGGTTCCCCCCGTCTGAACCGGCCGAGAGCATGGAGATAGCGGTTGGCGAAGTTCACATCGAGAAGTTCCATGCGCGCGCCATCCTGGAACCGCCCGTCGCGGATGCCATCGCGCACCCTCTTTGTAACATTGCGGTAGAGAATAGCGAAGTAGCCCAGCCGGCTCTTCTCCCTGCGGGCCTGAAGGATGACGTTGTCCAGTTCGGCGATGACCTGATCCAGTGTTGTCGCTGCCATGATACCTTGCGTGGCGTGATGTTACCCGCCCCCGATGGTGCGTCTGTGGTAGGAACAGAAGCGGTAGATCCGCACCAGGGAACCGGCCAATAGAGAGATCCGGAGGGAGCGGCATAATAAAGCGGCCCGCCGATAAAACCAATATCGCGGAGGGACTTTCTCCGGCCCCGGCAGAACTCGGAACAATACTTCAAGCGACTATGAACGATCCGATTATACGAAACGAGTGGTCCGAAACGGGCAACACCCTCACCACACGGCTCTCCGGGCCGGCCGGCCTCCGGCACGTGGAAACCTGGCGGGATGGCCTCTACAGGGCGGCCGCGATGATCCCCGAAGGGCAGCGGTTCAAGATGCTGATCGATCTTCGCGGCTACGAGGTGGATGAGATCGACAAGGAGGTGCATCAGATCCAGCGCATGGTGCTGCCCACATTTCTGGTGGAGCATCATCATCGCATAGCATATTTCAAGCTCTATCCCGAGGCGGAGGAGCCGGAGGTGGAGAAACGGAACGCATCCTGCATCGCCGTGGCGCATGTGCATCACGATTGCAACAAAATGGCGCTCTACAACACCAAACTCTCCGGGCCGGGAGAACGATTCTTCTGCGCGATCGAGGAGGCGGAGGAATGGATATCGGCACCGGAGCCGGTCTGATAGCGGCACAAACGATATCCCGCCGGTGAACGAATATCGCTCAGCCGGAAACCCGGTAAAAAACCGGATGATCTGTCCGGAAACAGCTTGGGCGCTCCTTCGTAGGTTGCCTCCGGCCGGAAGAGAGATCACACCGATTCCCCTCCGGCCGGAAAACACCGGAAATTTCCGGCGGAAATTTTTATCGAGCCTACTGAGGAGATACCGATGAGTAGAATGTATGCCCAGGCAACCGCAATCATCGATGCACCCGCATCGGAGGTCTATGCGACGATCGCGGATTACAGGAACGGACACCCGAATATTCTTCCCAGCAAACATTTCTCCGACCTCCGGATAGAGCAGGGAGGCATCGGCGATGGAACCGTGATACGGGTGAAGGTGCGCGCGCTCGGCGTGGAACAGGAATATCATATGGTGGTGCAGGAGCCGGAACCGGGACGCATCCTCACCGAAACCGATGTGGAAAAGAACGTGGTCACCTCCTTTACCGTGACCCCGGCGGGGAACGGCGAGCAGTCGGAAGTGCGGATCGCAACCGAATGGGAGGGGCGCACCGGGCTGAGTGGGGTGTTCGAGCGGCTTGGAACGCCGCCGGTGATGCGGCGCATCTATTCGCTGGAGCTGAATCAGCTTGCCGAGTATATGCGGACACGAAAGAAAACCGCGCTCTCCCCGGCGTAGAGTTTCAGCCGGAACCCGCTTACGCCACCGATAGGCGGCATACCGATATTTCTTATCATTATCCCATGCTCATTATCCAGGCTCCGATATGGGCGATGATCGCATGCGCGTTTATCTGCGGGGGCATCGCCGGATGCGGCGGCGTCCCCCAGCGCGGCGGCAGCCCCGAACCCACCGTGGCAACGCCTCCCTCCCCCATCGATGACGGAGCGGGCATCGTTGGAACGTGGCGCCGTCCGGAATGGGCTCTGTATCACACCCTCTATTTCGAGTCCGATTCCACGGCGGTGTTCGATAATCATATCGATAGCCTCTACCGCTACGTTTACAGCGTGCGGAGCGATACCCTCGTTCTGCTCTACGATTCCGCCGTCGTGCATCGTTCGCCAATCCTGGAACTGACGGAGGATTCGCTGGTGCTGGGGGGATGGCCCGATCTGCCCGGAACATTCGGCTACGCCAGAGCGAAGAACGAACCCGGCCAGCCAGCGCGGCCACGATAGAGGCGGAGGAACATGCGCGCCGGCATGCACCGCGTTCCGGAGTCATGATGCCTCCCCACGGCCCCGGCAGCCCCAACGGCACGGCAATTGACGGCAGGTAGATACTGAAGTATCATTTCACGAGGATTTGGGATATGACGACACACACTTCTCTCCGCCTCCTCCCCGCACTTCTTCTGCTGTTCGTTGCGGCCTGTTCGCCCACGGAGGAACGCCCTCCCAGCAAGGAAGCTCCTCCTCCAACCATGGACACCGCACCGGCTGTGCCGCAGACCGTGGAATGGAAGGTCACCTATACCGGGGTTGGCCCGATACGGGTGGGGATGACCGTAGCCCAGGCACGCGAAGCGTTGAACGGCGCGCTCGTCATCAAGGACAGCAGCACCGCCTGCTATTATGCACGCCTGGGAAAAGGTCCGGAGGATGTCTCGCTGATGATTACCAACGGCCAGATAGCCAGAGTGGATATCATAGGAGATTCGATCGCCACCGAGGCGGGAGCACGCGTGGGAGATACGGAGGATCGTATCAAGACGCTCTATGCCGGACGCGTGGAGGTGCAGCCGCACAAGTATACCAACGGGCATTATCTGGTCGTCAAGCCTGATGCCGGGGAATCCCGCCTCATCTTCGAAACCGATGGCTCCAAGGTGACGCTCTACCGCGCCGGAAAGCTGCCGGAAGTGGAGTGGGTGGAAGGCTGCTATTGATGCTATTTATTGAAGGGAGAAATGGCTCGGAGCGGATATCACCGTAGGGTTCCCCATGACCGGAACTGCCGGGCCTGAGTGGTCCGGCAGCACCCTATATTCCATACCCTTTCAGATGCCACTTATCGTAGTCGATACCTATATCGAAGCGCCGCCGGAACGCTGTTTCGATCTGGCGCGGAGCGTCGATCTGCATATCCGTTCGGCGGGAGCAACCGGGGAGAAGGCAATGGCCGGGGTTACAGCCGGGCTTCTCGCGCTGGGAGATGAGGTGACATGGCGCGGCAGGCATCTCGGAATGAACCGGGAACTGGCCTGCCGTATCACCCAATTCCATTCCCCCCACCATTTTCGTGATTCCCTCCTGCACGGCAGCTTCGCGGAGCTGGAGCACGACCATTATTTCAAGAGACAGGGGAAGGGAACGCTCATGCGCGATCATTTCCGGTACCGGGCCCCATTCGGCGCGGCAGGCAGGCTGGCCGAACGGCTCGTTCTGAACCGGTATCTCCGCAGGTTTCTGGCAGAGCGATGCGCGGTCATCAAGCGGGTCGCCGAATCGGAGGGCTGGCGCAGCTATCTTCCCTATCAATGAGCCCATCGTTTCCGTTGCCACCACCCCATCGCATAGAAAAAACCTCCCCGAACCATTATCTCATACCGCAAACCCGCAGCTCTGGCACAGAACTTTATCAGCTTCATGCAGAATAGCTCTCTCCGGCCGGGCTCGCTCGCACCGGCCGGGAAATGAACCGATGACTTGCTGAACGTGGAGGTATCATCATGCGGTGGATAGGACAACGCCAGAGTACGAATATCGAGGATCGCCGCGGAGGAGGCTCCGGTATGGCGGTGGGGGGAGGAGTGGGTGCCATTATCGTGGCGCTGCTCGCCTATTTTCTCGGGATAGATCCTTCGTCGCTTCCCGATCAGATTCCGCAGGGCTCGCAGGACCCCACAAGCCAGGGAAGTTCCGGGCCGGCGCAGACCGGCAATCTTTCGGAGGATTCGCTTGCGCAGTTCGTTGCGGTGGTGCTGGCAAATACCGAGGATGTCTGGAAACAACAGTTCCAGCAGCAGCAGGGAAGCCAGTATCGCGAGCCCCGTCTGGTGCTCTTCACCGATCAGGTGCAGTCCGCATGCGGGATAGCCGGAGCGGCGGTAGGCCCGTTCTACTGCCCAACCGATAGCAAGGTGTATATCGATCTGTCGTTCTACCGCACGCTCCGGGGACAGCTTGGCGCGCCGGGAGATTTTGCCCAGGCCTATGTGATAGCGCACGAGGTGGGGCATCATATACAGAACCTTCTCGGCATCTCCACCCGCGTTCACCAGATGCAGCAGCGCGCAGGCAAGACCCAGGCGAACGAGCTTTCGGTGCGCCTTGAGTTGCAGGCCGATTTTCTCGCCGGAGTCTGGGCGCATTACGCGGAAAAAGCAGGGGTGCTCGATGTAGGCGATATCGACGAGGCGCTCCGTGCGGCCAGCGCCATCGGCGACGACAAGCTGCAGCGGGAGTCGCAGGGATATGTGGTCCCGGATGCCTTTACGCACGGCACCTCCGAACAACGCGCCCGCTGGTTCAAGAAGGGCTATCAGACCGGAGATATGCGGCAGGGAGATACCTTCGCGGCCACGGCGTTGTAGAGGTGGATAATAGTTAGTGGGCAGTAATAGAGATATGGATTGCGGGGCCGGCCGGGCATTGTTCTCGGCCGGCTTTCGTATATGGTCTTGGAGAGATGAAGAGATATATCGCAAAGCCGCAGAGACGCAAAGAGCGCGGAGAAGAAATGAAGATCATTTCACTCTTCGGTTCTCTGGTAGGGGGCTTAGTGTGCCGCATTATTATCCTGAGCAAGCGAACGATACCGCATTACCACTACGCTCTTCGAGATGCGCTTGGCAGCCCTTCGGCGCAGGATTGACAGCATAAGGAAGGCTCGATCTAGGCCATTACTCTCTCTCTCCTCTTTGCGTTTCTTTGCGCCTTGGCGTCTTTGCGTGATCTTTTCCCACCGCTTCCATATCAACTAAAAAAAATGCGCCCGATTATGGTAACCGGGCGCATCTCGCAACTATTAATTTCCGCTTCACATTATCAATTCCGTATCAGAGCGGCACCACCAGCGTGAAATTGGCTCCGAACTGCCCGAGTGGTCCAAGTCCCTGGCGCAGATCCACACGCCCGGCGATAAGATCGGTCACCAGCAGCGGAATACGGCTAAAGGCGATACCCACCTCCGGGTACCAGTTCTCCCCCATGCCGCTGTAGCCGATGGGATGACGCTGGATATATCTGGCCCCCATCCCTCCCACGATAAGCTCCACCCCGCGCCCGTTATACGTTGGCAGGCCGATAGCACGCCACCAGAGATCGGTCGTATTGAACTCGCCGCCGATCGTTATATACTCGGTTCCGCCGTGACGTCCCTTTGGAGGAGAAACCAGACCTCCCGGTTTTCCGAAGGTGGCGGCCGAGCTGCGGAGCCGGAACTGATACTGCGGGGGCAGCGTGCTGGTGCCGAACCCGCCGGCACCCAGCAGCGTGAGCGTCATGGGGTTGTACCCTGTTTCCACCGTCGGTATGGAGATGGAAAATAGCGCCTCGGCCAGCCGGAACTCCTCATCGTTGCCCATATTGGTGCCCAGCAGGCCGGTCAGCGACCAGCGGATATCCACATCGTTCACCGGCGTGATTTTCAGGAACGGGGATGCCTTCCCCCACTCCAGATCGGCCTGCATGATACGATAGGTTCCCTCGGTGACGGGAGGATTTATCTGAAAATCCTGGCTCTGCCAGGTGAGCAGCGCCCAGCGCGCATTATTTCCCATCGAAAAATGGCGCGAGCGCTCGAACGTAAAGGCGAAACGAATGGGATCATACAGCACGTCCACCCCGGCATTCCATCCATCCTTCCGGTAGAAATCATAATAATCCTGATGCAGCGACATCGCCACCAGCGAATTCATCACGCGCGGATAACTCCGGTCGCCGGTGGTGGTCACATCGATCTTTGAAAACGCTCCCGCGCGCGGCACAACCGCCAGCCCTTCGTTCCCCCCGATCTTCATCGACACCGTCCCCTCGCCGATGGTCCGGTCGAGACCGAAACTGTATCCTCCCATTCCTCCCACCGTTACCGGACCGAACGACGTGCTGAGCGCCGCGCCGAGCGATGTGGCACCGGCACGGTTGTAATCGATGTAGGGGAGCGCCGAGAAGGAGAAGCTGCCTGTTGGAGCCGCCGGCATGCTCTGCGTTATGGCCTGCGACTGGGCGCTGGTAAGCGCCGTGCGCGTTGCCCAGAATCCGGCTGAAACCGAATCGGCCCCCTCGGCCGAGGCCACCGGCTCGAGCTGCGCCAGGATGGAATCCGGGACAGGGCGATCCAGACGCCTCTCGGAGAAGGCCGTCTTCATGGTGAACGCCACCTCCGGCTCCATGATGCCCAGCACCAGCGCCCGCACCTCCGCCCGGCCGCTCAACTCTATCGCTTCCGGATGATAGGCCCCGCCGTCCACGGGCGAGAAACGCTGCACCAGTCGCAGTTCCCGGATGAACGGGATAGCCGTCTCCTCCGACGGGCGCACATCGATCTCCGCCAGATCATAGTTCTCCTCGGTAATCCAGAGTTTCCCCTGGAACGCCGGAAACAGATCCGTTGCCGGATGCACATCGATCTCGTAGGCCGGAACGCCCCGTCGCGTGCCACGCCCTGCCACCTGGAACGTATAGTACGATGCGGCATCCGCGGCCAGCGGCGATACGATGGAGGTGTTCAGCAGAACGATCTCCTCGTCATCGAAGCTGAAGAAATCCCCGAGCGACCGGAAGTTATCGATCAGGTTTGCCACCGGGCCGGAAACTCCCGCCGAGCCGCGCACCGCCTGAAGCCTGATGCGGGTGTCGATATCCCGCCCCCGGTAGATCTCCCCGATCGACTCGTAGAACAGCTCACGCTCCGGCACCAGCCGTACCCGCGAGTCCCCCCGGAGCAGCTGTACCGCCGATGTGGTATGAATCGTTGCGGCAAAGGAGGATGTTCCCGCCTGCACGCTCGCACGCCGCTGGCTGGCGCGGCGCATGATGTCACCGGCGTCCGGCACGGCGGAGCTTTGCGCATGAGCCATCCCCGCAGCCAGAAGGGAAAGCAGTATGGGTGTCGAAAATCTATTCATTGGGATATCAGCAAGATAGGACCGGCAACGGCCGGCCTCCGTACGGTAGCTCTATCGGACATCGCAGGAGTCTCCCGGCGCGTACGGATAGGGCCCTGTCCCCTGTTGTGCAAGTGTTATGCCGCGCCTACCGCAGGGCACAATGCAGGAGCCGGGGAATGAAATGATGAGGAGTAATGGTGAAGGCGGAGAAAAGAGCGGCTTCCCCGGCCGGGAGAACCGGGGAAGGAATCATACCAAGGAAAGGATGGAGAGAACGCCGGCGCAGGGCGGGCTAATGCAGCCTGGCGAACAACGACTTCAGCGTCTCGACGCCCACCGGCTTGACGAGATGATGATGGAACCCGGCGGCCATGCATTTCCGTAGATCCTCGGCCTGCCCCCATCCGCTCAGGGCAACCAGAGTCACCCCGGCCAGTTCCGGACGCGCGGCCACGCGGCGGGCCACCTCGTAGCCATCCATGCCGGGCATCCCAAGGTCCAGCAGCAGCACGGCCGGCTCGTAGGCGGCTATCATCTCCAGAACGGCATCGCCGCTGTAGGCGATGCGCACTTCGTTGCCCAGCAGCGATAGCAGCGCCGCAAGGCTCTCGGCGGCGTCCCGGTTGTCGTCGGCCACCAGAATGCGCAACGGGGATGGCGCGGCCGGCGCCGGAGGATCTGCGAGATACCCCGGAACCGCCGGCTCCCCGGCCGCCAGCGGAAGAACGATCATGAACTCGCTTCCCTGTCCGGCACCTTCGCTGGAGACCTCCACCCGGCCGCCATGCATCGCCACCAGGCGCTGCACAAGCGTCAGCCCGATACCGAGCCCTCCCTGCGAGCGGCGCTGCGAGCGATCCACCTGGGTGAACATATCGAACACATGAGGAAGCATATCGCGTGCGATCCCGATGCCGTTGTCGCTGATACGGATCACCGCCTCGCCGTCCGCATGCTCGGCCAGCAGCCGGATGCGCCCGCCGTGATCGGTATACTTGGCCGCGTTGTTCAGCAGGTTGGCGATCACCTGCGAGAGCCGGAGCGGGTCTGCATCCAGCATCAGCGGCGTCTCGGGGAGCCTCACCACAAGCTCATGATTCCCCGCCTCTATCACCGGCCGGCTGGTTTCGATGGCATCGCCCACGATACGGGCAACATCCACCCGTTCGCAGCAGAGTTCCAGTTTTCCGCGCGTGATGCGGGAGACCTCCAGAAGATCATCCACCAGCCGCACAAGCTGGTTGACCTGCCTGTCCATCACCATCCGCGCCTGTTCGGCAAGCTCCTCATCCCCCAGGCGCATTAGTTCCAGGGCGCTGCGGATGGGAGCAAGGGGATTGCGCAGCTCATGCGCCAGCGTTGCAAGAAACTCGTCCTTGCGGAGATCGGCCTGCTTCAGCATCAGCTCGCTCTCGCGGAGCGCATCGGCGATGCGTTGCAGATCATCATTGGCCCGTCTTGTGGCCTCCACCGATAACAATGTGCGCAATGCCGCCGCGGTGAACTCGGCCAGGCTGGTCATGATCCGGACATCCTCCTGGTCGAACTTCCGCTCCCCGTCGTGGCTGACGATCCAGATGGTTCCCAGGATGGCCCCATGCAGATGGAACGGCACCACCAGCCCCTCCACGATAGGAGGCGACACGGCATTGAAATAGGTGAAGTAGCGCCCCGGATAATGGAAGAGCTGCGGCTCGCCCCGGTCCAGCGTAACCCCGCACGGGCTATGATCGCGAGGGGTGGTTCCCCCGGCATACTGCGCATAGACCCCCGCCATAGCCTCCCACTGGAAGAAGGTTCTCCCCCCCTCGTGCTTCAGCAGGCTGATCCCGGCGCTGCCGGCCCCGCAAAGCTCCACCGCCCTATCCACCAGCCCTTGCAGCAGGTTCTGCGGCACGCCCGACATATCTCTCGCCAACCCCACAAGGGCCTGGTTCTCGGCGATATATGCGGCAGGCCGGACTTCTCTCAGCAGCAGCTCCCCTGTTATCAGAATATCATCCAGACAGGCGCTCCCCTGGCCGGTCACAATATCATCACTGCCGCTGCCATTGCTCATCGTACGGTCATCCTTCCGGGAAATAGCACTGAATCGTTTCCTGAATTCTCTTCGTTTTTCTCCGCTTCACCGCCATCCCTCCCATCTGCCGGACTCCACTGCTCCAGTATGGCAGTTGTTTCAGCCACGGATGCCTTCCAAACATCATACGAAAAGACCCCAAGTTACAGATTGGCCGGGGGGCCATCAAATTACGGAGCCCGGTACCGGAGGCCAGCCGGCGGGCTCTTCCGGGGCAAGGGTACACAAAGATGTACTGTCAATCACCCCACCCTCCCTCTAACTTGCCGTGACATAAAGATCCACATGGCTCTATCTCCCCATTGTTCCGTTCCGGATCAGACCGCTCCCCGATGAGGGAACTTATGGCGGTTGCGGCGATCCTTTCTCCCTTCGGTTTACCGTGCCGGTGCGGCGGCTCTCATGGCTGGGACATCATGAGTCCACCTCGCCACGGCATCAATCAATACAGGTAGACACATGCAATCAACCAATCACATCAAGCAACAGGGTAATTGAATGATCCCAATGAAGAAAGTTCTTTCTTCCGGTGTCGTACTCTGTGCAGGACTGGCGTTGTCGCTTGCCGATGTTGCGCAGGCGCAGCCCTATTTCCAGACCACATTTCCCGGCACCACAGCAAATGATGCTGCCCGGGGTGGAGTCCTGATCACGCAGGATGGTGGTACTATTTCCGTTGGCGAATCGCAGAGCTTCACAAAAGGCCAGTACGATGTCTATATCGTCAAGACCGATGCCTGCGGTTTCCAGGAGTGGGCCACCACGTACGATTTCGGCGGAAACGACTATGGACGAAAGATCCGCCAGAACCCCGACGGCAGTTATATCGTCGTCGGTTCCACGGAAAACCATAACAGCTGCTGCAATAACGAAATCAGCATCAAAAATGGCGAGCGGGATATATTCCTGCTTCATATCGACGCTAAAGGCGGAATGATCTGGTCGAAGACCTATGGCGGTATTCACCAGGACGACGGTAACGATGTTCAGCTCTACTTCGACGAGGGATACGTCGTGGCGGGGACTACGAACAGTTTCGGCGATGGTAAATTCAATGGCTATCTCATGAGAACGGACCTGAACGGGAACGTGCTCTGGGGGCGCAGCTACGGCCAGCGCGATGGAGCCGAAGAGTTCAACAGTTGCACCATCACTGCCAAAGGGGACATCTTGGCGGTGGGCTCAACGTACAGCTACGGCAACCAGAATATCTTCGCGGTCAAGACCGATCCGAACGGCATTTTCGATATCCCCGGCAGATGGGGGCAGTTCTATCCGGAGGCCACCGGCGCCGCCCGTCATGTGATCTCGTGCAGCGATGGCACCTATGTCATCGCCGGCTGGGTGATCAGCGGCACCGACTCGCGCGACGGATATCTGCTCAGGATCGATGAGGATGGGAATCCGCAGTTCGATCAGGCATATGCCGAAGCGTACAAGAAATTCGACGACGAAATCGCCGAGGTTCGCGAGACCTTCGACGGCAATCTGGTTTTCACCGGGTATATGACCAACGCACCGGGAGGGTTCGGGGGACGCGATCTCTGGCTCGGTGGAGTTGATTATAAATTCAACACCCAGTGGCACAGCCTGCACGGAGAGAAACTCGACGATGAGGGATATTCGATCGCGTTCGATCCGAAATTCAGCGAGAAATATGGTTCGGTGTACGTTACAGCCAACGGTGTAACCCAGAATTTCGTGAAAGCAGGAGAGGATCTCTACCTGGTCAGCGCGATTAAAAATGGATATACCGGCTGCTACGATACCAATCCGAAAGTCACCGACTATCGGCCGAATCTCCAGCCTAAATTCATCACGTTCTGCCACCCGCTCGCGCAGGTGCAGTGCAATGCCAAAGCCAGCTCCATATACGTCAAAGGACAGAATCTCCTTTGCACCTGGTGCAAATTCCTCCGCCAGGAGGAAGGTGGTGCCCCCAGCCTGGGACGGCTGGATGGTACGCTCCCCAGTGGGCTGAGCAATGAGACGGTCAGCGTTGGTACCGCAGATGTGACGGTCAAGGGACGGACCGGCACCGATGCAACCATCAAGACCGAGCGCATCGAACGATAAGAGAGCCCATCGACAAGGGTTTTCGGGGATGCTATCCGCGTGGATGGCATCCCTTTTTATGTATGTATATGGAGAGATAATCGAATGGAGTGATAGCGGAAAACTACCGGCCCGGCGGGAACACCTATCCGCCGGACCGATGCGATACGATTACTTCTTTTCCACCCCGCCGGTGCCGTGCGTGCGCCCCTCCTCGCCCGGAGTGTAGAGCGTCCCCTCCGGATTGCGCGGTGCCTCATCGTACTGCTGGCGATCGACATACGAGGTCGCCATCGTATCGGCCAGCCCCGGCGCCAGCTTGGAGATCGTGGTATTGATCTTCGCCATCATGCCCACCTTCACATCGCGGGCCGGGTCCACCGCGGCATCCAGAATCGCATCGGCCACATCCTGCGGATCGATCTGGGGCGAGGGGAGCTTCGGCTCCTGGCTCATGTAATTGCGGGCATGCTGCGGATACGGTGTATCCACGGCCGTCGGCTGGATGAGCGTCACCGAGACCGGCACCTCGTCGGCTTCCAGCTCCACACGGAGAGCATCGGTAAAGCCCTTCACGGCATGCTTGGAAGCCGAATACATTCCCTGAAGAGGAACCACCGCCTCGGACACCTCGCTCCCCACGTTGATGAGCGCTCCTCCCTCCTTCCTCAGATGCGGCAGCGCGGCGAGCGAGCCGTTCACCACGCCCCAGAAATTCGTGTCGAACAGCCGGCGGCTATCCTCCTCGCTCACTTCCTCCAGGCGGCCATAAATGGAGACGCCCGCATCGTTGATCCAGGTATCGATACGCCCGAACCGGCTCACCGCCGCCTCGGCCACTTTTTCGACCTGGGCACGATCAGCAACATCGGCGACGACGTAGATGGCCTCGCCACCGGCGGCGTTGATCCGCTCGGTTACCTCGCTCAGCACTCCCTCGCTCCGTGCGGTAAGCACGAGCCTGGCTCCCTGTTTGGCGGCGGATTCCGCCGTGGTAAGCCCGATGCCGCTGGAGGCACCGGTGATGACAACGACCTGCTGGTCGAGCGCTTTCAATTCGACAGACATATATCTTCCCCGTTATTTGTGCGAACTATCATCACCCGATTATGAACTATTCCGGGCAATCGGCGCGCCAGCATAGTATCGCGTTGCAAACGGTATTTCCGTACATCAGGGAATATCGGTGGATGAGCCCGGAGAGTAGCCGAATGCGCGGCGCTGAATATCCGGGCGGTCTCATGCCATGAGGCGGGCGGCTCGTGCTGCGCTGGCCCATATCATCGCCTGCACCCACACGCCGGGAATACAGCAGTTTCATCAGTAGAATCGCCCTGCAGGCTCACGATGATCGGCCCGCAAGTGCCATAGTATGATATTGGATCTTATGCGGTCGGATATTATACTCGCGCCCATCTCCTTCGAACTCCGGCATTCCACACTCTACAGTAGCAGACCATGAGACAACAACCCCCGATCCGTACCATCGATGATCTCGCTTTCGAATTTGGCCGCAAAGCGCTCCTGCGCCGCTGGCTGGCCTGGATACTGGACACTGCACTTCTGGTCGCGGCGGTAGGAGGCACCATACTGGCGATTCCCTCGCTCAACGAGACCGGATCACGATCGCCCATAGCAATAGGGATCATCACCTTTCTCCTCTATTTTTTCGTGCTGGAATCACGCTGGGGAATAACGGTGGGAAAGCTGTTTGTCGATATCAGGGTGGTGGATGCGAATGGGAACCCTCCCGGCGCCTTCAAGACATTCCTCCGCACGGTGATGCGGGTGGTGGAGGCTAACCCGGCCATACTCGGCTCCATGCCGGCCGCCATGTCCATCTTCAAGTCACCGGTCTCGCAACGCATCGGCGATCGTATGGCGGATACGTATGTGCTGCGCCGGAAGGATCTGAAGCTGGTGCTGCAACAGGATGAGAATAACGATGAACCGATAGATCAGGCGGCCGTTGTCCTGTAGCATCATGAATAAAGGAAAATCATTATATCATCTGGGGGAATAAAATTCCGGAGAGAATTGATTTTCCGGTGCATCACCGGCCCGCTCCCGGCGTTCATAACCTGCCTGGAAACACATAGGCCAGGCAGGAATTCTTTTCCGTTCGCCGGGGGACATGGGGTACACAAACATGTACTCCCGCTGCCGCGCATGATGTAGTATTTTCGTCTCCGTGATACTCACAGAGGATTGCCACGATTATGCGGCCCACCCTGCGAGCGTACCGGTCCCGTATCAGCAACCACCATATCATTTTCAATACCCGGCGAACCGATAGAAGTTCTGGGAATACGTATCAGGGTTCCGGACCATGAAAGCCCGGTCCGGTATGCGGATATTGTCCGCCTCGGCGTTGCCCGTTGAAGCCACGGCTCCGGGGCGGCGGCAGAGACAGCAGAGCCACCACAGCAGGAGTTCCCGGCGGAACTCCCGGCACAGAGACCATACACCACCATACGAAAGGAGGCCGTGCCATGCGGTCTGAAGTGCGGAATTATATAGCATCCCATGCCGGCTCCTACGGCGGGCCGCTGCTGGTCTATGACATGGATATGATACAGCGGCGGATCGATGCCCTGAAGAGACTGGAGGCGCGATATGGCTGTTCTTTTTTTCACGCGGTCAAATCATTCGCGCATCTCCCCGCGCTCCGGTTTTTCGCGCGTTCGGTAGCGGGGTTCGATATATCGAATATCGGCGAGTGGGATATGGTGATGGAGGCGGCTGGAGCCGGTGAAAATGCCTCCGCACATGAGATTGCGATTACCGGGCCCGACATCAGCTCCCTGATTCACCGTATCACGGGGCGGGCAGCGGCATCCGCCAGTGGGCCCGGCAGGGAATCATCACCACGGGATATCATGGTCAATCTGGAATCGCTCCATCAGTTCGAGCTGATCCCCGCCGATCTCCCGCGGAATATCCGGATCGGGGCCCGCATCGGCATGGTGCCGCTGCCGGATCGCATGAACAGCAACGGAAAACTCTTCACCCGTTTCGGTTTCGATCCGGATGACACCGGGCCGATATCCCGTATCGCCGCGCACCCGAATTTTTCCGGTATCCACTGCCACACCGGCCATAAGATCAGCGATATAGAACATTATCTGGAGATAGCGCGCGTATTGATGCGGCTTGCGGAGGATCTGCGCCTGCCGGTCGGCTACATCGATCTTGGAGGCGGGTTCCAGCGTCTCTCCCACGACGATATCGATGCCATGATGATGGAACTGCGCCGGATTATTCCCGGGCATATCAGGATACTCTTCGAGCTGGGGGAGTACTGGACCGAGCACGCGGGATTTGCCGTGGGAAGGATCGTATCGGTAAGCACGCGGCGCAACGGGGATATCGCGATGGTGACAACCGATCTCTCCGGCGATTGCCATCTGAAATGGAGCGAGCCGCAGCTGCGCTTCAGGATACAGGAGCGCGGCTCGCCGCAGAACGTGCTGATCTTCGGTTCCACCTGCCATGAGGAGGATATCATAGGAGCATACCGGATACCGCGCAGAGAGGACGGGACGTGCGCGCTATCGCGCGGGGATCTGCTGGCACTGGAAGATATCAACGGATATTCGGCGTCGTGGAATACATCCTTTAATGGAATACAAAAAGCAAGGGTTCTGCTCTATGGAGACACAGGACGAATATATGCGCAGGAAGAACCGGGAGATGCAATTTCTGAATATGCGGCTTCGCCAGCCTCTGAAATTCCCTGACCCCCTTCTTCCGGACCATGTGATCGATATGAAATTCGAGCTCCGATCCCGGCTGCTGGCCGAAGCGATCACCTCCTATCCGGAAATAATGGAAACCAACAGCTCGCCGGACGATCTTCTCGGTTATCACGATTACCGGCTCCGGTATCATTATCAGCGCTATGATATGGATGTCATCGGCCCTCCGGTCTATCCCGGCCTGTTCGCCGATACGGGCCCGGACCGCGTGAGCCTGTTTCAGTACTATGCCTCGTCCGGCATGTCGGCGATAGCCGGGGCTCTGCTGGCGCTGAACCGCGCGGTGGGGACCGGATGGAATATCGTGGCCTACGGCGATACGTATTTCGAAACCCAGCATATCATCCGGGAGATGGCGCATAAGCTCTCGCTGCAGACCCCCGAAGGTGGCAACGAGCTGATCTCCGCCGTTCGCAGGCTTGGAAGAACTACGACAGGGGGAATCGTTCTGCTGCTGGACTCGATCGTCAGCGAGGCGAAACTCGATGTGATACGGCGCCTGCCGGCTCACTCGGCCGATCTTATCCTGTTCGATACCACCTGTTATGAGATCTGCGCGCCGGAGATCGGGAGAATCGCCGAGTGCGCCATCGCCCTGCAGGCGCCGCTGGTGCTTCTGCGAAGCCACGTCAAACTGGATTTTCTCGGAACCGAATATGGCAGGCTTGGATCGGCGGTGTTTGCAAGCCGCGGGGATATCCCCCCCGCCAGAATGAACGTCTTCCGCAGGCTGGTGACGCTGTATCGAGATGTGGCCTGCGTGCTGGGACTGGCGGCACTGCCGGGCAATCTTATTCCGGAGGCAAACGATGCGGAGTTGCTGGAACTGAACGCGGCACGGCTATCGGTGATACGCGAGAACACCGGGTATGCCGTCAGCCGGATACAGCGCGAAGTATCAGGATTATCATGCAACGTGGTAGCCTACCATCACCAGCTGTTCTTCAGCATCGAGCTGGAGCGCGATGCGTCGCACGAGCTTATCCTCGCCAAGATCATGGAATTTCAGCAGCTCGCGGTTGCGCAGGGGCTGCCGGTGCGCCGCGCCACCAGTTTCGGCTTCGACTTCATAGCGGTAGCCGATTTCGTCGATCTCAACCGGGGCTCGCAGGTGATGCGCTTCTCCATATCCGACCATCCGAAGCCGGTTATCGACAGCTTCTGCGATCTGCTGGCAGGCTGGTGCCGCGCACAGACGAAGGAGACCATCATGCAAGGCCGGCTGGCTCTGGTGCAGGCGAACAATCGCCGGGGAGCCCGGCATCTCGGCACAACGCTGGCCGGGACCGGATGCCGCATCATCACCTACGATCATGATAGGTTCTTCGCCATCGGCATCGGCGCCGCCGATGCGGAGACGGACCTTGCCGACAAGATCGGCGAACTAACGGCGCACGCCCGGGCGGCGGGCATACCGGCCAGCAATGAGAGGCAATTCTCGTTCGAGGTGATTACGATATCCCCGTACGACGACCCCGGCTCCGGTCTCCCGATGATCCGCATCGCGCTATCGGATCATCCTCACCAGATCAACACCGCATTCTGCGATCTGCTGGGGGACTGGTGCCGGAACGAAATCGAGAGCATCGGCGTGTAGAGGCGATGCTCCCGATGGATGCTGCCGGGAGGCGTTTATGGTTTGCGCGCCATCATCGAGAAGGTGAGGGGGATAAGCCCTTCGAGTTTCGGATCGATATCGGGGAAAATATCCCAGTGTTTTTCGGTATGCTCGCCGAAATATTCCACCACCAGCCCGGCATTGCGAAATGCCATGAATACCGATGAGAGGGGCCATGCCTGCTCGTATTTCCGGCTCTGCTCGTGAAGCGAAAGGTCGAGATCGCCGATGGTGGATGCGGGCCACCCCTTGGAGGATTCGCCGTGCGTGAAATAATTATTACCGGAGAACACGTAGCTGTCGGCGTCGGTATCAAGCAGCCAGATAAAAGGATGATCTTCATACAGATGCACCACGCCGCCGCTCTTCAGCAGAAACGATATCGCCGAAGCCCATGCATCGATATCATGAATCCAGTTGATGGCACCACGGCCGGTATAGACCAGATCGGCAACGCCGGCAAGCTCCACGGGAGGCGTAAGAGCATCGCAGCGATACCAGGTGGCCCGGGCACCCAGCGCATCGGACATCTTCCGGGCATTTTCGATATGGACATCGGAGATATCCATCCCGATCACCCGCTGCGCCCCCTCGTTCAGCAACGAGAGCGTGTCGAGCCCCGATGCGCATTGCAGATGCACGGCGGTCACGCACCAGGATCGCAGATCGCCCAGATTGCGCCGCTCAACCGGATGAATATTGCTCTTGCCGGAACGAAGAAATTCGATGGCGCGATCCAGACGCTCGGTATATCGCGCGGCACCCTCGTTCCAGCTGGAACGGTTGGCCTCGTGCCGGGCCCGTACTTCATCGGCATTCGCGGCCGGAAGCTCCGTGATATCATCATCATCGGGCTCGAAATCGGAATGAGTATCGTTCATGGTAGTTGATTTTTTCGGTTATGTGACATGATAACCAATATAGCTCCGCGCCTTTCCCGCCACAATATCGTGGCGATATGCCGGCGCGCAGCGGACCAAATGCGTACGATCCGTAAGTCATTTCGCAGAGAGCGATGATCGTTCAATCGCAGATCTCTGCTTCACCATCATCTCTTATCAAGGAGAACTCTTATGAGTGCGTTAGACCCGAATTATATAGCCACCCTGCAGGGGGTCGGATTCAAACCGGTGCTTGTATCGATCGCCGATCCGCAGGCGAACAACTGGATCGATATCGCCGGCATGGACTCCAACCAGGGGAGCCTCGCAACCCTCCTGCACGATACCGCGAACTTCGTTCGCAATTATGGGAGCGGCGGCCTGTGGCCCTTCGTCTGCACCCCCTACAGCGGTCCCGGACAGCAGACCGTTGTTACCGTGGATGGCCTTCCGATAACCGATACCCAGTTGATCGCCCTTCTGGACGATGCATCCCTGTATGTGCAGACCGCCGGAGCGCGTGTGCAGGGCCTTCCGTTCGAGGATGTGGAGACCGCATTTGAGCGGATCAATCTCGGCGATTTTCTGACGATCCAGAATCGCACCTGATGCGCCCGCCCCGCCCCTGCGTGCCCCGTGCATGGCCGACGGCTGACGCCACAAAACGATTCTTTCATTGACGGATATTGAACAGGGAGCAGAAATCATGCGTTACCATCTATCACCGGCAGTAGTGCTGAAGGTCGCCGATGGCGAGATCCGTATCATCGGCGAACAGGATATCCTTCGTCTGCGCTCCGGTGAGGCACGCATTGCTGAGGCTCTTTTGATGCTGCGATCCGGAAGTACCATTGATGAGCTCTCAACGGTGCTTCCGGATCATCAATGCCGCAAACTGATTGCGCTGCTGAACGATATAAAAGCCATCGTACACTGTAGCGACGAGGAATCGGCGGGCACGCATTACGAGCGGCAGTTCGGATATCTGGCGCAGCTCTCTCCCGATCCGGGTGCCGCGCAACGCGCTCTGCGCCGGAGCCGCGTGGCGATCGTGGGCCTTGGCGGCGTGGGTGGCTGCGTGCTGCAGCATCTGGCCGGAGCGGGGATACGCCGGTTTCAATTGATCGATCACGACACCGTCGCGCTCGATAATCTCAACCGGCAGTTTCTGTACGATCTCAGGAGCATCGCCACTCCGAAAACCACGGCCGCCATCGCCTATCTGCGGCGTATGATACCGGATAGCGATGTGGCCTGCTGGAATATCCGCGTGGAATCGCCGGGCGATCTGATGGTGCTCGATGGCGATCCCCCCGATCTGCTGATAGCGGCGGCCGATCAGCCCGTCGGAGAAATACAGAAGATCATCAACGACTACTGCTGGCGGCGGAACATCCCCTTCATCATGGGAGGAGTCGGGCTGGCCGCCGGGCACTGGGGACCGCTTGTGGTTCCTGGAAAAACCGGATGCTTCCGTTGCTTCGACGACGAACTGGCATCCACCCTCTCCGATATGGAACGGTGGGCACGATATGAAATCCGGGAGACGGGGAAATATTCGTTCGGCCCCACCAACGCCATGATCTCGGCGATGATCGCCGCCGACAGCGTGGCGTATCTGGCCGGAGCGGAGAATATCCCAAGCCTCGGCACCCGGCTGGTGATGAATTTTTCAGGTCCGGGCATCGCCCGCTTCGCCGGCAGCAGCACCAGCTGCACGCACCGGCCGGATGAACGGCACCCGGCGCCCGCGAACGGCCATCATGCGCCGCCGGTGCGGCCTTGACACGATACCGAACACCCCCGCAATAATTCCGGATGAAATATTATGGCAGTCACTGAACAGGAATTTCAGCCGCTCCGGAGGCTGGCCGTCGAGATCGACGCGATACCGCCCACGTTGCGTCCGGGGAATCTGTTCGATCATACCGCGCTGGCGGTTGGCAGGCTGCTGTTCGAGCCGCTCTGCACCGAGGGGCCTGAGCCGGGAACGGTTATCCCGGCCGCGGCCACCACCATCTCCAGCACCGACGGCGGACGCACCTGGAGGATCACCCTGCGCGATGATCTCCGCTGGTCCGATGGCACCCCGATAACTGCCCATGATGTCGGCCGGGCGATCCGCTATCTGGCCGCTCCATCCGGAGGTTCGCCGCTGGCATGGCTTGCCGACAGCATTGAGGGCATGGTGCCGGCGCGGACTGCCGGGAACATGGCGCTGCTGGATGCCGGCTGCCTGATCCTGGACGACACAACGCTGGAGCTGCGGATGACGCATCCGGTGGCCTATGCGCCGGCACTGCTGGCGAACAACTGTTTCGCCCCGCGTCCGCAGATGCTCCCCGGCGGCCGCGAGATACCGGTCTCCGGGCCGTACCGCCTGGCCGGAACGTTTCCCGGTGAGCGCGGTCTGCTGCTGCTGCCGAACGAGCGCTCACACCGCCTGGGTTCCTTTTCGCCGCGCAGCATAGAATGTATCCGCACCGACGGCCCGGAACAGGGGATCAGGCTGTTCGGGTCGGGCCGCATCGATATCACCTGCAATACGACATTCCCCCCCTCCCTTCTGCCGGAATATTCCGGCTGTCCTGATTATATGCAGGGAGATCTTCTGATCGCGGCGCAGCTTCTGATACATCCCGCCCGTGCGGAATGTCTGGCCGGCGCTCGCTCGCGTCACGCGCTCAGCCTGGCGATCGGCAGGCAGGAGATAGCATCATCGCTGGGCAACGCCATTCGCCCGCTGTGGCGCTATACCGGATTATGGCATCCCGATGAGGATTCGGTGCCACAGCGCAACAGCGCCGCCGCGCAGGCCATCTGGAGGGGAAATAATGGCGGGAGAGCGCCGGAAATAACGCTCGGGTATGCTGATTTCTCTCCGAACCCGCAGGTTGTGCGGCTCCTTGCCGAGCAGATCGAGGAAGCGCTGCCGCTACGCATTACAACGCAGGCTCTCGGCTACCATGAATATCTCCGGCGGATGATAACGGGAGATTATCAGATGCTCTATATCCTCACGCCCGCTCCCTTCGATGATCCGGCCAGCATGCTCGTGCCGTTCCGTGGAGGTAATTTTTTCGCCCGCTCCATCGGATACTCCGACCCGCTGTTCGATACGCTGCTGCAGAAGGCCGAGGCGGAGGAGGATAGCATCGCCCGGCTTGCGGGATATCGCGCCGCGAACGACCGCCTTCTGGAGACGATGCCGGTATTCCCGCTCTTTCGGGGACAGAGCATGCTTCTGCGCCGGCACACCCTGCGGGGCTGCGAGCTTCCGCGCAACGGCATCATCCCTTTCGAACGTATATGCGCCGGCGGATCATCCGCGAATAATGGTGGCATCCCCGGCACCGGGGAGCGGCTGCCGGGACGGGAATCCGCACCGGCCCTGTAGAACACCCCGGCACACGAACGTGCCGGGAGCATACATCCCACTGGTAACGATTATTACGGGAGCATATCATGGAAAACCAGAACACTACATGGAACCAATGGATCAGCCATAATCATACATCGCCACAGGCACTGGAGGCGATTCGGGAGGTGATCCGGCAGCGGCCGCGAGCGCCGATTCACCTCAGGGATTTTCTCCAGCCGGAGCAGGCCCGGCGTCTGCAGGAGGCGCTGGAGAACCTTCCCCTCTGGACACGGGTTCACGCCGTGGTAAAGAACAGCCTGGAGATAGAGGAGCTCACCCAGGAGGAATGGCTCTCGCGTCCCGAGGAGAAACGATGGAGCAGGCAGGATGTCGCCAGGCCCCTGAATGCCCTGGCCGATCCGTCAGGTCCGCTTTCGGCGGATGCGCGCAAGGCAATGCAGGATTTTTTCGTGTTCGCGATGATAGGCCCGGTCTTCCGAAGCTGGCTCGCAGCGCTCTATGGCGTGGATTTTCAGGACCGGGGCGCATGCGAGGTGGTCCGCTATCAGCCGGGAGATTATATCATCCCCCATGCCGATACGCATGATGAGCGGATCGTGGGAATAAATTTCTATCTGGGTCATGACTGGCAGGATGGCGATGGAGGGGAACTGGAATTCTTCAACGAACATTCCGACGCCACCACCATCAGGCCATTGTTCAACAGCATCTCCATGATACCCATCCATATCGATTGCCTTCATCAGGTAAAGCCGTGGCTGCGCTCCACACCGGGCCGGGAGACGATATGCCTGAGCTACCGCCCCGTACAGCCCGTGCGGCAGCAGAGCCGTCCCGGCTATGCGGTTGAATTCAAATAGCCGCCGATGGGGGCCGTGCAGTTATCGAACGGGGACGGGCAAACGCATACCGCGATAATTTTATTACCGAGGGCATCACTACCATGAGCCAGAACCAGGAATCACAGAATCCGGCGGAAGTCGCGCTGATATTTCCGCCGCTTGTCAACACGAGTTTCGGCAAATATTTCCCATCCACTGCGGTTCTGGCCGCATATCTCACCGCCAACGGCATAGGGTCATGGCAGGAGGATCTCAACGAGCTTTTTGCGCTGTATCTGCTCCGGGAGGATATGCTCGGCCGGATAGCGCAGGGCGAGCAGCCGGGAAATGCCGCCGGCGCAGGCGATAGCATGGCATCGATCGCCGCGCGTCTGTTGCAGCGCCATCGCAATCTTTTATTCGATGCTGCGGGAAGGCACCGGTTCCGCAACGATATCCCCGGCCCGGCGCATCTGCTCCAGGCGCTGGCGGCCCCCTATCTGGTGGATCTGCCCCTGTCGGCGCTGGTGCAGGAGCCGCTGGAGCGCTGGCCGCTGGCGGATTTTTATTCCGAGTTCTATCAATGGAGCGGATTTATACGGGATCTTCCCGAATCGGTTCATCTGCTTGGAATCTCGCTGCCCATGGCGGCGCAGCTGGTGCCGGCGCTCTTTCTGGCCCGCCATGTCAGGCAACAGCGCCCCGGCATCCGGATCATCCTTGGCGGCCCCACCATCTCGTTGATGTCATCCCCCGATCTGGAAACGTTGCTGGAGAATTTTCACGATATCGATGCGGTTGTCCGCTTCGATGGAGAGCGGCCGCTGGAGGCGCTGGCACAGCAGAGCCGCAACGGGCGGTGGGATATCAGCGGGATCGGCGGGGTCTCCGGAAGAGATCGTACGGGGATCGTTCACACCCCTCCGCAGCCCGGCCTTCGCCTGGATGATCTGCCGTTTGCGGAGTACGAGCCCCGTCTGGTTAGCCGGCTGCCGAATCCGGAAATCGGCATTATTCAGGCGCGCGGATGTTACTGGGGGGAATGCAGCTACTGCGATTTCGTGGAATTATACGATGGCAGCCCCTCCTACCGCACCCGTACGGCCAGGCGCGTGGTCGATGAGATGGAATATCAGATGCGGGTGCATGGCGCGCGCGACTTCGGGATTATCACCGAAGCAATTCCCCCGGCATTTTCGCACCACATGAGCCAGGAGATCCTTGCGCGCGGCCTCGACCTTCAGTGGAGTTCGTTCGCGATGGTGGAGCGGCGGTTCACCCCCGAGCTGTTCGGGATGATGGTTGCCAGCGGATGCGAATATCTGGTGATAGGACTGGAGACGATGACCGACCGTGTATTGAAGCTGGTGAGCAAGGCGGCAACATCGAGGGAGAACGCCGATTTTCTGCTGTCGGCACGATCGGCCGGCATCCGTATCCATATCAACCTTATCCCGGATCTCCCCACCACCACCTACGATGAGGCCATGGGTGCGCTGGAGTATCTCCGGGAGCTGCGGGATTGTTTTCAGACGGTAGGGATATTCCCGTTCGAGGCAACCCGCTCATCGGCGGTGGGAAGGGAGCCGGCGCGCTTCGGCCTGCAGGTTGTGCAGATCGAAGGGCTCAGCGGGCAGGCACAGAATACCATCAATCATCTGGAGGTGATCGACCCCGGTATGAGCCGGACGGAGCGTTCGGCGGTTCACGCCGCCTACTGGGATTTCGCCGAGGAGATCACCCAGCAGCAGATCTATCACCCCCTGTTCAGCTACTCCGATGCCGGCGATGATCCCGAGTTCCAGTTCGCGGGGGACTACCTGGATATCCGGCATGCGGCGAACGGCACGCAGTGCTACCATTGGGTGACCCGGCGGCTGTTCCATATGCCTGTGGTGTGGAGAGGGATCATCAATCACATCCGCTCGCTGGGACCGTTCCGAAAGGAGGATTTCATCGGCTGTTTTCAGGATAGCGCCATCGCCGGAACGATGTTCGATCAGATGCTCGAATATCGCCTGCTCCAGATCAACTCCCCCGCCTCCGGCGGAAGTCTGGATGAATATCTGGTCGCCAGTTCCATCTGAACACCCCGCCACGGCTGCCGGAGCGGATTTCGGTAGCCGGAGGGATATAGAGCGGATATAACAGTGGTTCGGAGGATAACCGGCAGCCTTCATGCATAACGCTGGGACGATGCTACGGGCCATAACCGTTCCGGCCGGAAATACGGGGAATGGCCTCCGGCCGGGCCTCACGGCTCCATCGACAGGCTTGCAAGCACAAAGGGAATATAAACCAGTCCCAGAGGATTCCCCTTCTGCAGAAGGTTCAGCCGCGCCAGCCGGACCGACTCGCCAACCGACTCGCCCTCCAGAAAAAGGCGTATGAATTCTTCGCCGAACGAGCAGGCAAGGGGCTCGAATATCGTGATCTCCGTGCCGATCACTCCGGCAGCATTCGAGGTCCCGATAAATCCGCTCACCAGTTCAAACGCCATCTCTGGCTCAAGTGCCGTAGTGTGGCAGCCATTAATGAACACGAGCGGCCGCGGATTATCCCACCTGATGTCGTTGGCTCGAAGGATCGAGCGATCTATAATAGGGTCCCCCGGCGGACCGATCTGGATATAGGGAACATGATTGGACACCGCTCCATGACAGTAGAAATACAGGATATGCGGTTTTCCTCGCAGCATAAGCTCCAGTGTATCCCGCCGTGACTGAGCGTACAGATAGTTTCCATGGGCGAACAGTTTCTCGATCGCCTTTTCATGATTGGCGCGCATCGTTACCGATAGTTCCATGGAAACCGAAACGGCAATCCTCGGCGTGCCCTCATGATGAATCGTCAGAGCAGTATCGGAATCCGATGTCGGTACCGACATCGGGAACCCTATTCCATGGCGGAATCCCCAGAATCCACCAGGGCAAACCGTGAAGAGATCCTGGCTGGGACACTCCCCCTTGAAGCACAGGGTATCCTTCAACGGCACGCCATCTCCGAATGCCTCCAGGAAACTGGGGCATAGCTTGTAGTTGCCGCTAGCGAAGCCAGTATCCAGAGGATAATCATAGAACATTGCGAACGGAATCACATGCCGTATAGATTCCTTGGTTGCTATCTGCACAAGCCCTGGCTTCTTCATCATCTCCTTAAAGGCCGCCCGCCTGTTGCGCGCCTCCTGCGCACTGGCAGCATGGGGCACCGCAATACGTTCGACCATACTATCATAGATGCGCCAACCGCACTTGGCAAAACCGACAAGATCTTTTCGAAGCCGTTCCAGGTCAGGAGTATCGCTGCTGCCATCATTACCGTAGAGGTAGGAATCGCTCTCTTTCCACTCACCCGTTGTTCCCCAGGTGGCAAGCCGCAGTTCTTCCCGCACCATCCTGATCAGATTCTGTATCTCCGCCTCGGTAAGCACCGCATCCTGCTTGACCAGCTCCGTTCCGTCATCGCCGAAGAAACGAAATCCGTGCGTTCCGTTACCGTTGTCGTTAAGCATGATGCTTAACCGGTGCGCGCCAAGGCTGGCTAAGTGAAGTGGGCTGAGCGACCGGCTGATGGTGTAATCACTCGTCGTGCGGAGCGCGAGGCCGGCGCCGTGGTCCTCCGGTAACTCCATCGCATCCGCCGCGATAACAGCTCTTGCCGCCACCAGATAGGATTGAAGCAGAACCTGCTCGTAATAGACATCGCACCGGAGTTTGAATGTGCCGCTCTGCCGAGGTATGGTCACCGGAAAGAACAGGCGATACATATTTACGGGGGAATCGGGTAGCAGATCGGGCGAAGCTGCCTGTTTGTGGACTATTGCCCTACCATGTTCCCGCACTGCAATCGTTCCGATTTCAGAGCCGGGAATGATCCCGATCTCCCCATCGAACCCGAAAAGCGCAACGGTCAGCACGGCATCCTTCGGCAGAATCTCTACAGGAATGCTGACCGGCTCCACATCGATGGCCCCCCGCACCCGCTCCCCGACCTCGAACCAGAAATAGTATTTCTCTCCGCACACCAGCGGGGTGGAGGGATCGACCGGCTCTGCCGGGCGGCTCATTTCCGCAAACCCGGTGTTGACAATGGAAGATGATCTGCCGGCATCGGGGGATGAATCGGTGCTGGCACCGGACGCCGACTCATCGAAAAACTGAAGATCCGGTTCACGGCCTCCCTGTGGTGCGGGATCCGGCACCAGAGATGGAGAAGCGCCCTCAGCACTGTTCTCATCGGGGCGCTCCTGGTAGGCCTGGGGAGACCACGAGGCATACGAACCGTAACCTGAATCACGGCCATACCCCGAGTAACCGCCCTGTGAACCACCATAGCTTGCATAATTTCCTTGTGAACCGTATCCGGCACTACCTCCCATTCCCCAGAAGTTGCGATCGACAGGTTTGCCGACATCACGAATGTGGCGCTGGCGCAGTGTATAAAGTAACCGGCTAGCCAGCCTGTACTGCTCCTGTGCGTTGAGTTCCCTATACATCTGCTGGATTTGTGCCGGTGAGTGGAATTTATTCCAGCCCGGACCATGCCCCTCTTCAGCTATCGCGCGTATCATGCCAAAGGCACGTTCTTTCCAGAAGGATCCTAAGCGGTCAGCTGCGGCGGCCAGACCCTCCCATTGTATCACTCTCACATACCGTGCACCCGCTATAATCGCTCTGATCTTGGTATCATCGGCATACAGATCGGAGTAGGCGATCATGAAAAGAAATTCGGACAGGAGATCCGGTGAAAGAAGTTCACCGAATGTGACGACAGCCAATTCCGGATCGGCAATGACCGCCAATGAATTATCCAGCAGTCCGACAGCTTGAATATGGGAGAGATGAGGAAGCACCTGAACGAGTTCACTCATGGTGAAACGCTCACGCCATATCATTACTGCCGGAATCGATAAAATATGTCCGGCGATCTCCTCCCTCATTTCGGGCAGTGCGGCACGGAGCGAAGCCAATGCCACCAGCCGAGCCCCGACAAACGGTATGCTGGTGGCAACGGAGAGAAGATCGGCATAGAGGTTTCGGAATGCCTCCTCCGGAAGAAAGGAGAGTACACGAGCTATTGCGGTAACTCGCTCGGCATTGTTGTGGATACCAGTAAGAACAGCCAACCCCTCATCAACCAGAGGTATGGCATTCCAATGATCGGTATACCATGCCAGCACGATAAGTGCCCCCCCTCGTTCAGCATCGGACCTGATCGAACGGGCCACTTCAACCAGCTGCACCAATACTCTAGCGGATACCGGCCCTTTGCACATCAGAGTTATGAGAGCCGAAATATCTTCATCGCGGTCAGGGTTATCAAATGGATTTGAACTGGCGATATCATAGAGTATGCTTAGGAGATCGTCCTCCAACTGAAAAAATGGTATTTGTCTAATGATTGCCTCGAATAAATATCGGCGCGGGAACGGGGCAGCGATATTATCTCTTATATCCCCCAGCAAATCCACAATGAGCCCGGCATCCGTCGGCCTCAGTAGCCAGAACAGTTCCTGCCCCCAGACGAGTGTCCGGCTCCGGCGCATGCGTGTTTCCGGATCCGAGCGCCGCAGAATCCGAAGAAGCGCATGGCCGCGGGCAAGGCTGCCAAGCGGCAGCAGGTCGCGCAGCAGATAAAAGGCATCGTCCAGAAACGGTTCAGGAAGCAACGGAAGCAGATCGATCAGAAGATCAGGCTCCGGTGCGCCTGGCCGGTTATAAATGCCCCCTCCAAAGAGAATATCGGCCAGTTCGTTTGCAAGACCGCTCATGGTATTTTCAGTAGATGGAGGCATGAGTATATACGGGGATGTGTGAGGAAAGGAGGATGAAACTATCGCATCAAATACGATCTTCGGGTTGGCTTTCCATTACGCGACTTGATGGTGCATGATCCGGCGGGATGGTCTCATCTCCAGACACTGTCTTCCGGCGCCCATCCAGGAACCAGTCACTATTGAAATTAGCGGACTTGCGAACCATAATGATGAGAGCAATAAAATATCCGAAGAAACCAAAAAACAACCCGCAGCCATATGCACCGAACAGATCGGTCTTGGCCGGAAACAAGGCAAGGATAGCCCCCCCGCCGACAACACCGACCAGTGTGGCAAGATCACCAAGCTGCACATCCTCCTTGCGATATCGATTGATGAAATAGACATACCAGCCTATAAGGGTTCCAAAGCCAAAGGCACCGAGGACCTGTAACATCGTGGCAGTTTCGCTAGAGTTCATAGAGGCAGTCTTCCTGAAATAGTGGTTCCTATCGAGGGCGCAGAGGTCTCCATATCCCACGATCACGGCATCACTCACGATGCGGTGATGGATATAATCAGTGCCGCGATGCGTTCATCTGCCCTCAGCACTGTAACCGGCCCTACATTACTACTGTTGCGTGTGGGAATCACTACGTAGGGAATACGCAGAGGGTGGTGTTTGCCGATTTGCTCTCATCATAGGTTCACAGATCTACCTGGCCTGGACTAGCGATCCATTCACCACAGGAGACGTAAAAAAAGGATCTCCCCCGCCTCCAATTCAGTCAATGGCAGTACAATATCCTGCAATTGCAAAGCTCGCCATACTTCTGGATCATCATACATGAATGCAGGTCACCGAATGAAATCCGATACTTCCCTTCAACACTGGCTGGTAATAGGGGCAATGGTATGGTTGTGCTGTGGCTCGCTTGCATGGGCTCAGAACGAAGGCGGTAATAGACCAATCAACCGGCAGAAGTTTGAGGAGATGGGATACTGGTATGATGGGGTCACGGCGATGAACCGGACACGTTACCCAGTTCTACGGACTCTGCCCCCAGTGCATAGCGGCATGCCTCTCGATATTCTGGGAGGCTATATCTACATGGACAGCATTGCAAGGTTTGACGCTCACGGGAGCACGTTCAGATCTATTGAGCAAAGCACGAATTTATCCCAGAATCACACTTTGAAAGGTCTGGTCAAGTATCTCTATAAACTCACCGACCACGACCCCATCGTATTCCGGCAATACCGTGATGAAGTGGACCTGCATAGATGGGATCGGTATAAAACTAGTCTGAATTCTATTGCAGAACAGGCCAAGAATATGTTCTTGAAGGTGGCGCCGAACAATGGGTAACGATTGGCTCTCTATTCAATGATTTATCCGGATTATATACTGAGGATCAAGGTGACGGGCATAGACTCTGCTGAGCTGAAGAGCCCTATTGTACGGCACAAGTTTCGGGTACGTTGCGAGATACTCGATACATTAAAGGGGCAAAGGATCAGCACCTGCCCGGATCAACTATTGATGCAGCAGCCTCCTCCTCAAGCTGTAGCCTATACGAATCCTCCTTGCTTTGAATTCCAATACACGCATAGGAACTATTGGCCGGGCGGCAGCATTCACCAGAGCGACTATCCGTATCAAACGAAAGATCCCGCATTCTCAGTCGGAGCGGATAGCAGTTTCGCCATGCAGGTGGGACAAGAGGCAATCGTTTTTCTCAGCTATCATGCCTCCGTCGTAGATTCATCATTCGATTACTATGATATAGACCTGGAGCCTGAAGCATCATATAACGCATTGCCGGTCATTAACGGGCAGGTTCATGATATCAACAGAGTTTGGTCGAACAGTACGACAATGAGCTATCAGGATTGGAGGAACCGTTTCTTCCGGCTTCGCGAAAAGATACTCACCCAAACCTATTGAAGCCCTACTCAGCGCTCTCAGGCCCAACTGAGAACTACTCAGCTGACTCCTCTATCCCTTGTACATGACTGTGACACTCTACGAGCCCAAATGCTCCATCAACGGAGCGCGTTTGCCGTGGTGGTATATGTCCAGGTAGAGCGAACGATCGTCGCCCCTTAGCTTCTTCTCCCGGACCTTCATGCTGATGCAGCAGATTGCTTCGGCATAGCCTCCCCGTTTGCGGCCTTCACTGGTATAGTCATTGTTTCCCGGGCGCAGGGAACGCTCAGGAAACAATGACTATAAACGGGAGGGAACTGGCACCGGGCGGGATCAATCGATTCCGCCCGGGCGATATTATTCCGTGGTGACTTTGCTGTCAACTTCGATGAACAACTTCTGCTCGAAGTTCTTCCACATCATGCTTTCCACCGGCTTATTGGAGCGGCCGTTATACTTGGCGCTCCCCTTCACGTTGTACGGGACTTCCACATTGTTGCTGGTGGTGAAGTAGATGAGCTGTCCCACCGGCATGCCGGCATACACGCGGATCGGCTGCTTGACGGAGATCTCCAGAGTCCAGTGATTGCAGAAGCCCACATCCCCCTTGCCGGCGGTGGCATGGATATCGATGCCGAGACGTCCGACGCTGCTCTTCCCCTCCAGGAAGGGAACATGCCGGTGCGACTCGGTGTACTCCATCGTCACGCCGAGGTAGAAACGCTCCGGGGTCAGCACAAAGCCATCCTCCGGAATGCGGAACGTGGTGATCTGATTATGCTTGCGGGCATCGAGAACTTCCTCGTCGTAGATGGCGAGGTGTTCGCCGAGATGGACGTCGTAGCTGTTGCTCCCGAGACGGTCGCGGCGGAACGGTTCGATGATGATTTCACCCCGCTCGATGGCGGAAAGAATGTCGGTGTCGGAGAGGATCATGTATGTTGGAAATCAGAGACTGTATCGGGAAGATGCTCATTCGGGGCGAGACCGCGCAGGCGGCCGGCAGTCCGTCAAAAACAGGGGCATCCGGTACTTTTTGCCCGTCGTGAGATCTGACGGGCGGTTGTGAGGCCGGGACAAAGTTCGTCGAATGAGAGTTCATGGGCAACACCAACCGCGAATCTTCACGAATCGTGGTGGATGGGAGTCAGGGCGGTGACGCTGGAATCGTAGCGAACAGTCAGAAATCATCGCGAATGATACAGGGAATTGTGGAACTCATCAGGCCGGCGCGGTCTCGCCCTGATCTTAGCAAATGGAGGCCGGGGCGGTGACGCTGGGATTGTAGCGAACATTCAGAAATCATCGCGAATGGTACAGGGAATTGTAGATCTCATCAGGCTGGTACGGCATCTGCCTGATCCTGACGGATGAGTGCGCGATCTGGGATTTGCATCGGGTAAGTCAGAGGTGTATCGTTCCGGCTGGTACTCGGTATCGCAAGCTATGAACGGACGACTACTGCCGATGGAGCAGGCCAGCCGGCCCTGATCGGTGAAGGCCCTCCATACCGGCCTTCGGTACAAGCCTGTGCGATCCCTGAACCACTATCTATGGCCGCCGCAGGGGGCGGACTATCAGCTACCAACTACTAACTATCTACCATGCTCTATCGCATCGGGGTATTCGGGTCGGCCACGAACGACCGGCCGGAACTGAGGGAGACGGCGCTGCGGCTCGGCAGGGCCATTGCGGAGCAGGGGGCCGGGGTTATCACCGGCGGATGCAGCGGCCTTCCCTATCTGGCGGCACGAGGGGCCTGGGAGGCGGGAGGCGAGGTGTGGGGGTTCTCGCCGGTGCGCAACCGGCAGGAGCAGGGAAAATATGTGCCGGAGGATGACCTCTCGGTCTACTCGCGGCTGATCTACGTGCCGGAGAGTTTCCCGCTGTCCGGCGACTTCAAGGCGAGCAAGCAATACCGGAATATCATCTCCACGGCTACCTGCGATGCGGGAATCATCATCGCCGGGCGCTGGGGTACCTTGAACGAGTTCACCAACCTCGTGGCGTTCGGCAAGCCGGCGGGAGTGCTGGCCGGAAGCCGGGATGTTGCCGATGCGCTGCCGGAACTGCTACGGAACATCGGCGAAGAGGCAGAGGCAAAGACCATTTTCGAGAGCGATCCGGAACGGCTGGCCGCGGCGGTGCTCGCGGAACTGCGATCGCGGGAGTGATAAGGGGGAGCACGAAGGGGCCGTATGTGCTACAGGCCATGCTACCATCCTCATACTAACAGCAGCGGCCCGCCGAAGGCGGGCCGCACCGGTATCATCTGCGCTACAATCGGAAGGTCTTACTCCACCTGCTTCAGATAGCTTCCGGCCTCCACCTGATCGGCTGCCTGCCGCTGGTTCATGATGGCAAGCTCGCTCACCGGTACACCGGCTCCCGTGCTCACCAGATCCTGGAACTCATCGGTACGGGGAGCCTGGAACACATCCAGACGGTTCGGCGTCACCGCAAGCACCGAGGAGTTGGTCACCTCGGCAAAGGTGTTGAACATGCTCTGGAACGTGGAGCTGTAGGCGCTGTATCGGGCCTGGGTGGAATACCCGTGGAATGCAAAGAGCACCTGCCCCTGCGGCGTGCTCTTCCTGATGAAATAGCTCATCGCCCTCAGCTTCGAACCATCCTCCAGCGGGATATCGCTCACCAACCGGTACGCCGAAAGCCCGTTGATGGTACCGGCCTGGCTCTCGATCACCGTGGCGCCGTTGGCGCTGACGAACGACTGCGCAGCGGTCTGCGGGTTGGCATCCGCCAGAGTGGTCAGGATAGCCGCCGCATCATCGGCATTGGATGGGGCCAGCTGCACCTGCGTGGCGAAGTTCCCCACAACCCAGCCGCTCGGCACATTGAACTGGAACCGAAGGTCGGGATGATAAAAGGTACCCCCCTGCACGAAACCGTGGCGCGGGTTCTGGCCGTAGACGATCGCGTCAAGGCGGGGAACGAACGCCGCTGCATTGGTTCCCTTGGTCTCATCGCCCGGGAACTGCGCGGCATACTGGGCCGCCAGCTGAAGCACCGTCTGCTCGCGCTCGGCGGGGTCCGGATGGGTGCTGGCCCAATCCGGCAAGGCTCCCCCCTGCTGCTGGTCGGAGATGCGCTTCAGGGTATTGAAGAACTTGGAGCCCTCGCCGGCCTGGTATCCCAGCTTGGTAGCGTATTTGACACCAAGCTCGTCCGCCTGGCGCTCGTCATCACGGCCGTACTTCAGGAACAGAAGCTGGAGGCCGGTTTCCACCGCGCCGAGGAAGGGCTGGATATCCTCGAAGATGACCGATCCTATCCCCACACCCAGTCCGGCAAGCTGCGAGCTGGTATACTGCCGGGCGGTATGGCGGGCGGTGACATGGCCGATCTCATGACCGATCACCACCGCCAGCTGCGCCTCGTTCTGGATATAGGCGAGTAATCCGCGCGTCACATAGACATATCCGCCCGGCAGCGCAAACGCGTTGACGACGGGGGAATCGAGCACCCGGAACGTCCAGGGGAGCGTGGGGTCCTCCGAGGAGGCAGCCAGGACCCGCCCCAGACTATCCACATACTGCGCAACCGCCTGATCCTCGTACACTCCGTATTCGGCGACGATCTGGGCATCCCCCTGCTGTCCGAGTGCTATTTCATCGGCACGGGAAAGGAGCGAAAACTCCTTCTCGCCGGTGGCAGGGTTGGTTACGCAACCGCTCAATCCTCCGGCAATGGCTATAAACGGGAGAAGCCAGCCTGCAACCGGCATCTTCCTGCGTACAGAGCTACCTTGATTCTTCATTGATTACCTCGCAATACCTGCTGTCGATAGAAGTGCAATTCAATATTGAGCCTTCCCCCTGCAATCAGGCTGCCAAATTTTCCGATGAGAGTTTCGGGAAGGCTCCCGAGGGTCCGGTTCCGGTAGGCGCCATACCTCCCACCACGACGGATGAGCCCGGATCTCCCAGTGGTTCCCTCGGAGTATACCAGCGGTTGCAAGGTTTAGTGCTCCGGCAGCTCGTTGATTTCAATGGCGCTCCGGAGGTAGTATCCGTTCGATTCCCCTCCCCCGGATTCCACGGGAGGTCTACCGGACAGGCATACCAGGAACGGTCATCTCCGGATTCTACCTCCCTTTTGTTGTTCTCCCGCTTATATCTGATGGCCCCAGTGTGATCGTGGCGATAGCGCCCGCGCTCCCCGAACGCATATCCCAGCCGCCGCGAAATGATCGGGATGATAGCACGGGGGAGATCGGATCGGCCGGCCGCTTTCTCCCATTCGCCTCCTCCCCTTTATCATCCCTCTGGCGGATTTCCTATCTTCGCCGGCACAACAGAACAACTCCTACCGGACTTATATCGTGGAGCACGCAATGTCGGCAGATCAGTGGGTGGTCAGAAATACCGCATCGGTAAAGGGACGGAACATCGTCATCACGCCGGAGAACAGCGAGTTCAAATTCATCTCGGCGGGACGGATCATTCTTGACGGGGATACGCCATCGGTCACCGCACGGAACGAAGGGGCCGAAACCACTCTTCTGGTGCTGCACGGCGCCGGCCGGGTGCGCGTTGCGGGCCAGAGCTACGAGGTCTCCCGTCTCGACGGCGTGTACATCCCGCGCGGCGAGGAGTTCACCGTGGAGACCGATGGTACGCTCGACATCTTCGAGGGAAGCGCCCCCACGGAGCTTTCCTTCCCGGCAGCCCATGTGCGGCACGAGGAGGCGAAGAATCAGGAGGGGATGCATCTGAAGGTGGGAGCCGAGCCCTACTACCGCGACATCTATAAATCGATCGCCGATAACGTGCAGGGGGGAAAGCTGATGACCGGCGTCACCATGTCCGCCCCCGGCAACTGGACCAGCTGGCCGCCGCACGAGCACGCGGCAACCCAGGAGGAGCTCTACCTCTTCTTCGACATGCCACGGTTCGGCACGCAGTACGTCTACACCGACCCGAAGACGCCGGAGCTTATCACGCCGGTCTATGAAGATGATGCCGTGGTGATCGTCAAGGGCTACCACCCGAACGTGGCAGTGCCCGGCTACCCCATCAATTTCGCGTGGCTCCTCTGCTCGCTGGAGGACATCACCTGGCGGAAGCTGGGCGGGGTGAATGTGCAGCCGGAATTTCTGATGGAGACGGGGTTGCGGTAGCAGGTACCTTGATCGATCTACACGCAGTGACTCCGTCGATAATCCGGGATGGTATTTGGATAGACGGAGAACCAGAACCGCCCCAGCACAAACCGAATGAGGTTTGAATTGGGGCGGTCTGGTTATACCGTTTCGAGGCGGAATTACGAATTCAACGCCTGCCGGATGGCTTGCGCTACCGGGGGACGTGTTCCGTGCTCGTCATCAATCCGCAGCTCCGCATCCTGCCCCCCGAAGAGCAAGGGGGGCTGCGCCATAAACTTCGGATGCCGGCCATGGTGCGGCTGGGCCGCGTGCGCCAGAAACGGATGGCACAAGTATACCGTGCCGGCGGGGCCCGTTGCCAGGGCCTCTTCGCGGGCCGGCAGGTCGTGAAGTTTGCCCGCCAGTTCCATAAAGGATAAGCCTTCCTCCCCTGCCGGTTGCAGCACCCGGGCCACGTCCAGATGAGAGCCCACGCGTATCCGGGTCGGCGCATCGCTCTCTTCCACGTCCGAAAAGAGAAACAGCATCAGCAGCGCCCGCCCGCGGGAGCGGACGTTGACGCGGTAGCTGAAATAATCCAGCGGGTCCGCGCCGGGAAAGCTCGCATCGACATGCCAGCCCGTGTCGCCGGGGTCCGCGTCGGAGGGGAAACGAACCGGGAACGTCCCCATGCTCCGGCAGGGAACCCATCGGCCGGCACCGACCAGCTGGTCGAATGCCTGATGCAACACGGGCGTGTTGGCGGCAGCCAGAAAAGGCGGCTGCGTGTACATACCCAGCCGGACAACCGGCCGGGTCCAGGTGCGGGGATCATTGGGGTCCGCCCCGGTATCCTGCCACAGGATATCGCGAGCGGCTTCGGCTAGTTCGGCCGAAAAGGCATTGTTGATCCGGACAAATCCATCGTTGACGAACCTTTCCAGTTCCTGGTTATGTAAAGCGGTAGGCATGGGGTACTACTTCGAATAGGTGAAGGATGATCGTCTGGGCCGTAGCGCCCATCGGGAGGAGCGCGGCCCCTACGATAGCACTCTGAAGGGAGCAAAGGATGCCGGAGCGCTGGTGTGAAGAATCTTCACGTTTCATGCGTACTTAATGAGTAGGGGGCTCGCCCCGGCAAACGGGTATTATTGTACTGCCGGCCGGGGCGCAGGGGCAGTATACAGAAATGCCGCTGAGTAACGACCGGTATGACCGGGGATGCCGCGGGTCTCACAGTGCGCCCGTGGATTCGCGGCAACCAGTTCATTACTATCTCGGGCCCTCCAGAGTTACGAATGCAGTTCCGGGAAAGGAACCATGGTGGCAGCGGCGCGATGGAATGCACGCGATGCGCTCGATCACTACCGGGGTGATATACGCATACAGGCACTATCGCAATTATACGTTCCGTTCCCACGAAGCATGGAGCACTCGAAAAATTCCTATCTAGCGCATGGAGATATTATGTTCAGCTACTGGCGTTCTACTCTGGCCGCAGGTTTGACCCTACTGGCAATCCCTATACTGGTGGCAGGGCTTTTCCTGATAAGTGGCTGTACGGAGCTACCTGATAATCCTGCCGCGCCGGAGGATTTTTCTACCGCGCCGCGCCATCTCTGGACCGGGACCGGAAAGTCCGGAGAGATGCATGCGCAATGGCAGCCCCCGGTACAGGCGGCCGCCGTGCAGGGGTATCGGGTCTGGCTGTGGACGAGCGATCAACCGGGTCCCGATTCCATTGATCTCCCTTCATCAACGACATCCCTGACGCAACGGGATATCCGTCACGATGTCCCCTATATCATCCAGGTGGCCGCTATCCTTCCATCGGGGGTTTCGGCAAGGGCCAATGTGCTGCATGCGGCTCCCGGTGCTCCTGGATCGCGGCGTACGCCAGCAGCGATGTATGATTGCGGAGGAGATGGCAATGGAGTATCCATTCGATGGTACCGCCCCGAGGATACCGTCGGGCTGTATCAATACGAGCTCCGATGGAAGCGGTACGATGCATCCACGTGGCAGTCGAAAACATTTCCGATTCCGAGCGATGATTTCGGTGTCCTCGGTGACATGGAACGCCCGATGTATCGCGTCGATGGCCTCGATCCGGATACACCCTACTTCTTCACGGCAGTGATGCATTATCGCAATGGCAACTCCGCAATGGCGAGCGTGGCGTGGAGCCATGGCCTGGGACTGGCCGGCAGGGGAACGCCCCCGCAGCCGCCACGCAATCTTACCGCCGCCGCTGCCGGCCCGCGTTCGGTCCAGCTCCAATGGGATCGTTCTCTCGATGATGGGCCGATCGATTATCGCGTATGGATCAATTGCTACGTCGATCCCGAGGGGCAAATGGTTTCGGGCGGGAACTCCGGTTCACTCGGCCTGCTTTACGATGATATCCTCCTCCTGCATGACCGCGCATCGTATAGCTTCCTTGTAACGGCGGTTCGCTACGGAGTTGAATCGGCACCCATACAAGTGAGTGTTCCTCTCGAGTAATACCAGAGCGGAAGCGGCCATACCAGATCGAGGGCACCGGAATCATCGTACTCCGGTGCCCTTCTTTTTGTGCGGAATAAGAGATAGATTTTCCGGATGGCCCGATCCCACCCCGCGCTTCCGCATATCCTTTACTCCCTGTCGAAGCTGCCCCGACCGCAGAGAACGGCTTCACATTTGCTGCGAATCGATCCGCAGGTGCCGGATGCCCTGGCTTCGCCGGAACGATCGCATTGATGAGCCGGGCCGGAACAGCACAGTTTCCCGATTCGAGCAAGAACTATGATGCATGAACAACCCAGCCAGGCACGATCGGGCGATGTGGCCGCCGGGTATGCGTACCCGGAGGACCTCGTCCGGCTCGTTCAGAACCGATGGAAGGAACGGCCGGAAACCTCCGGCAGCATCTTTCCATTACCCGATGCCGCTACGCTGCACGAGTTCTTCTCCGCCTCCTACCAGGCAAGCATGATGCGCGATGAGGAACGCCCGGTCACCTTCCGCGCGATTCTCGCCGAGCCGGCGCACTTCGCCACGGAGGGGAGACCTCCGGTGGGATTGCAACGGTTCGAATTCTCCTCCTCCCTTCCGTTCGATCCGGCGGAGCTTCGGCAGCTCTCGGTGGTTGCCGACCCGCAGCGCACATTAATCGGCGTGCGCCAGGACCCCGAGTGCGGCCTGCGAATCTGGGGTCTGGTCAATTCGGGGAAACGGTGGTTGAGGGATGTTCATGGCGGCAGGCAGGCAGGCGTACCGCTCCCGTCCGCGCCGGTCATTCGTGTGGATGCTCCGGGAAGCATTGCGGCCTACAGGGGGGACGAGCTTGTTGGCAAGCTCCAGGGGGGAAGGCTCTCCGGATCGCGTGTGGACGTATTCGAGTCGGAGTGGCTGCCACGGCAGTTCATCCCGTTCCGCGACGAGCTCGCCGAGCAGCATCACATCGCCCGGAGTTCTGCCTGCACGCTCGCCGGCGAAACGTGGGCAAGGCTTGAACCGGATCTTCAGAGAAGGATCACCGAGCGCCTGCACAAGCGCATCATCGCCATCCTCCGCGAGAAACATCACGGCGGCACAATCCTCTTCCTTCCGTTGGAGGATGCCACGGCCATGCCCGGCGCCGAGGCGTATATCGACCTCAGGCATCGCATCCTGGAGGGAGTATCCCGCTCCTGTTTTCCGCTTCTCATCGTAAGCATTCTCAACCGGCTGGCCCGGCTGTACGGCAACTCCGGGCTGCTTCGCGCCGGGACGGTTGGATGGGAGGATTTCGAAACAACCACCGACGACGAGATCACGACGCTCGACGAATCGCTTTTCGAGATGGCCCATCTGTTCGCCGGACTGGCGGAGGCCGATGGCGCCCTGGTGCTGAACAACCATCATGACCTCCTGGGCTTCGGAGGAATGATCTCGGGGAGTCTTCCGGATGTACGGACCGTCTGGAAGGCGCTCGATCTGGAGGGGGAGAATCTGGCTGAAGAGGAGATAGGAAGCGTGGGAGCCCGCCATCGTTCTGCGTATCGCATCGCCGCGATACTCCCTGGCTCCGTTGCCATCGTTATCTCGCAGGATGGAGGTGTGCGCTTCGTATCCCAGAAGGGAGGGCGGGTCGTCTACTGGGAGCACGACTGAGCCGATTCCGCAACGGCCCACGGACTTCCCCGCCACCACGGCCGGAACCGAGGCCGCTCTCCACGCCGGGAGCCGGCCGGCCCGCTGCGCGCCGCCGCAGACGCCGGGGAGGAGAAACCGTCTCCATGGGATGCCCCATCGGATGCCATGCCGGATGCGGGAGCGCCGGCGATGATCCATTGTTACTTGCCGGTATGGTGGCCGGCACCGTTCTTACGTACGGATAAGGTCTCAGAGGGGGGTTGTCGCCGATGTCAATTCCGCTGGCCTCCCCGAAGCCTCCCGCGGGAGAGCAGAACTCCGCTCGTGGGAGGCGATCCTGCTCGGAGAATCTCTGCAAACATGCTCGCAGGTACGAGCTGATTTCGGATGGATGGGGCCGCACTCCCCTGTTCATTGCCTCCGTAGGATGGACCTGTAGGTTCATCGTATCGCTGAAGCGAATTTCAATCGAGTTACGCCTTCTCAGACCAGGAAGAATGGGCCGCTCCTACGGATCTTCCGGAGTGGGGAGAAGGGAGCGTCCATGCTACAGATCGGCAACACCTACAGGTGTTGCCTCCGGGGGCCACGACAGAGTAACCATACTGAAATCCGCTCTAGGAATGCCCGCTCCTTTCTGATACAGCTCCGTAGGAGTTGCTCACTCTTCTGCTACATTGGCATTTACCCCAAATGGAATCCGCTCCAGGCAACCGCTGAAGGCGGCACATACAACATCAAACAGCAACGGCCGGAATTATGGAACCGGATATTGAACTTGGACTCGACACCTTCGGAGATGTTACCCGCACCTCTGACGGCCGCGAGGTTTCGCATGCGCAGGTCATACGGGATGTCATCGACGAAGCCGTACTGGCCGACGAGCTGGGTATCGACTTCTTCGGCGTGGGCGAGCATCACCGCTCGGACTTCGTGATCTCCGCGCCGGAAGTCGTGCTGGCGGCCATCGCCGGCCGCACGCAACGCATCCGTCTGGGCTCGGCCGTCACCGTGCTGAGTTCGGATGATCCCGTGCGTGTGTTCCAGCGATTCTCCACCCTGGATGCGGCCTCCGGCGGCCGTGCCGAGGTTATTCTCGGACGCGGCTCGTTCACCGAGTCGTTCCCGCTGTTCGGCTACGATCTCGAACAGTACTCGGCGCTTTTCGAGGAGAAGATTGCCCTGTTTGCCGCCCTGCTGGAGCAGGACCGCACCGGCGAGCCGGTGACGTGGAGCGGGCGGACCCGTGCGTCCTTGACGCAGCAACGGGTGTACCCGACAACCGAACGTGGAACCCTGAAGACATGGGTGGGGGTGGGCGGAAGTCCCGAGTCGGTGCTGCGGGCAGCACGCTACGGGCTGCCGCTCATGCTTGCCATCATCGGCGGTGACCCGAGGCGATTCGCTCCCTATGCCGCGCTGTATCGCCAGGAGCTTGAGCGGCGAGGGACCGCGCCGTTGCCGGTGGGGGTGCATTCGCCCGGCTATCTTGCCGAGACGGATGCGCAGGCACGCGAGGAGCTCTGGCCCGCCTACCGTGAGATGCGCAATCGCATCGGTGCCGAGCGAGGCTGGGGACCAACCAGCCGGGCCGAGTTCGACAGGGAGATCGAGGCCGGCTCGTTGTACGTGGGATCGCCGGAGACCGTGGCCCGCAAAATCGCATCGACGGTGCGCGCGCTGGATCTCGCCCGGTTCGATCTCAAGTACAGCTCCGGACCGCTGGAGCCGGCACAGCTCAAACGGAGCATCGAACTGTACGGGCGCGAGGTCATCCCCCGCGTGCGTGAACTGCTGGGCGCACCGGCATCGGGCCAGGGAGCCTGAGCCGGCCCGGCACAGGAGATCGCGTTTGTTATAGACAGCGCGGCAACGAATGATGGAGATCTGTACGAACCCGGACTCTCGTAACGCCCACGCACTGTGAAAGGCCCGCAGCATAAAGCCTAGGGCCGGCTCATTGCGTTCTCCCCCAACCGGAACTAGAACCATCGATGACAAGTTCGATAGAACGTGAGGCCCCGCCGGGAATGTCCCGCGGGCTCACTCTCCTCTTCGCGACAGCGGGAGGCGCAGCCGTGGGCAACCTCTACTGGGCGCAACCGCTCCTGAGCGATATCGCCGGCTCGCTTCGGATCCCGGCCGCCACGGCCGGCCTGCTGGTGACGGTCACGCAGGTGGGATACGCAGTCGGAGTCTTCCTCGTCGTCCCACTTGGTGACACCGTCAACCGGCGCCGCCTCATCCCCGCGATCATGATCTGCTCAGCGCTGGCACTCGGCGCCAGTGCGCTCGCCCCCACATTCGCCGTTCTGCTGGTCACCCTCGGTGCGGTCGGCCTGACCACCGTTACCGGTCAGCTGCTGACCCCTCTGGCCGGCGACCTTGCCAGGGACGATCAGCGGGGCCGCGTCGTCGGGACGGTCGCCTCGGGCCTGCTCACAGGTATCCTGATGTCGCGCACGATCAGCGGGCTGCTGGCGGATGCATTCGGATGGCGCGCCATCTATGTGGTGGCGGCGGTTGTGACGGTGATTCTGGCGCTGCTGCTGAGCCGTGCGCTGCCGGCCGTGCCGCCGCGCCCCGCCGTGCCCTACGGCAGACTGCTGGGCTCCGTTTTCGCGACCGTGCGCCAGCACCGCTCCGTGCAGGTCACCCTTGTACTCGGGGCAGCCGTATTTTCGGTCTTCACGATGTTCTGGACGGGGCTGACATTTCTGCTGAGCGCACCACCATTCTCCTATTCGGCCACCCAGATCGGCCTTGTGGGCCTCGCCGGTCTCTCCGGTGCTCTGGCCGCCCAGCGCGCCGGGCAGCTGCACGACCGGGGATGGTCCGTGCCCGCGACGGGGGCCGGCCTCGCGCTTGCGCTCATCTCGCTGGCCGTGGCAGCTCTCGGCTCCACATCGATCATCCTCGTGCTCATCGCCGTAGTCCTGATCGATGTGGCGATCCAGGGAGTGAACGTGCTGAACCAGACCAGGTTGTTCTCCATCGATGCCAGCGCCCGGAGCAGGCTCAACACGGCTTTTGTAGCGGGCAACTTCATCGGCGGCGCTATCGGATCGACCCTCGCGGGAGTTCTGTGGGGGCGCGGACGGTGGCTTGCGGTGATGCTCGGGGGTGGGACGCTGATCGTGTTCGCCCTGATCGTATGGCTTACCCAGCGAAGAGGAGCCTTGGCGGTGGGGCCGTCTCGCCCCTCCTGAGAGGAGCATCGCAAACGGAACCATCAGCATGGCGATACGACAGCGCCGAAGGCCCGGCACCTATTCAACCAGCATCTCATGAAACGGGAATCGATTACAGGACTTCTTGTTCTGGCGGGGATCATCGCCGCCGGTATTCTGGTGATGTGCATCAGCGGCGGCATGCCGGACGCCCCATCATCCGGGCCGGGAGGGCAGGCCCGCAGACCGCCGGATACGGCACGCTACGTGGATCTTGTGCTGCATCCGGATACGGCCGCGATCGGCATGTACTGGCGCGACGAGGAGGGGCGGAACATACGGAGCCTGGAGGCACTGCGCGGCTACATCGAGAGAAGCGGGAAACGGCTGCGATTCGCGACGAACGGAGGCATGTACCGGGAGGACCGCTCCCCCGCCGGACTGTTCATTCAGAACGGCCGGCCCCTCTCGCGGCTGAACACCGCCGACGGACCGGGAAACTTTCATCTGAAGCCCAACGGCGTGTTCCTGCTGCGAAACGATGGGAGCGCTGACGTGGTAACCACCGAAGAATTTCGCGACACCGGCAGCATCACCTTCGCCACGCAATCCGGCCCGATGCTGCTGATCGGCGGGGCAACCCATCCGAAATTCAGACAGGACTCCGAGTGGCTCAACATCCGTAATGGCGTCGGCGTTCGTCCGGACGGCGCGGTCGTCTTCTCCATCTCGCAGATCCCGGTCACCTTCCATGAGTTCGCGGCCCACTTCAGGGAGATGGGATGCACCGATGCGCTCTACCTGGATGGCTTCGTCTCCCGTTGCTATCTGCCGGAGAAGGGCCTGGCGCAGCTCGACGGCGATTTCGGTGTGATGATCGGCGTGGCCGAATAACCGAAGCGTCCCGGCACCGGCCTCGGTTCGCCATCACCCCTCCTGCGGCTCGGCGACCCTGGAGGAAGATGCAATCTCCATCTCCACCTCCTCTCCCTCTCCCCGCCATGCGTGCCGCCGTCTCCAGAACGGGCGATCGCTCCAGCGTTCCTCGGCCCGGTAGAACAGATCATGGTGACGCAGATAGGCCGCACGGATCTCCTCCAGCCGCGCCGTATAGGAGGCGATGGCCCCCGGCATGCCGGAGAGGGCCGCATCGATTGCGCGGCCTCCTCTGAGCCCGGCATACAGGGCATTGAAGATCCCCTGCGATGAGAGCGGATCGAACGAGAGGGCGGCATCTCCCATCGCCAGCCAGCCCTCGCCGGCGAAGCGGTCCAGCCGCGCACCGCACGCCTCGGTGCCGCGAGGCGGCGCCGGAAAGACTGCATCGCCCAGCATCCGGCGCACATGAACCGTGCGGGAGAGAAGCTCCTGCCAGGCACCGGGAGCCCGCAGTATCGGGGCGGCCTCCCCGGCATCCACATGCAGCGCCACCACCCGCGTTCCATCGGCCAGCCGCGAGGTGTACCACCAGCCATCCGGAGCAGACTCCACCAGGGTGCGGCTATCGCCGTTGTCGGTGGCTGGAACCGCCCAGCTATAGAGCGCCACCAGGTGCGGATCGCGCCGCCGCACCGCCCCGGCGTTCCGGGCCAGCGTGGCGCGGCGTCCGGTGGCATCCACCATCCACCGCGCGGAGATCGTTTCCCCGCCGCAGGTTATCATCCATCGGTCCTCATCTCTGGACGCTCCGCCCGCCCTCCCGCGCATCGCAACCGCCCCGGCAGCCAGGGCGGCCGCGCGAAGACCGGCATCGAACTTCGCCCGGTTCAGATGCCATCCCGGCCCATTCGGATCGCGGATGAAATCCACCGCCGCCAGCTCCGCCGATCCCCATGCCGAGAGATTGCCGTACGAGAGCGCATGCCCTCCATGCTCCACTGCCGGCAGCAGGCCGAGATCGCGCAGCAGCGGGCGTGCGGCGCCGGGAAGCGATTCCCCGATCTTCCGCTCCTCGCCGATAGCGCTCTCCAGCAGCAGGACCCGGCGGCCCGCCCTGGCAAGTACCAGGGCGGCCACCGATCCGGCCGGCCCGGCGCCGGCTATCACCACATCCCAGATCAAGGGCGTCTCCAGACGACTCTGATGCGCCGGAACTCCTCGAGCTGCTCGACGCTCTCCCATCCGGCCTGTTCCAGACGGGTGCGGGGTTCGGCCGGAGCCTCTCCGCGCAGCATCGCGCCGACCCGTTCGGAGCTCCTGGCCTGCAGCATCTGCTTGACCTCTCCCGGGAGCGACTCCACCATCATCACCGCCGGGAAATCCGGATCGTCATCGATCCCCGGCCGCGACTCCACGATCCCCATCTTTCCGAAGCTGGCGATCATCTGCATCATCTGCTCGGCCGCGGTTCCGGTGAGCGTGCGCACCCAGTTCTCGCGGTTGTTGTAGGCGGCTATCCGCTGCTCTCTCGGCAGGCTCTGGTCCATCACCGTCTCGTAATCCGCCTCGGTGAGCACCTGGTTGGGCACGCGTGCGGGCCAGAAGGTGGGGAGATAGGGATCGTATTCCAGGTCGTAGCCGGAGCGGCAGAACGCGGTATCCCCCTGCCACGGAAGGGCCATCCACCGGCTGATATCTCCCGGCGCCTGGGCGTAGAGCGGGCCGCCGGGCTGCATCACGATCTGCTGGGTGAGAGTATCGCCGTAGTCGGGCTCCGGATCACCGGCCGCGCGGTGCCTGATCCGGAATGGCGCCGAGTACATGGTGGTATGGCGCATCGGCCAGGTCATCTCGCATCCCGGATGGAACGCATCGGCAAGGCAGAAATGGAGCGCAGCCTGATCGAGCATGGCAGGCTGTTCCTGAACCGGGACCTGCTCGATCGCATTGTAGGGATCGGCGCCGGGGTCCCAGTCGTTGACGAACTCCCCTTTCACCCAGAGCTCCAGCAGCCTGGCGCGCACATCCGAGAGCGCCAGGTTGTTGTTGGGAGCATCGGCCGAGAAGGAACCGTAGGCATCGCCGTAGATCCAGGGCCAGGTGCGGGGATCGTCCACCTTGTTGTTGGAGGGACGGAAGGCGTTGTAGACCTGCTGCCGCAGCTCGGCGTACGGATCGGCATACGGGTCGCTGCCGGCACCGGAGGCGGGACGATAGGCCAGCCTGGCGATGAACTCGGGGTCCTCGAAATTCATCGGGCACCCCTGCCCGTACATCGTCGCGAAGCCCTTGTTCACCCATTGCAGGTTGGAGAGGCGGCGAAGCGCCGGGAGCACATCCTTGCTGAAGGATGCGGTCTGCGGGAAGGGAATCCACCCGCACTGCACATAGGAATCCACCAGCAGATCGTACAGCGTGCGCCATGCCACCACATCGGGGGCGTAGTTCGGCGGGCCCACCGTCACCCAGGCCGGCTCCACCGGTATCGGGACGCCGGCGATGGAGACCGTGGCGCTCACCGGCCCGTCGGAGATATCGTCGTACCAGCCGTCGGCATTGTTGAAGCTGGGAGGATCATCGGGGTTGTAGACCGGCTTTCCCTCCGGCGAGGCGGAATGCCCCAGACCTCCCAGCACCAGGAGCCGTCCGGCATCGTCGGTGCGGATTTCGCCGAGCGGCACGGGAACGCCCATGAACGTGCCGGTGCTGAAATGATAATCGGCGCCGGAGGTGTTCTTGCCGGTGATGATCCGCGGTCCGGGGTCCACCACCAGCGAGTTGCGGTTGGCCCCCTTGAGCTTCGGGTTGCGCTTGGGCACCGACATGGTAACAGCCTCGGGGATATCCAGAGCGGCCTGGAACTGGTACCACGCCGCCTTCTTGTTGGCGAGATGCGCCTGCCACTGGATATCGGCGCTATCGCTGGTAAGCTCCCCCACCACCTCGCCCGCGGCGTTGTAGCCGTAGATGCGGAAACGGGCGGCCTGCCGCTTGATGGCGCCGCTGGCGTCGCGGATGCTGTCGTAATCGGCGGGAGGATCGGTCACCTCCGGCCCGATGTAGTAGCCGTCGGGGGCGATGCTGTTGCCGATGCGCGCCACGCCGATACCCGGATGAATGGCGGCGCGGACGATCGTGGTATCCTTCGCCTGCGGCCAGGTGGTATCGGGGCGGATCTGCTGCGGCTCGCCGATCGGCTGGCCGTTCACGTTCCGCCGCAGCGCCGCCGAAGCGCGGTAGACCACCTTGCGGGCATCGGCGATGCTCCCCACAGGCGCATTTTCCAGCAGCGTGCGCCAGGGATTGAACGAGAGCGATTCGCCGTAGTTGGACTGTCCGCGCGCGGTGATGTCCTGCGCCGGGAGGATCAGCGTAGCCACATGAATCGGCGGCGACTGCACCTCGCTCCAGGGAACCGTGGCCTCGTCCAGCGGCATCGTGGCCGGATCGGTCTGAAGCTGCACCATGAAGCGGAAGCGCGACTCCCCGTTCTTCAGCCGCGCCTCAAGATCCACACGGAGATAATCGGGATCATCGTAGTCGGGGGCGGGTCCGGGGGGAACCACCTCCGGCTCCAGCTTGTACTTGCAGAAGCGCCCTTCGCCGAAATGGAACGGGATGGTGCTCCAGTAATCGGTGCCGAGCGTGGTGGGGACCACCTTCTCCATCTCGTCGAGGATCTCCTGGGTTCTGGGATGATCCTTCATCCATGTGTTGAACGCCTCGGAGCTTGTGAGCGAAGCCTTCGTAAAGGCGCACATGTCGTGCGCGTTGTTGACGAAGAAGACGTCCATGTTCTGGAACGTGAAGTCGGCGGTGATGGTCTGCTCCCCGGGGTCCAGCGCCTTGACCCCCTCCACGCCGAACAGCTTGATCCCCATGCCGACGGTGCTCTTGAAATCGGTCATGCCGTCGGGGATATCGCTGGAGAGACGGGCCCATACCTGATAGGAGGGATGCTGGCCGAAGAGCCCCACGCGCAGGCTTTCGTCGAGACCGGGGACGATCTCCAGACGGCCGTACGCCACGCCATGCAGGCGAAGGAACACGGGCCGCCGGGCGGGGCACTGCCCCTTCTGGATACGGCCGTACTGGACCATGTTCACGAACATCGTTTCCAGACAGCCGATGGGGTCCGTGTCGCAATCGCATGGAGGAGGAGCGGCAGCATTCTCCGGTTGAGACAACTTGTGCATACAGGTTTTCCTGGTGTTATGGATGATTGGGATGGGGGACTGGTCGGCCATCGAAGGACACTCGCACCGGGAACTGCCGGCCCCACCGGAGCTGACCTGATTGCTCCGGCGGCGGACGAAGCTGGCAGGGGGAGAAAGGGACACGCCCCTCGCCTCTGAATCCGGCCTCCACGCAATGCCGGCCCGTTCGACGATCGACAACATAGGCTATGAGGCTGGCGGGCCGGACACGAAAGGAGCCGGCCGGCTGGAGCCTTTGCCGGCAGACTTCACCGGCAGCGCGGCGACGGGAGAACCCACGGGCCAATCGGACCGGGAGGCTCCTTCGCGCGCTATGTGCTACGGACGGGGGAACGATGAATGCTGGTTATGGTATGGTTCGGGATGATCCCGCTATCGGCGCCGAACGCGCGCAGCATGGGGTGGCGATACGATGGTTCCGGACACGTATGGTAGTCACTGGCATGGCAACAGTCTGGCTCTATTGCAGTAGTCGGGCCGCACAGCCACAGGCGGGGGAGCTGCGCTCCCGGCGTGCGGGCTGGCCCGATGGCCGGCGGAGAGAAGGGATTATGATGGGCGCTCCCCGCCTGCCAGCCATAAGATAGAGGAGCATCGGGGCCATATCCAGTACATCATTGTGTACCCCCCCCTCCCGGCCGCTCATCCAACCGCCACGGCTATCGCACCGGCGTCACGCCTGCTCAATCATCCTTTCCGCCACGGCCTTCCCTACCTAGTTTTCTTTCACCTTCGGGATGAGACCGGGGGCGCGGCATACAGGGAACGCGAAGACCGGCAGGGCGCACCTCTCGGCTGGAAGTTCGCTTCGCAGTTTCAGGCCCACCAGATGCCGCTCAAACCACAACTCACGGTATGGAGTATGCAATGCAACGATTAACTACCAGCCCGCGAACGGCGCGCAGGCTGCGGCTGCTCGGAGCGGCCGCTATCATCCTCCTGTCGGCGATGCCGGCGGCGGCACAATGGCAATGGCACTTCGGCTCCGTTTCAACCGAAACCGGCAGCGCGGTGGCGCAGGTATCCGACGGCGGCTTCATCACGGCCGGCTCCGGAACGATCGGCTCGGGAGCGAGCGCATATCTGGTACGCACCGATGCCAGCGGCAACCGGCTATGGGATCGCAGATACGATTTCGGAGCGGCCACCACCAGCGGGTTCGCTGATGTAAAGGTCTGCTCCAACGGCGACTACATCCTCACCGGCTCGGTAGTCAGCACCAGCAACAATTCCACCTCGCTTCTGGCGATGCGGGTCGATCAGGCCGGCACTATTCTCTGGAGCCGGACGATCGGCGACGGACAGCGGAACTACGGAGGAAGCTCGGTGCTGGAAGCAGTCTACGGCAACGGAACCACCACCAATCCGGGAGATATCGTCATCGGCGGGAACAGCAGGGCCGGCGCCAGCGACCCCAGATGGGTGATCCTCCGGCTGAATGCCGACGGTGATATCATCTGGGGCCGGAACTACGACGGAGGCCCCACCTATACCGAAGCGAGCCTCGGCGGCATCATCGAGACCCATCAGATCCAGGCCGGAGATATAGCCGCCACCGGCACCGTCGAATCCGTCCATCCCGGCGCCAGGAACGTCATGGTGGTGCGCGTGGATGGCAGCAACGGCAGCATCGGCGCGGCCCCCCAGGGAGTCGGGATATTCGACACGGGAGATCATGACCTCTCCTTCTCCATCATCGAGCGCCAGCTTGGGGACTTCAGCGGCGATCTGGTGATCGCAGGATCGTCTATTTCCACGCCGTGGCGGGGATATGGCGTACTGGCGATGGAGATCCGCCCCTATCCGGCCGATCCGGCGGGCCCCAGAGGGGTGAACATCCTCGGCGACCCTACCGAGTCCGCCTTTATAGGATACACCGTGCGCGAGATCACCGATCCGGCGCTCTGCCCTCATGGCCGTTCTCCGGGGGATGTGGTGGTGGGAGGAATGACCTTCGGCTTCCCGGATAATCCGCCTGGCTTCAGGGGATTCCTGCAGATGTTCGCCGCCGGCAGCATGATGAGGGTGGGATTCTTCCACACCTACGGCGATCCCAACGGCCGCGCCGAGGTGCGGGGCATCACCGAAATCACCAGCACGTTCGGCACCCCCGGCATCGCCATGACCGGCCCGGTCAGCCCGGCGTATGCCATCAACAGCGATCTCTGGCTGGCCCGCACCGATGCCGCGCTGCTCACCTGCGGTGAAGAGCCCTATCTACTCGAATCCAACGTCCCGCCGGTAAACCTCATCATCCCGGTTCTTACTCCCGTGACGATCCCCCTGCGGGTTCTCTGCGGAATCCAGTCGCTGGAGACCGACTGGGGCAACCCGCTCTGCAGCCGCCACGGACCGCCCGCCAAGGAGCAGATGACCCCGGCTCCGGCCCCCGGCGCTACGCTCTCCATGCTCTCTCTGCAGCCCAATCTGCTGCGCCAGGGGGAAAGCTTCAATCTCTCCTGCACCGCCCCGAAAGGAGGAAGCGGAGAGCTGGTGGTGAGCGATATCTCCGGCCGCGAGGTTCATCGCCAGCCGGTTACCGCATCATCCGAAACGATCAGCCTGACAGTCGGCACCGGAGAATGGGTTCCAGGAACCTATCTGCTCCAGCTTACGCTCGACGGAACCCCCAGCACCGGACGTATCACCATCACGACGAGGTGAGCCCGATGACGACCAGATCACTTGCAGAAACGATGAGAACAACAACTTCCAGAGGCACCCTCATGGGCTATAGAGAGAACCTTCGCCGGGGAGGCATCCCGGCAGTGCTGGCAACCGCGCTCCTCCTGCTGGGAGGCTCGCGGCTGGGCGCGCAGGATTTTGAGAGGACGTTCGGGCGCTCCGACGTCGAGATAGGACAGGCGATCGTTCAGACCAGCGACGGCGGGTATATAACGGCAGGATATACCACCAACGCGAGCAACACCCAGATCGCCTACGTGGTTCGCATGCAGGCCAGCGGGGCCACCGCCTGGGAACGCCGCTTCAGCGTGGGAGGAGGCTCTACCTCCGGCATCGACATCAAGCAGCTCTCCAACGGCGATCACATACTGGTGGGTACGGCCGTCTCGGCGTCCACCGGCAACTCGCACATCTATGCGCTCCGCTTCACCGACAACGGCGAGATCATCTGGTATCGCACCTACGGAGAGGTATCCGGCAACCAGTATGCGACCGGAGTGGTGGAGACGACGATAGCAAAGACCGCCCCGGACGACGTGAGGAACCTGGTGATCTCCGGCTATACGCTCGATGACACGGGAGAGCGCCGGGGCCTGCTGATGCGGCTCTGGGCGGATGGCTCCATCCGATGGAACAGGCTGTACGATGTGCTGCCGGCAACGGTCAACGACAACAGGCTGCTGTCGGTGGATGAATCCAGGATCGGAGCCGGAGCAGGGGATATCGTCGCCACCGGCTACAGCAACCAGCCCGGAGCATCGGGCGACGACGTCTGGGTGCTGCGGGTGGATGGCCCCACCGGGAATATCACCGCCGGGCTGCAAGGCTCGGCCCTGTTCTATACTTCCGCCGCCGACCGGGGACACTCCATCCAGGAACTGCGGCTGGGGAACGGCGCGGGAGATCTGGTGATAGCGGGGGAATCCAGAGGACGGCGCGGCACCACCGAATCGGAGATCCTGATGCTGGAAACCCGCCCGGCTCCGTGCGACCCGCTCGGACAGTGGGCCGACCAGTTCCAGGGAGAGGAGAAGAACCTGCCCAACGTAGCGCGATGCGTCCGCGAGATCACCAGCTCGAAGCTGGGAAAGCCGGGTGATGTGATCGTCACCGGCAACAGCTTCACCTCGGCGTTCGGCTCCAGCAACGATATGTTCATGCAGCAGTTCGCGCAGCGGACGATGCTCCCGGTGGGGAGACATTACGTCTTCGGCGGCTCATCCGAGGACATGGGCTTCGCGATCGCGACCGCCGAAAACCCGAGCGGCTACATCGCCACGGGGTTCACCACGTCGGTGCCGGTGATGCCTCCGCTGCATCAGGCCGATCTCTATACGGTGCGGACCGGCACCCCGATATCCACCTGCACCAGCACGCCGGTCACACTCTCCTCGGAGGCGGCCCGCCTCTCCAGGAAATGCGCCGGAGCCACGATCACCTCGCCGCAATGGACGGTACTCTGCTCCGGCGGAAGCGATACCCCGAACTGGGGAAGCCTCCTCTGCGAGGAGTAATCGCCTGAGCCGGACGGCATGACGAATGTGCAGGAGGGGGATGGGAGAACACAGCGCCGGATATCCACATCTCCTGTCCCCCCGATGCACGCACGAAGGAGGGATCGGCATCATGCTGGTCCGCAGCCACACCGTCTGGCCGGTAGTCCGTGCCCGTTGCCCCTTGAGCATCGGTATATCCTGTATTCCCGGCGTAACCACGACGCATCACCAACGACTCACCATCGAAAATCCAAAGGCAACTATATACCTGACAAACCCATTCAGGATCTTAGCTATGAGCAAAGTACGAAGCGAGAGATCGCCTCGTCAATTCCATAGTTTTCGACCGTGCAAAGGGGGCTAGAATCGCCACATTTGGGCCGTTCCGCTTTGCGTTGGCGTCTGGTATTTGGCTCGGGCTCGCCGTTCAGTAACGACGGCCGGTGACGCTGTGCAAGGCGGAACGAGCCCGAGCCTCTATGTTCATCTTGCACAACTATGAACAGCATTCCGAACGGCAGCGATGCCGATATGCCCACCCCACGCTATAACCTGCATCCTATCAACCATATTAACCGCATGCTTGGCTTCATCTATCTGATACGCCATGGGTTTGAAGTGGCGGGCAATGACTACAGCAAACACTGCCACAAGTACACCGTTGTCTGCGATTCGATCATTGAAGAGATAGAGCTAGCGGTGAAACAGCTACGAAAGTTGATGCCGCTACCCAAAGGGTAGTTGAGCCCGGTGTCCCCATCTTAGATAGCTGTATAGATAGGGTCATCTGAAGTAGGAAAGGCAGACTCAAGCATATCTGAGAACTCAGATTGGCCGTTGTATATACAATTGGTAGTTTAGAGCTGTTTCATGTAGAGACATCTTGTATGTTTCCTATCCTACCACTATATTAAGAGTGGTATCAAAAACTGATACCGGAATGAATGCCAAACATCAGAAGACGTTAGCTGCTATATATGCGAACCCTGTCCGTTCAAACATTGTTTGGACAGACATTGAGAAACTCTTTGCCGCGCTTGGAGCTAGAATAAGCGAGCGTACAGGATCTAGGGTAGCGGTATATTTGGGCGGCAAGGTCGCTGTATTCCACCGCCCTCATCCTAAGAAAGAGACAGATAAGGGAGCAGTTTGCTCAGTAAGAGAATTCCTAACTAACGCAGGGAAAGGGCCATGCTAAAGTACAAAGGATATACAGGTAAGGCTGAAATAGACTATGAAGCAAATATTATACATGGGCAAGTTATTGATCTTCAAGATGTTATCACTTTCCAAGGGCGTACACCAGACGAGGCAGAGAAGGCTTTCAAAGAATCTATTGATGAGTACCTAGCATTTTGTAAGGAACTCGATCGTGCCCCTGAAAAACCATTCTCAGGAGTGTTTAGTCTGCGAGTTTCTCCTGGCCTCCATAAACAGATTGCTATCAATGCTAGCTTGACAGGAAAGAGCCTTAATCAATGGTCAATCGAGGCATTCGAACAGAAGCTTAATCTTAGCCAACAACCCCTTGAAAAGATGTCTATTATGCTATTGATCGAGGATAAGGTATTGGATATTGCTAGCGCTTTTAGCTCCCAATCTACTGCCCACAGTCGATCCCATAAGGTCGCAAGTAGCATGAAATTCGAAACATCTCTTAACTAGGGTTCGCTATGGCAAAGACAGCAAATAAAGCCACTGATAGCAAGAAACTACTTAAAATTCGCATTGTAGATTGCGACCTCCAAGGACTCACCCTAAAGCCTTTGGACGAAGGTGAGTTATTTCCAGAGAAACTGGTCTTTAATGTGAAGCTGGCTCTGGGTTTTGATCGTGATAATGAAATGGCGCAAGCGATTTATCATATCACTGGCCGGAAGAAAAGCACTGATATAGAACCGCTCGTTTCCTTAAAAGTTAGCACTCACTTTAAGATGAGTGGGCTGAAAGAGTTGCCTTACTCAGAAGAGAAAATTGATATACCCGATTGGGCAATGGGCACATTGATAAATGTTAGCCTTGGAATTACTCGAGGAGTTTTAGTTGCGGAAACGAAAGGTACGCCTTACTCACAGGTTATAATACCTATTACAAATATTCGTGATCTTGCACCTTCAATTTCAGCAGAAGAAAATATATTAAATTTTGGGATTTAATACCCCTCCAGCGCTTAGAGAAGCGCTGGAGGGGTATTATCGATCCTCTTCTTTCTCCCCCGGCTTCACCCGCACGATCCTCTGCAGGAACTCCCCAAAGTCCATATCCACATTAAGCGGCTCCTCATACTTGCTTGGCCCCTTCCGCTTCCGTTCCGGCTCTGCCTTCGCTGGCTTTTCCTTGTGAGCCTTCCCCGTGCCCTTGGAGAGCTTCGGCTCCTTTGGCTCTTCGTGCCCGGCATCCATTGGCTATCAATTGGTTATAGGTTAGTCGGTCAACTACTAAGCTCAATGTACGAACAAACTGGGCCGGGTCTTTCATGCTTCGGGTGTTGTAGCGATAGTAGTGCTCTGCAGTGTAGCGGTGCGTGTGCTCCGGGCTGATGTGATGATAGCAACCGATTATCATCCGCTTGAAGTGCGAGAATGCTCCCTCTATCGTGTTGGTATGCACGTCAGGGGCACCGTTTAAGCCATAGCGGACGTATTTCCCCTTGAGCATGGTTCACACTCTCATGCACTGCGAATGCCTTCCCGACGGGCTTATACGAGATGTACTCGTCGGTCATCAGCGTAGCCCGCAAGTCAACATGCGCCGTCAGGAAGTCCCCGATGGTCGCCCCCTTCACGTTATAGTCACCGCCAGCGCACGAAGCTCACCACCACGCTCTATAACGGCAAGCACGGGCGTTTTCTTGTCGGTCGTGCGGCCCCTCTTGCGTGGCTCCTCTTTCTTGCGTGGCTTGCCCCCAACGTAGGTCTCGTCAGCTTCCACAACCCCAGCAAGAGGAGCGTTAAACGACTTTGCGCGGACGGCCCAGCGAATGCGCCCCAGCATGAACCATGCGGTCTTCTGCGTGACTTCGATGTCCTTAGCAAGTTGCACAGAAGAGATGCCTTTTTTGTGCGCTGTCAGCAGGTACATCACAAGGAACCACTTGAAAAGCGGAAGCGGTGAATCTTCAAAGATCGTCCCGACCTTGACGGTGAACTTCCTACGGCAGACCGCGCACTTGTAGTGCTTGCCGTCCTTGAACTTGCTCACCCGGTCGGCATCGCAGTAGGGGCACCTGATGTGCCCACCCCAGCGTATCGCCTCCAGTGGGTCCCGGCAGACCTGTTCATCGGTGAACTTCTTGTGGCAGTCCGCAAGGCTCTTGAAACCAGCAAGGAGTGTGATGTATTCCATAGTACCTTTGCACTTGGTGTGCTACAAAGAATCGAAAATCTAAAATCGAGAATTTCCCCGCCTGATCCGTTCCAGGAACCCCTCCTTCCGCCGCACCGACACCTCGATCTCCGCGCCATCGGTCATCATCACGCTCCCCCCCTTCCCCTTGCGGTAGCTGGTGGCATGGGCGATGTTGATGAGATGGGAGTTATGAACGCGAAAGAATCCGGCATCGGCGAGAAGATCCTCGTATTCTCCCAGGGTTCTGGAACTGAGCACCTGCGAGCCATCGCTCAGATACAGCCGTGTATAGTTGCTCTCGGAGCCGCAGCGGACGATCTTCTCCAGGCGGATGAAGACGAAACCCTCCTCCGTGGGAATCGCCACCCGCTGTAATTCCCGCTCGGCCGAGGCGATCATCATATCGGCCTGCGCCGGGAGAACCGGAGCCGACGCGGCGGCCTTTGCCAGCGCGGCCTTCAGCTCCATCGGATCCACCGGCTTCAGAAGATAATCCAGCGCCGAGAGCTTGATGGCGCGCAGGGCATAGCGATCGTAGGCGGTGATGAAGATCACCCGGAACGGCAGCGGCGAAAAGGCCGCCAGCAGCTCGAATCCATTGCGCTCCGGCATCTCGATATCCAGCAGCACGATATCCGGGCGGGCCTCGCTCACCACGGTGATGGCGCACGCCACCGAATCGGCCATGCCCACCACCTCAAGGCCGGGACAGTAGCGGGCGATCAGTTCGGCGATCGATTCGCGAACGCGGCGCTCGTCATCAACGATCACCCCGCGCAGGGGGCGTGCCGGAGATCCGGCGGTAGAGTAGGGAATGGTTTTCATGGGGGGAGAGAATTGGTATGAATATCTCGACACGCGTACCGCACGGGAGCCCACCGGCATCGGTCAGATCGGTCACGGCCATGCTGAGGGGCTCCTTCTCTCCCAGCACGGCATTCAGGATATCGAGGCGTTCCCGCGTCACACGGATTCCCATGGAGCGCCGGTGGCCGGGAGTGTTTCCCCGGAGTTCCGCCGCCTGCCGCCGCCCCACGCCGTCATCCTCGATCACGCAGCGGATGCGCGGGCCGCTCTGGCTTATGGCGATCTTCAGATGCCCCTGCCCCCGTTTATGAAGCAGGCCATGGCGGATGGCGTTCTCAACGCAGGGCTGTATCAGCATCGTCGGTATGCCGAGATGCTGGACGTCGAGATCCGGATCGACCTCGATGCTGTAGATGAAACGCTCCTCGAACCGGAGCGATTCCAGATGCAGATAATGCCGCAGCATCTCAAGCTCCTCGGCGATCAGCACCGCCATCCGCTCGGAGTTCTCCAGCACCGCACGCACCAGCCGGGAGAAACGGGAGAGATAGCTCACCGCCAGCTCGTGTTCCCCTACGAGGATAAGATGCTGGACCGAGCTGAGAGCATTGAAGATGAAATGAGGATTGACCTGAAGCCGCAGCGCCTGCAACTGCGATTCCGCGCTCCGGCGCCGCAGGCGCTCCCCCTGCATCCGCAGCCATATCCCGGCCGCCGCGGATGCCAGCAGCCCCGCCGCCACAAGCGTTCTGAACCACCATGTCATCCAATACGGTGGCACCACCCGCAACACCACGCGCAGCGGCGAGGGGTTCCAGATGCCGTCGCTGTTGGTTCCCCTGACCATGAACACATAGGTGCCGGGATCGAGGTTGGTGAAGCTGGCATAGCGCCGCTGCCCGCAGTGTATCCAGTTCTCGCCGAACCCCTCCAGCCGGTAGGCATAGCGTATCCCGGCCGGATTGGCGTAGTCGAGCGCGGCGAATTCGAAGGAGACGAAGTTCTGGTCGTGCGAGAGCATCACCGTATCGCCATCGGCAAGCTCCTGCCGTATGATCGTATCGAAGACACGGAACTCGGTGACCACCACCGGAGCCGCACGGAGACTGGGACGAAGGCTGTCGGGATGAAACCGGCTGAGCCCGCGGACGCCGCCGAAGAGAAACTCGCCGCTGCCGAGCCGCCCCCACGCCTTGAAGGAGAACTCGTCGGCCTGCAAGCCGTCCGCCGCGTTGTACAGGTGGCTGCGGCTGCTGGCGGGATCATAGAGGATGATGCCGGCGTTGGAGCTTATCCAGAGCCTTCCGGAGTCGTCCATGAGCGTGGCGTACAGGCTGTTGCTGGGCAGGCCATCGCGCGTGGTAACGCCCGTGAAGCTATCGGTGGCGCGGTTGTAGCGATTCAGCCCGCCGCCGTAGGTGGTGAACCAGAGCGTGCCGGAGGGGTCCTCCATGATCGCGCAGACATTCTTCTCGGTGAGGCCGTTCCCCGATTCGGGAAGAAAGGGATAACGTTTGAACCGGTTTGTCCGGGGCGTCCATTTCATCAGCCCTACCGACGTCGCGGCCCAGATATCTCCATGACGATCGCGGTGGATCTGCCAGACGACGGCGCGGTTGGTGCGCACCGAATCATCGGGGGCCAGCACGAAGCGGAGGGAATCATCCGGGGTCAGCACGAAGCGCCCGGCGTAGTTCCGGTTACGGTCGAACAGGAAGATCCCCTGCATACGTGTTCCCACCCAGAGCCGGCCGAGATCATCGCGATGAAACGACCAGATGTACATCCCCTGGTACTGGGTCTCCGGACCGGGGAAATGATAGGGACGGGAGAAGGTGCCGGTAGCGCGGTCCAGCGCGTTGATGCCGTCGTTCGTGCCGAAGATGAGCGTGCCGTCGGTATCCTCGAAAATGGTGTTGATGGAGTTGTCGCTGATGGAACGGGGATCGGCGGGATCATACACGTACCGCGTCCAGCGGCCGCTCCGCTCGTCCAGCCGGTTCAATCCCATATCGGTCCCCACCCAGAGCGTTCCGGAGCGATCCTGAAGCACCGAACGGATACGATCGTTGCTCAGGCTCCAGGGGTTGGCCGAATCGTTCCGGTAGGTGATGAACGGATGGGACTTCATGGTCAGCTTGACGATGCCGCTGTTGGTCCCCACCCAGATGATGCCGGAACGATCGCAGAGCATGGTGCGTATATCTCCCACCGTCCAGGCGTTGCCGGCGGCGGTATCCCCATGAAGCGGGTGGCGATACAGAAGAGAGGGGTTCCGGCGGTAATCCGGTTCCCGCCCTGTTATCCCCACGTTCATCCAGAGGCCGCCGAGCGAATCGAGGCCGAGCGGAATGATCCTCCGGTCGGAGCGATAGCCGGTTCCCGCCGGATGAACGATCGATCGCACGATGACGCCGCTCCTGCGATCCAGCACCATGACGATATTGCGCATCACATCCGCGCCCCAGCCCACATAGATATTCCCGTCGCGGTCGTCCCCGAAGCACATCACCCGCGCGGTAGCTCCCAATCCGCTGTTGAAGCGGGTGAAGGTGCCGCAGAGAGGATCGAAGCGGTGAACATATCCCCCCGCGGTCCCTATCCAGAGATCGCCGAAGCGATCCTGGTGCATCGATATGATATCGTCGCTGGCAAGATCGGAGGGGTCGCCGGGATCGGCGAAATAGCGGATGAAGGTGCCGGAGCAGGGATCGAAACGGTTGAGCCCATGCTGGGTACCTATCCAGACATCTCCGTTGCGATCGCTCGCCATGCATGATACCACATCGCTGCTGGGAGTTCGCGGGTCGGCAGCATTATGAATGTAGGTGGTGAAGTGCGAGGTACGCCGGTCCAGCATGGTGATCCCCTCGGCGCTCCCCACCCAGATATTCCCCATGCGATCCTCGGCGATCGATTCCATGCCGTTCCAGGGGAGCGACAGCGAATCGAACGGATCATGGCGGAAGACCGTGAAGCGATAGCCGTCGTAGCGGTTCAGCCCCTCGCGCGTGGCAAACCAGAGGAACCCGGCGCGATCCTGAAAGATTCCATACACGATACTCTGCGACAGCCCCTGGCCGGTGTTGAGATACTCGGTTGTAAACCCGCTATCGGCATGCACCAGCAGAGGCGCGGAGAACAGAAGAATCAGGGTGAGAAACAGAACCATGCGTTATCAGAAAGGTGAATCGTTGTCATCGGCCGGAACGGTCCCGCTGCACAGCAGGGCGCCCGCCGATGGTGCGCCAGCGGGCTCGATGCACAGGAAGTGAAACGTCCGGTATAGGCTCTATGGCCCATCGCTCCGATACCGTACTATGGATCAACACAAGGTTGTTCGTTCCGTTGCAGACGGGGAACAATCGCCTGCATGTCGGAGCATGGGTGCGGCCATTCTCCCAACAGAGGACCTCGGGCTTCGCGTTGTGTCGCCTCCGCACGGAATACGACAGAGCGACGGAGTAAAGATACGTTCGGGCGCTCCCTTCGCCAGAAGGAAAATCGTGGCATGGGTACCAGGGTCACCCCCGCCGTCCTGCCGGCGATACATCTCCCTGAAGCCGGGCGCAACGAAAATAGCCAGGGGAGCTCCGCCACAGACATTATCAAATCGATAGGTGATGGCCGCGCATACCCCCATGCCGGCGGCGGCGGGATTCTCCAGCCCGCGCCGGATGCCGGAGATCGCACTTGCGAAACGGCATTGCCATTGATCGGCCAATTCTTTACGTTCGCGCCATCCCTCACCGGATACCTACCGTCCTCCATCCCCCTCCCGGCCATCTCCCGCCATCGGTTCATGCCCGCCCTGGTGCCATGAACGGCGGGGTGCGTATATGGTATGGAGGAGACGGCACCGATCCGGCTCCGGCATGAATCGGCCCCATTGCCATGACAACATCTTCGCTCCCCCAGTCGCCGATCCGCTCATCGGCCGCCATACTCAGAGGCCTGTGGCTTTCCTGCATGATGCTCCTCCTCTTCGGCACCGGTGCGCCGGGGCAGATCGGTACCATCGGGCTGGAGACGTTCACATCGGAGAACGGGCTGTCGGATAATTATGTTCTCTCGGCGATACAGGACCACCGGGGATTTCTCTGGTTCGGCACGCGCGACGGCTTGAACCGCTTCGACGGCTACACCTTCGCCGTCTACCGCCATGATCCCGGCAACCTGGAATCGATCGCCGACGGGAGCGCGAAATGCATCTACGAGGATAGCAGGAAAGCGATCTGGATCGGGACGCATTCCAGCGGGCTTGATAGATTCGACCGCGCCACCGAACGATTCCATCACTACCGCCACGACCCGCACGACAGCAGCACCATCGGGGATGGTCCCATCGCTTCGATCTGCGAGGATCGCCGGGGGAATATCTGGGTGGCGACCAAGGGACGGGGGGATGGCGCCAGCATGCTGGATCGCGCCACCAGCCGGTTCATCCGGTTCGCGCACCATCCGGATGATCCCTACAGCCTTTCGGGGGACGATGTGGTATCGGTCTGCCGCGATTCCAGCGGCAGGATCTGGGTGGCGACCTCCGATGCCGGGTTGAACCTCTACGATCCGGCCATCTGCGGCTTCATCAACGGCCGTACCATCCCCGCCTACGATGTGCCGGGATGGGGGAACATCCAGTCGGTCCAGACCGACCGCTCCGGCCATCTCTGGCTGCTGACACCGGATCGCCTCTTCCGCTTCGATCCGGCCACCGGAAGATCCTGGCAGGTGCCGTTCGATATCTTTCCGGGCGAACATCCCCACCTGCTCGCCACGGTCTTCACCGACAAGGGGGGCACCCGCTGGATCGCCGCCTATACTCATGGCGTGGCCGCGCATAACCCGCAATGGAAGGAGGATCTGCTGCTGCGCCACTCCCCCAGCATGCCGAACAGCCTCCCCTCCAACACGGTCTTCTGCATCTGCGAGGATCGTGCGGGAAATCTCTGGTTCGGCAGCGAGCATGGTCTCAGCAGGTTGAGCCGCCGGTCGTGGCAGTTCCGCTGGCTCCCCCATATCCCCTACCAGCCCCAGACGATCGGGGCACCCACCGTGCGCTCGCTGGCGCTGGATAAAGGCCGAACGCTCTGGGCGGGAACCGACGGAGGGGGGCTGGATAGAATCGATCTTGCCACCATGCGGGTGACGCACAGCCCGGTTCAGGGCGATGGCAAGATCAACACGGTGGTCATCAGCAGGGACCGGGATGTATTGTTCGGCACCACAGGCGCGCTCGTGCGCCGCTCCCCGGATGGCGCGCTCCGAACCTGGAAGCATGATCCCGGCGACAGCGGCTCGATAGGAAGCGGAGCGATATGGTCCATCCTGGAGGATCGCTCCGGGCGGCTCTGGGTGGGAACGCTGGGAGGAGGGCTGAGCGTGATGGACCGCAGCACCGGAAGGTTTCGCCACTACTACTGCTCTCCCGATGATCCGGCCAGCCTGAGCGACAACAGCGTGCTGACGATAGCCGAGTCCCGCGACGGGACGATCTGGGCCGGGACCGACAAGGGACTGAGCCGGCTGGACCCGGCCACCGGACGATTCCGGCGCTACCTGAACGGTGTCTACGACTCCGCCAGCATCAGCAACAACCGGGTATGGTATATCCACGAGGATGGTAGCGGGGCGCTCTGGATTGCGACCTCCGGCGGCGGAGTGAATCGCATGGACCCCGCCACCGGGAGATTCCGGCGGTATATGGAGAACAACGGCTTCGCCAACAATACCGCCTGCGCCATCGTGGAGGACCGGCGGGGGCGGATCTGGGCCAGCACCAACAAGGGGCTCTGCTGCATCGATCCGGCAGCCGGAACCATCCGGAACTTCGCTCCGAGCGATGGCCTGCCGGTCTATGAATTTCACTTCAAGGCATGCACCGAAAGCGATGACGGGACCATCTACTTCGGGGGGCGGGGAGGGATCATCTACTTCCATCCCGACTCGCTTCTGGACAACGCTCATGCCCCGCCGGTGGAGCTGGTCTCCTTTCGCACCCGCGACACCACCTTCCTCCCCGACGCCTCCATCACCACGGCCACCACGGTAGGGCTGCGGCACGACAACAACTCCTTTACCATCGAGTTCGCCGCGCTCGATTTCACCAATCCCTCCGGCAACCGCTACCGCTACAAGCTGGAGGGATACGATACCGACTGGCGCATCGCCCCGGCCACACATCGTTTCGCCGAATACACCAGCGTCCCGCCGGGCAATTACCGCTTCATCATCACGGGGGCCAACAGCGACGGCGTCTGGTCGGCGAAGGCGCGTACGCTCGATATCGTGATAGCCCCGGCGTACTGGCAGAGATGGTGGTTTCTCACGGCGATGATGGTGGCCGCCCTGCTTGCGCTGGTCGGCCTGCTGCTGGCGCATGTGCGGAGCGTACGGCGCAAGGAGCAGACCGAGCGCCGCGTGGTGGAATTCCAGCTCCAGGCGCTGCGCGCGCAGATGAACCCCCACTTCATGTTCAACGCGCTGAACTCCATCCTCTACTTCGTAACGCGGCGCGATACCGAATCGGCGCAGTTCTACCTTACGTCGTTCTCCCGGCTGGTGCGCACCACGCTGGACAACGTGCAGAACGACGCGGTATCGCTCGCCGATGAACTGGAATCGCTCCGGCTGTATCTGCGCATGGAATCGCTCCGTTTCCGCGACCGCTTCGATGTCTCGATCGAGGTCTGCCCGCTGATCCGTCCCGAGGAGATCCAGCTTCCCCCGATGATTATCCAGCCCTATGTGGAGAACGCCATCCGGCACGGGCTGTCGCACAAGGAGGAGCGCGGCACGCTCTCGATACGGATCTCCCGGCGGATGGGCTATCTGCGGTGCTCCATCCAGGACGACGGCGTGGGGCGGCAACGTTCCGAGGAGATTCAGCGGGATGATCTGCGCGCTCATCGCGCCTACGGCATGGCCGTAACGCACAACCGGCTGGAAGCCCTGAGCAGGCTGCACGGCCAGCGCTACCGCGCCACCATCACCGATCTGGAGGGGGATCACGGAGCGCTCGGAACGCGCGTCGATATCCTGATCCCCCTGGATATCCCCCACAAAGCACGGCCCGCAACACCAACACATCACCTATACCCATGATACGATCGATCATCATCGACGACGAACCGATAGGGCGGGATCTTCTGACGGCCCTTCTGGAGCAATACTGCCCGAACGTCTCGGTCGTGGCCCAGGCGGGCTCGATACGGCTGGGACGCGATGCGATACGCCGCTACGAACCCGATCTCCTTTTTCTGGATGTCGAGATGCCGCGCGGCAACGGATTCCAGCTGCTGGAACAGATCCAGGACCGGAAGTTCGAAGTGATCTTCACCACAGCCTACGAACAGTACGCGATCCGGGCCATCAAGGCCGCCGCGCTCGACTATCTGCTGAAACCGATCAGCAGCACCGAGCTGGTGGCCGCAGTGGCCCGCGCCGAACGGCGGCGGGGAAACGCCCTGGGAATGCATCGCGGGATGGAGGAGCTGCTCCAGACCCTGCGCGCTCCGGGAAACGAGCAGAGCAAGCTGGCCCTGCCGACCGAGGATGGCCTGATCGTGGTGGCGATCGGCGAGATCGTGCGCTGCGAGGCATCGGCAAGCTATACCTGGTTTCATTTCACCAGCGGCGAGCGCCGTCTGGTAAGCCGTCCACTGAAGGAGTTCGAGCAACTGCTGGGCGGCGCCCGGTTTCTGCGCGTGCATCACTCGCATATGGTGAACGTGGATCATATCCGCCGGTATGTGCGGGGCGAAGGAGGGGAAGTAGTGATGTCCGACCAATCATCGGTGATCGTGGCGCGGCGGAAAAAAGAGGATCTGCTGAAGATGCTCGGCGCCGACCGCCACCGGCGGGGGGGGTGATTTGGATTTTCGATTTCGGATTTTCGATTGGCGGATACATACCGGATGGGCCTATCCGGGCCGGATGCATCACGCAAAGCCGCGAAGGCGCAGAGAAGAGAGGCAGCGTCCGGATGATTATGAGCTTCTGGATATGTTTTCTGGAATTCCGGACACTGTTCGCGCGAAGTTCAACTCCGTGCGAGGTAGTAGCGGAACGGGTCACCCAGTAGAACTCCGCGACAACGCATCTCGGAAAGCGTATCCGTAGCTCCTTAGTAGTTCATGGCGGGGGAGGCGAATCGAGCATATCGAATCCCTCCCCCTTCTTTGCTCTTCCGGCTCCCGCCCCCACCGTTCCGCCTCTCCCCTCCCCTATTTCACCCTCATCCCTCACCCCCCCTTCCCTCCTTCCGGCTCCGGACCCAGGCCCCAGATTCCCCCCTCTCATCTTCTCCAATCGAAAATCCAAAATCGCAAATCGAAAATCCAAATCTCCCTCCCCCGCCGGTATCTCCCGGCATGCCGCCCGTACGCCCTTTGCCGCCGCCTGTAGGTTCGCGGTTTCCGCCATCGCACCGCTACCGCATCTTGCCCCCGCAACAACGCTGCAACGCCGGCCGGCCCATCCGCAGCACAGGATCACTAGCAGTTCATCCAACCATCACCTAGACCTTGGAGATACCATAATGGCATCATGGAAATGGCTTATTCCGGGAGCGCTCTCGGCTCTCTGTCTGCCTCTGTTCAGCGCCAGCGCGCAGTTCAACGCCGTCTACGGCCCCACCAACGGCAACGATCACGGACGCTCGGTACACCAGCTGGCGAACGGCGGGCTGGCGGGAAATTTCATATCGGTGGGTGAAGGCCCGCAGCCTACCGCCCCCGCCCAGAGCGATGTGTACGTGGTGGTAAGCAACGGGGCCGGCGCCAGGATCAGCGAATACCGGATCGATATCGCCAACGGCAACGACTTCGGCAAGGACTTCGTCGAGAAGGCGAACGGGAACATCGTCATCACCGGGTTCTTCAACGCGGCGGCGGTAGCCACCAGCGATATCTTCGCGCTGGAATTCAACCCCGCCACCGGCGCGGTCGTCTGGGCAAACGCCTACAGCGGCTCCACCCCCACCGGCAACAACACCGATGAAGCATATGATATCGAGGTTGCCACCGACGGGGAATTCATCATCGCCGGGCGCTCCAACAGCAACCACCCCAACCACATGGATGCGGTCCTGATGAAGATCGACCAGAACGGAGCATGGCGCTGGGGCACCGCCTACGATGGCGCCTCCACCGATGAAGGGTTCTACTCGGTGACGTCGATCGGCGACGGCACGCTGGTAGCCAGCGGCCACACCAATGTGGGAGGAAACGTCGATGTGTTCGTGGCGCGGACCAACGGGTTCGGCAACACGATAAGCGCAGCGCGGTACGGCGGGGCCGGTAACGACGGCAGCCGGAGCGTGAAGGTCTGCGATCAGCTGGGACCGAATCCCAACCGCGTCATCATAGCAGGAAATGCGGGTGGCGTCAACTCCAGCCTCCTGATGCTCGTGGACTACACCACCATGAACCTTATAGCCGCAAACACCTACAAGGTGGGCGGCGGCTGGACCGAGGCGATGAGCGTTGTGGAGACGCCCGCTCCGGAGTACAAGTTCGTTATGACCGGCCTCACATTCGATCCCCAGGGAACCGGCAGGAACTACGAGTTCTATCTTTCGCGCGTGAGCGCCAACCTGGGCGCGGTGGACTGGTACAGAATACACGGCGGCAACTTCGATGACCGGGGCTGGGGAGTGGATCTTGCCACGCCTCTGGGCGGCGATGCCTACTCCATCATCGCCACCGGCCTGCGCACCACCAACGCGCTGGCGCAGCAGCTCGACCTCACCCGCACCACCCAGGCCGGTATCATGCCGTGCGATATCCCGCTGGCTCCTCCAGTCACCCTGTTCAGCGCCACCCGCACCCTCTTCACCAACTGCCAGCAGTTGTGGGGAATGCTCCTGTCGCCACTCTCGCCCCGCGTCAACACCGTCACCAGCGCGGTGGCAATGTGTCCCATCGCCACCTTCACCATCCAGCCGGATGAGCCGGCGCAGAGCATGGAGACCGCTGCCGGCGGCGATTACTACGGCATCGTGGGAAAGGGAGAGCCGCAACAGACCTCCGTTGCCGGAGCCGGCCAGAGCGATGAGAATGAGTTCCAGGCGAGCGCATTCCCCAATCCGGTGAAGCGTGGCAACACGTTCACCCTCGGCTACACGCTTGCAGGGAATGCAACCATGGCGCTGACCGTAAGCGATATGGCCGGCGCCACCATCTACCAGGGAGCGGGCGAGGGCACGGCCGGGGAACACGAGATAGGGGTGAGCACCGCCGGATGGACGAGCGGCACCTATCTGCTGCGGATGACGATCGGCGACCGGACGATCACACGCAAGATCATCGTGAGCGATTGATCCGCCCCGCATCACAGGACGCGATAGCAACGCGGGGTGCCCCTCATCGTGAGGAGCACCCCGCTCGTTTTCGTGCCGCGCCGGAACACTGCGTTCCGCCGTGCGCGCCTAGATCGTCAGCACCTTATCCTCCAGGTTGAACAATCCCGAGGAATTCTCCACCCGCACCCGGAACCGGTTGTAGATGGGCCATCCCTCGCCGGGGTGCTTCTTGGGGAGCGTATCGGTAGCCAGTGCCGTAGCCAGCAGCTTGACGGAGATATCATCGTTCGTCTTGAGCTTGTAGATCGTGACCCAGTTGCCGGCGCTGTTCATCTTTTCCAGATAATAGGTACCGTTATATACGGTGACCGGCCATGAAAGGACGACGCCGGTAAGCATCGCCGGATCTCCGGAGAGCCCATCGGAGGTATAGCTGATGGGCGGCGCTTCCGGGTTGATGCTGTCTATCACCGCCGTCAGAAGCAGCTTCGAGGGGTGCGACGGCGCCCAGTCGGCGCTGCCGTCGGGGTTCTCTATCCTGCGCAGCGCCACGATACGGTAATACAGAGGATCGCCGTAGGGAATCATCCCCTCGCTGAAATCATCCATCAGCGTGATGCTCGCAGCAGCATCCTCTCCGGCAACGAAGTCGACGGTCTTCACCGGCTGCATGGTACGAACCGTGAGAGCCGCCCTGGCGTCGGTGGCTCGATACAGGGCCATCCGCTCCACCTTCTGCACCGCCGGATAGGAATTAACCTCGAACCTGACGGCCGGCCGGGTATTTTCGAGCACGCTCCCCTCCTGGGTATACACCTTCCTGATCGCAGGAGCATCCGGCGGGCGCGTATTAATCAGCCGGACAGGCCCGGCCACCGGTCCCGGCACGCCCAGGCGTCCGCGATTACCGATTTCCCTGCCGATATAGAAGAAGATATTATTGCCGCTTCCATCGAGGGTAAAATCGATGAACTGTATCTGAAATCCGTTGCCGGTTCTTTTTGCCATGGGAGCGATATCGAACTCGGGATCGGCGGGATCGAGCAATGCACCCTTCTCATCGCGGATCTTCTGCGGCTTCGGCACGGGAGCATACGATGGCCCCTTGATATGAGCATACATCAGCGGCATCTCCGTCAGCGGGGTGAAGGCGCCGTGGATGGCCTCCTTCAGATCCTCCAGGATGCTCCCCGGTGATCCGTTCCAGGCCGGGTTCTTATCCGGCTTGGGGAAGCGATATCCGTTCTCCTGCGGGAACATCCTGAACTCTCCATTATCGTTGGAACCTGTCGGATCGTAATAGGGGTAATTCTCCTTATCGTTTATATCGTAGATATAATTGAAGCTGAGAAGATTTTTCCAGCGGTCCGCATAAAAACCATCGCTCTTGCTGCGCACCGCCAGCTCCGCGCGAACAGCCTGGTAGGTTCCCTCGGAATATATCGCGCGGAGAATCGCCTCCTCGTTGGCGCGGTACATCGCCACCGCAAACGGCTTGTGCTTGAAATCCATCCGGAACGTATACGACGACTTGTAGTAGAAGTCCGGACGTGTTGCATAGCTGAACCCGGTGGGGATCTCCGGAGGAGCCGGCTCTATGAATTCGAGCGCGATGACCGGCGCGGGAGCACCGACCGCCGAATAATAGGAGTGCGATGTATCGCACGAGCGCGCCCCCAGCCATGTCTTGCGATTTCCCTCTCCCTCGGCCGGCAGGATCGCCCCGGAGGTAAATCCCTTGAGCGGATCGGCATGCAGATAGACCTTGTAGCCGGGATAATAATTCACCGTTACCGGAGTTCCGGTCACCACCGGATCGGCAGGATCGTAGCTGTTATCGATAGCGTAGAGCACCAGCAGATCGTCGGTGCCGAGATGTTCCACCCAGATCACCTCCAGCACTTTTTTCAATCCCCCCGGCGCCCCCGCACGCTCGATCCGTACCACTCCCTTGTACCACTCCACCGGATCGGGATCATTGCTCTGGGGATGGTGCGGGAGCTTGTAGTTCTTGAAGTCGATCCGGTAGAGCCCGGGCGCCTTCTCGTTCTCCTCCAGCTCATCCAGATCCGGCGTATGCCATACAACCGCCGAGTCCCATATACCGCGAAGCTCCGTGGTGACCGTATCCCCATCCTGGATATATGTCTCGGTCTGCGTTGTCCATGTGGCATCGCCGATGGAAACGACCTTGGAGAGAGGATTGGGCGTGCCCCAGGAGGCGATATCGGCCATGTTCTCCACGGCCATGAACATCACCTGGGTGGTTGAGTCGGGGCCGACATCCGGCCCCTTGTATTCCCGCACGGTGATAAAGGTGCCGTCGGCATCGGGATCGGAGGCGTTTCCCTGCATCAGCTTCCTGACCGTAAAGACCGGCCCCTCGCCGGCTCCTCCCGGAGGAGCGACATGGGTAACCACATAATTCTTCTGCTGGCAACTGATAACCCCGCCGACGAAATTCCCGTAGAGCGAAACCGGGAGCACCGGGGAGATAATTTTCCCGTTGCTGTTGGAGATATAATCGGTCGTGCGGAGGATCGCCCTGCGGCTGTCGGCCGGATCATCCGTCACCGATTTGATCGCTCCCACCACATTGCGAGGCATTTCCGGACGGAAGAGCAGCTGCACCTTGTCGGCGAAATCATAATTGATATCGTGCGTGTGAAAATAATTGAACGTCACACGCAGCAGCGTCTTATCATCCTCCGAAATCCCTTCCAGCATATCCTGCTCGGCCTTCGTGGTAAGCATCAGTGGCGATTCGGTCTGAATAAGCTGCACCGCAAGGTTGGATGGCGGCAGCAGCCGGTTGGCCTTTTTGATAAGCGTGGAATTGGTGGCGACGATATTCCCCGGCGATGAAGCACGGGAGAACCAGTTGATGCCATATGCGGCATATTCGTGTACCCCGTTCTCCCGCTCGGCGTGCGTGATGATCGGCCTGGTCTGGTCAGGATTGTTCGGCAGCGGAAGCGTCTCGAACTGCTGTGGCGTATCCAGATCCTTGTAGAATTCATCGTGAGCGATTTCGGGTTTTCGCCACCCGGCCTCCCCCTGCTTGCGATATTCCATCCCGTAGAATATGCTCGATGTCCTGTTGATGCCGGAAAATTGCTGCGACGGGACGAAAAATTCCCCCGGCGTACTCTCGTCCACCGCTTCCGGCTGCACAAAGAGATTGATATAGCGTGAAAGCCCATCCGGCGTATATCCCCCGGCATCGGTGAGATATTCCGGCTCCGGCTCCCCGTTATCAACCGCCAGGCCGTAGGAGACCGGCTTGAGCTGCGGCTTGTCCGGGAGACGGTGATCCAGAGGCGCGGTTGGTACCCCCATGAAATAATGGCGCACCGGCCTGGCGAGATAGATATCATCCAGCTCCCCTTCGGTATCGTACATACCGAGATAGATATACTCGTCGGTATCGGCGGCGATATCCCGGTCCAGATATCCCAGCCCCAGCATACGGGCAACATGAAAATCGAGCGAGACCATGCGGAGCATCTCCAGCACGCTGGTTTCCACGGCCCCATCGCGCGGCTGTACCTCCCCCTGCAACGTATCGGTCGCCGCCGGGTCGGTATTGCTCAGATCGATATAGCGCCGCACCCCGTAGCGCAGGCCGCCATCGCGCTCCCAGCGGTCCCGATAATTGGCAGCGTTCACAAAAGCAGTATCGTTGAATTTCCGCCACGCTCCCCCCACCGTTCCCGGAGCCGGTTCCAGACGGGCGAACGCTGTGCTGTCGTTATCGGTGAGCGCAAGCTGCCCGAGCCCTTCCCAGAGCGCTCCGGCGATATAATCGTCGTAGGTTTCTATTGCGATGCGCTTCGGGAATCCGTTCTGAACCTTGAAGCGGAGCGCGCGGATATTCTCCGATACGATGCGCGCGGCGCAGCTACCCGATACCGCTCTGCTCTTGCAGAACCATAGATCGTCGATGCCGAAATCATTGCCGTTGTCCTGGCGTGAGCGGGAGAATATCTCGACGATAACGGTTGAGCGATTCCCCGAATTCCAGAGGAAGGTGAAATCCTCCCATACACCCGTCGTACGGGGAGCATGCCGGTAGAATGAATCGGTAAGACCTTCCGGGGAGGAGATACGGATATGGATCTCCACTCCGCGATCGGCCCTGTACAGATTGCAGAGCGATCCTCCGAAACAATAATCGGTTTCCGGGTCCACATCCAGCTCGAAGCGGAGAACCGCCTTATCAGGTTCGGTGCTGCCATTAACGGCCAGAAATACCGTTCCGGAACGAGGGAACCCGGTCCATGCCGGATCGACCGCGGATGCATCCGGAGTTACCCAGAGCACTCCCGGCTGGGATGCCCCCTTGAACTGATAGTCGGTCTGGTAGCTCAGCGTGGAAGTGCTGTTTTCGAACCCGCCGTCGGGTAGAAGGCTGTCGCCGTCGCAGCAGCTTACCGGCTCATCATCATCATCGGAATAGGACTCGTCTCTAACGACATCGCACCAGTTGGCATCGGTGAATTTCCGGCGGCAGGTCACGAAGCGTTCTGCCAGGGGATCGGTCTCGCCCACGCTGAGCGCCTCGGCCCGCAGCACTGTTGTGGCGCTGCGGGCTATGTCGAACTCGGCGGCGAAAAAAAGCTTATCCTTGACATCCACCTCGATCAGCGCCGGGGAATAATCCGCAATGAACTGGAGCGGATGCGTGGCCGGATCATAATAGCCTCTGACGACGCCATATTCGGTCATATCCTTGAAAACGATATAGACCACCGTATCGGTATTGGTACTCATATACAACCAGTAGCCCCAATCATCATCCACATAGTCGGGAGGAACCGAAAAATCGATGATGGTTGGATAACGGGTCGTGTAGCGGGAGCGGAACAGCTGCACGAAATCATCCTGCCGGTTGAAATTTATCGTCGTGGCTGCATGGTCACCCTTCGGCAGATGCGTTCTCCCCAGATTGCGCAGCAGCATCCAGCGCACATGCGCTCCATAGGTGCTCCCATCGGCCCCCGTGGAGCCCGCGCTCTGGAGATAGAGATACGGAGACTGCACCTTCCACTCGGTTTGCGGAAACGTGATATTCTGCGGTGTAGAATTCCCTGACATGGTTGTACCCCGGTTTGAATGATGGTCAGATTGAATAATTCAGATCGATCATACCGGTCTGTACAACCGAGTGATCCACATAGTTGTTGCCGTTCCATTCGATGTAGGCGAAACGGAACTTCAACTGGGTGTCGGGCAGCGATGTTGGAGGATGCATGACAAACGCCTGCGATCGGTCCTTCGAAAACAGCACCTTGTAGCTGGCGTCGGCAACGGCTCCCTTCATTACCTGCAAGCTTGTGGCGAGCACCTCTTCCGGCAGCTTGGGATCGTTGAACGGCTCCGGGTTGCGTATCCACACCCCTATCACCGCGCTTATGAGCGTACTGCGGACGATATTGAACTCCGTGCCTATGGCAGCCTCGAGCGGCGATAGCTTCAGCACCCCTTCGACCAGACGGTCGAACGGATCGGCCCAGGTTTCGGCCAGCAGAGCATTGGCCGCCGACATCGTCCCGGAGACGACATCGGACATGAGATCCAGATGGGCGACTGCCAGAGGAAGCTCCAGCTGGAAGATCGCATCACGGCTGTTCCCCTTGCCGTCACTGAGGTGATAGCTCCCCACCTGCTCCTCGAACGTCGCATAGCGCGAGGTCTGGAACACATAGCGGTGCACTTCGCGCGATTTCCCCTGATAGAGATTATTGATAACGGTGGTATACAGCTTCAGCGGCTTCAGGTATTGCGGGATCACCTCCGTATAGACGCTGGCCGGACGTATCATCTGTCCCCCCGAGGCCCAGCATTCTCCCCCCACATAATCGGGATTCAGCAGCTCGGGATTGCGCAGGTTCAGCAGCGTGCGAACATCCTCCGGAATGTTCGGGTCATCGTCCGAGGGCCAGTCCACGATCGCCTGCGGTATTTCCGTGGTGTTCTCCAGCGGAGGCGGCGGATTCAGCAGGGAGATATTTTCCGAGGGGTCCTTGATGACGATCTGCATGCCGCTCCCGGTGATCGCCGGCAGGCCGTTGTATGCGGGCCAGTTACCGAAGAAGTTGTAGACGTACCGCTTGGTGAAAAAGAGAAGGATGCGGGCGTCCTTGTAGAAGAGGGGCTTTGCGCGTATAAGCTCTCCGTCGGCGTTCGGATAGGAACGCTGATAATCGATATATCCCTTCAGACCGGTCAGCATATACTGGTCATCTGATTTTCCATTCTGTACGTATCCGGCGGAAGGATCGGTATGGAAATAGCCCACCGGCCCGGCGGTACGGAAACCGAAATAACGATGGAAGGAATGCTCGATGGATGTATTTCCCACCACCTTATCGCCCACGTTCAGATAGATGAGATATTTCGTGTCGGGCCTCCAGATCGGAGCCAGCATTTTTTCGATCGCCTCAACGGTATTCTGATAATCGCTCTCGATCGCCTCCTGCGCGGGTATGCTCTCGTTGAACTGATAATCCTCCAGCCACATCGTGCAGACCTCGTGCAGCAGCGTGGAACAGGGCTCTGCGGCCGGGGGATGGAGCGGGCCGTGAACATCGATATAATCGATAAAATCCTCCGCTCCTTCGCGTTGGCCGCGCAGATGTTCGCATTCCCTGGTTCTTATCAGGATCTGCCGGTCCAGCTCCTCGCAGCGGCGGATAAGGATATCGAGGGTAGCCCGGTTGCAGATATAGAGCTCGCGATAGAGGGAATCATATTCACGGCAGAACGATGCGCTTGCCGCGCGTATCCGCTCGATGATGGTGCGGCATCCGGAGCTGCCACGCTCGCCGTAGCTGAGAAGCTCCTCCCAGCAATCGAGATGGTCCATGCAGACCGGACAGGGCATCTCCCCCTGAACGCGCGAGGCGATGCGGAACACGCCGCCGGCATATATCGACAGCAGCTTCCCGCGTACCTCCGCGATATATTGCTCCAGCCCCTCCTCCCGCTCGAAAAAGCTGGCCCCGACCGCTCTTACAACGCCATCGGCGTCTTCGATCTGGAAGAAGTACCGGCCGCGGCCATCGATCTGCGAGATGAACGCATCGGGAAGCATCGCGGCCGCGAGCGCCACGTACATGGCGCTTTCGGCGGCTCCGGCGGTTTCGTGACCATCGGCATCCCTGAACAGAACCGCGTTGGCGGCATCGTCGAAGATCTCGAAGCGATATCGGATCGCTGCCTCCCCTCTTCGTTCAAGATCGATCTGGTAGCTCAGCACGGAGGGAACGTAGGGGAAGCAGCGGCGGAAACGATCGATGAAGGTCGATGAATCCCCGCAGATCCTCTCCTGCTCGGCGCGCAGGGTTTCCAGCACGTTGTGGCAGATGGCGATACGGTCGTTGAGCTCCTCTATCAGATCAAGCAGTTCCTCTCTGGTGATATTCCATCGGTTGCATCCCTGCCCTTCCAGATTCTGGCGCTCCTCTTCCAGTTCATGGATATCCTGAAGCATCGCTTCGTACGCCTCCCCGGTAAGCATATCCTCGTACAGATGCCTGTAGAGATCGTTGATATGCAACTGCAACGCATGGAGTGCGGCGGGATCGGGGCTGGCCGGCTCTATCTCGACCTTCGTGACGGGCGTTGAAGCATCGTTGTAGACCACCGGCGCAAGAAGCTGCAACTGCGTAAGCGTGCGGGTCTCGGCCAGCACATGCACGAAACCGTTTCCCACGGTCTCCCGCTTGTAGAACCGAACCACCACCCCGGAAGAGAAGGTGGTAAGCTTCAACTTCACCGTCACGCATGGTGTGTTGAAGACGATCTGGGCCATGTCGCGGTTGGCAAAGGAGAGCGAGCGGGGGATGCCGAACGCGCCGCTCCACGCCACCACACTCCCCTCACCTCCGATAACACGCCAGAGCACCGTATCGCTCTGCTGCCATTTGCCGGCCGGATAGATGGTGCCGGGATTTTTTCCGGTCCAGCTCAGGCAGCGCTCCTTCCGCAGCTTGGTCTTGCAGAAGAGCGTGGCGCTGGTGATGCCGAACTGCTCCGGCACATACCACCCTGGCTCCCCCTGCTCCATATAGGAGAGGGAGGTTTCCGAGAGGAGACGAAGCTTGTTGAAGCCGGTGCCGGTGTTCTGCCAGTATCCATCCCTGTACTTCTCCGGATTTGCGTTGAGCGTTACGAGCGCATCCGGCGTGCTCATCGCCTGATAGGGACGATAGTCCACCCACGCGCTGCCGCTCCATGCCTTTATCTCCAGCGCCGCGATCGAATATTCGTGGCTTACCTTGTTCGGCACCTCGGCCGGAGGGATCAGATCGATATAGTTGGCCGGAGGTCCCCCGGAAAGCCGCCCGATACGGGCATCGACCTCGCCGGAGGGGAAGAGACCCTTCAGAAATTCCAGATCGACCCAGGAGTCCAGCGGAAGCACCGCATCGTTGAAGGCCGCATGATTGTGGGAAGGGAGCGATGCATCAGCACTGAGAAGCTCGGCGACCTTGAACGACTCTCCGGAAAGCATGTTCGTGGCCGAGGCCGGCGATGGCGCCTGCACATCCGCCCCCCCTTGCCTGAATGGCGCAACGGGATCGAGGTTGGCGCTGTCATCATCCCCCCATCTGAACTGCACGTCGAAGCATTTTTCGATCCGTACCTTGAATTTCCAGAACCCGATGGTGACCCCCACGCATAGATGCACCCGCCCCTGTATGATGAAGGGATCGGGGACCTCCACCGAGAGCGATGTATCGAGAACGATATGGAAGCCGATGAAGAGGAGATAGGCATCGACATGCCCCCCCAGCATGATGAACCCGCCTATCTGCGGACGCTCGAAGCTGACGTGCCCCCCCATCTCCAGATAGACCTTGACCGAGGCGCTCACCATTCCCCCGGCATAACTTTTCTCGAACCCGTAGGAGACGCCCGAGCCGGCCGAAATACCCGCTGCCGAAAGCATGATATATGAGGTGGCATTGAACAGGCTGAGCACGCGGGCGGTGATCCTTTTTTCCTCGGTCCCGAAATTCACATACCAGGCCGAGGCGTTCTGGAAGAAAAATGCGGCCTGCACTTCGGCGTACGTGTCGAGGATCGCTCCGCTCGATTTCGGTATATCGTAATCGGCACCGAATGCGGTCTCCACCGATTGCGGGCTGATGGCGAGCATCGCAAAAAACGGGGGGTCCTCACCGGTAAGCCCCACCCGGTCGCCGAGGATATTGGCTCGCCCCTCCAGATAGAGCACCTCCGGCAGCGACAGAAGGAGAAAGAGCTTCGAGGAGAAGGTCTTGCCGCCGTCGGCGGCGGTTCCCAGCGATATGCCGGCCCCTATCGAAAATGGATTATCATAATTCCTGGTCTGGTCCGGCTCGTCGAATTTCTCGATGCGCACCCCCTCTCCGGGAGGAGCCTTGTAATACTGGAACCAGGTATCGCTTTCGGTGAGGCCGGCGGCCTGCTTGCTTGCCACATAACGATGCCCGAACAGACCCCGGAATCCGTAGATGCCCAGTCCAGTGGCACCGAGAGGGATCGGGGCGGATAGCTCCACGAACGCATCGATGAGAAACGCAGGGGATTTCGGCGCATATTTCATGGAGGCACCGCCGGCGATCTTGATCTTCGGAAGGGAGAAACTTACGCCTCCCTCGTATTCCGGATTGCCTGGGCCTCCGGTGATGCTCAGGAATCCCGATACGAGCAGGGCAGCGGTCTCCTTGCTCGCATTTCCAGGAATAATCAGATCGATTGCGATGCTCTTGATTTCGAGATAGGAATGGGGCTTCTTAAGGTTGGCGGGATTGGGATCATCATCCACCGTGTAGTAGAATTTTATCCCCTTGCCGCGCACATCCACTCCGCCGGGGTTGATATCCACTCCGCCATCGAAGCCGAAGTAACGGTAGTTCCGCATCTTCCCCTCATGCTCCTGCTGGTGCGATCCGAAATGGATGGCGGAGATGGACAGCTCCACCGGGCCTATCGGGAACCGGAAATTCTGCGGCAGCGGCAGCGTTCCCCCTTCTATCTCGAACCGGCCGTCGCTCCAGATGACCAGTTTTTCCACTTCGATCTCATCGGTGATGATATCGGCAAGCATCGGATGGGTAAGCCTTATCCCACCGGATACTCCTATATAAAAATCATCATCCCTGGTCCCGAAAAAGACCGACTTCAGTGTGATGCTGAAGATCGTCCCGAAGTGGATTTCCTTGAAGCCATCATCCTCGTGCGCGGTGATATCGAAATCGCCGTTGTCATGGATGGCTACCTTTATCCGTATATCCGCCGGATTATTATTGGCATCATTGAATCCGGGTATTCGAAGCGTCCCTTCGATGCTGGAACCGGTGATGGAGTTCTGCTTCAGCGTAAGGCTGAAGGCATCCAGGCTCACCGCGAAATCATCGCCGAACCTGAGCCGTATGAACGGAGCCGGGTCATCATCCGATTTCCCCTCCAGCGCCAGCGTGCCGGAAAACCCGCCGGTTCCCAGCAGAAGATTCAGTCCATGGATCACCCCGGTGGAAGCATTCCCATCGTGATTCCAGAACGCCGGAAAGGAGATTGTGGCATCGTTGATATACACGCCTATGAAATCGGCCGGGCGGCCGTCGGCATCGGCCTCGGGAATATTGGTGGTGCGGCTGATGTCGAGCTTCGCCGTATCGAGGCTGATACCGAGCCCGGACCCAGCTATCCGGGAGGGATAGTTAAGATTGGCCTCCAGGAGCTGATCGAAACCGATACCACGATCGGTACTGAAATAAAACGACCCCGCCTTGAACGTCAGCCATGTCCTGGCGGGCTCTCCCAGCGGCTCCCCACCGACGGCGTCGAGCGGCTCCAGCACATTGCGCGGGAATTCCAGCGCCAGACCTACTTCGAGCGTCGCATTGATATTCGGGATCAGCAGGCGGCCCAGATAATCGTCGATATTTCCCTCGAAAAACTCCGAGAAAAACGCCCTGATCCGCTCCCGTGTCGTGCTCTCGCTCAACGCATCGAGCAGATAGAGGACGAACACGGCTCCACCTGCCCCTTTGATCTTCCCTTCGGCATCGATCTGCACCAGCACATCACCGATCGGGTCATCCGATCCCGCCGGCGGAGGCGTTATGGTAGTGTCGAACAGATCGTTTACATCCTGGACGAAGGTATCCACCGATACGGCGAACAGATTCAGCGCCCGCTCCACGGCCCCTCTGGGAGTTACCCCGAGAACGCGCAGCGCCAGATCGAAGAGATCGCCCGGCTGAAAGGAGAAGGTGTCGAGATTGAACTGGCGCAGATAGCCGAGGATGGGCCACTGGTAGGCCACGCTGACGGGGAAATCGCTCTGGTCGCCGGCAAGCGGATCATGCGAGGGGTTCAGGATCAGGAATATTCCCGTTCCCGGTATTTCTATATCGAGCCTCTCCAGAGAGACGATGCTGAGGCTGTAGAAGCCGGCGTCGCCGCGATCGTTGGTGGAATATTGGAGATCCCGGAAATAGATGCGCCCAAGGATCTTCTCCAGCCCATCCTTGATGAAGCCAAGCTCATTGGGCAACGCATCAACAGGGAGGATTGCTGTTATCGGTGGATAGAATTTCGTTGTAGGCATTCCGTTCGTGGTTGAAAAATATGTCGATGCTGCCTGTTGCGATGGCGGTTCCCTCCGCCGATGCCGCACTAGGAATGCAGCATCGGCGGACGGAGGATGGTCTTCCGGTGTGGTGCGGATGGTGCCGCCGTCGGTAGCGGAACCATCCCGTACTGGTTATGATCGGCCGATGGTGCCGGATGCGATCTATCTCAGGAAACCGCCCGTATCAGCGAGGCGACAATTTCCCTGATTACCTTCGAGACCATTTCGGGGTTGAAATCCTCCGTGGTTTTCACTGCCGGATTTGCCTTCGATGGCTTCGGCGTTCCTCCGGCGTGATGCTGTATCAGAGGCACATGATAATGCCCGGTTCTTATTCCCCCGGGATTTCCCTCCCCCTGGTTGTGGAGCTCGCGCAGGCGCGCAACCCTGTAGAATATCTCGTTCGAGAGATAACTGCCGCCGGAACCCCTTACCGCGGTGATATCCGAGTCCTTCGGCTTGGTGGCGCCTGTCAGCGCGGTCGGTATCGGCCCGGTCAGCGTATTGTGATCCGGATGCGCCGGATTTTCGATCTTCAGTTTCGTGTTATCAGCCTGCGCAACGGGGAGATAGCTGGCCTGCTTCGAGGTTTTTCCCTCATCCCAGCGATACTCGAAGATGTTGTTGTAATACACCTTGAATACGCCGCCGCCAGCGGTATTGTTGGCGGGAACCATCTTATCGGCACGGAGCGTGCTCTCATAGAATTGCTTCCCCGCAACCGTTGCCGGAAAAGGGATATTCCCCACGTTCAGATTATCCTCGTAACCGCCCCGCGTACGGCTTGCGAAGCGATCGGCCCAGAACTCGAACGCGCCTCCCTGGCTGAGCGTGACGATGATATCCGGTTTCACGGCTCCGCTCGCCGGATCGAGGAACGGGGTGAAGAAGTTCTCGACGACCCCGGTTCCTCCATTGGGAGAGGGGTTCTGATCGAAGTCGGCA
>JBMDXA010000205.1:0-9296 GCA_048594725.1 Candidatus Kapaibacteriota bacterium
GACGGTGGCGAATCTGTACGCGTTAGGGACGTTCAACCTGGTGACGATCGATACGGCGGGGTCCTTCAGCAGCGACAGCGTTCTGGGCATGCGGATCAGCACGCGGCTGCGCGAGCAGAACGATCTCAGGATAGCGCCGGAGATCCGATACGACCCGTATCGCCGGGAGGGGGGCTGGAATGCCGGCATCAGCGCCTCCTATACGCGGCTGAACGTGCTGGGCCGCGCCGAGCAGCTCTCCGTCTCCGGACGTCTGCTGGCCGCCATCCGCAACGGTGATTTCCAGGGAGGAGCCTCCATAGCCTATTCGGTCCCCTCGCTGGCCGGGAGCCTCGCGCTCTGGGGGCGGCGTCCCACACTCGTCACCACGCTGGGATACGATTTCAGCGTGCTGGACCGGGTGCCGGGTATCGAAAGCGATGTGCGGCTGCTGGGGGAACAGTTCACCGCGTCCATGGCTCTGAACTATATGTTCGGCCGGTATCGTGTATCGGTCCGGGCAACCGGCCGCAAAGATGCCTATATCGGTATCGCCCCCTATCTTGGCGCCCTTGCCGGGGAACGGGTGAACGACGATCACTCCCGGCTCGATTCCCTCGGCTGCAATGCGGCCACGGTCGTTGGAGTGGTACGGGATGCGCTCATCAACACTCTCTACCGGGTGCAGGTGTTGCAGGGGGATGACCCATCCCTGGCGGCGGCACTAGATCATCCTCCGGCGCCGCAGGATCTTCCCTGGCTGAAGTATACGCTCGCCGGCGGTGTGGGGATGGTGTTCGATACCCGCGATAATTATTTTACTCCGGCACATGGGAAACTCTGGGAGATGATGCTGGATGCCGGCCTTACCGGCGCGCTCTCCGGCGGATTTGCAAGAGTGGAAATGGGGTGGCGCCAGTATGGTCCGGCGTGGTCGGGGAACTGGACCTATGCCTACAGGGTTCACGGCGGATATATTCTGGAGCTTGGGGAGATGCCTCTTACTCCCGCCTCCAGCCGTTTCTTTTCCGGCGGTGCCAACAGCAATCGTGGCTGGTACTCGCGCGATATGCTCGCCACCGGTTCCCCCGAACTGACGGGTGCCGGGAGCGGCATATGTGCCGCTCCGATCATCGCAGGCATCGTCGCGGAGAACCGCCGTCTGCTGGGAGGGCTGGCGCTGCTGGAGTCGAATATGGAGCTGCGCTGGAAACCGTTTCGCTCTGCCGTCAGTTCCGGCATGGCGCGCAGGCTCGTCTTCGTCTTTTTCGTCGATGCGGGCAATGCGTTCTTCCGTGATGGCAGCGATGCCGATCCCGCGCTGCTGCGGAAGATCGGTGTGGCTACCGGCGCCAGCGTCGGGTACGAGACGCCGTTCGGCCCGTTCCGCGTGGGATTGGGAGTGCCCGTATACGATCCCCTCACCCGCAACCCGGATGATGCCCCCCAGTGGATCACCGAGCGTGAACTCCCCTCCGCTGCGGTGCTGCATGTAGGGATCGGTCACGCCTTCTAACCGCGAATCGGCGCGAATCGTGATGGGGCGGGAGTGATGGGGGATGGATCATATCATACGTTGATCCTGAAATCTGCGCGAATATCGATTGCGGATGTTTGCTCGTGGTGGGGAGGTGAGGGGAAGAGAAGAGAAGAGAAGAGAAGAGAAGAGAAGAGAAGAGAAGAGAGAGAGAGAGAGAGGATCATATCATATCGCGCGTTGCTCCTGAACTCTTCGCGATTGGAGAGAGGGGGGAAATCGTTGGAACTCTCTCGTCACGATAGAACTTCGTCCGCTCACCGCGGCGTACCGGCCTTTAATCAACAAACCAAGAATCCGGCTCTGTTCCATGCCTACCTACGACTATCAGTGCAAAACCTGCGGACACCGTTTCGAATATTTCCAGTCGATCTCATCGAATGCGCTGGAGCATTGCCCGGCGGATCTCTGTATCCAGGAGGATGAGCAGGAGAAGGGGACCGGAGTGGTGGTCCGCCTGATAAGCGGCGGTGCGGGACTCGTGTTCAAGGGGGAGGGGTTCTACCTGACCGATTATGTCAGAAAGGGGGGCGATAAGGATAAAAGTGGCGGCTCTTCGTCGTCATCCGCAACCGCATCGAAATCCGAATCGAAATCCGATGGAGGGTCCGGGGGGGCAGGGAACTCCTCGAACTCCTCGTCAACACCCGCATCGTAGAGAGGAGTCTGGGATCTCGGATCTGGGAAGTGAGGGGGAGTGAAGAGCGAAGAATGCAGGAAGAATACAGAACGAATGCAATGGGAGGGGTTCGGAGCCGGCAGGCTCTGATTCTCCTCCCCTGCTACCCGCCACCTACCATCGTTGTTTGCGTGCTGCCACCAGCATCACCAGCACCGAAATCACGGCGGTATAGAGCGATGCGGCGATGCCGTTGCGCAGGAAGAAGGAGACGAAGGAGAGATCCGTGGGCTGGACGTAGAAGAAGTAGTAGATGATATTGTGCACCAGTGCCGAAAGCGCCACCACGCCGAGAAAGCGGAAGCCTCCCACCGCCTCCTGAAGCTCCAGCTTCTCATCGAAGAAATATCCGGCGATGAACCCGGCCAGCATCTTCGCCAGCGCGTTGGTGCCGATGATATCGCTGGAGATCAGATCGAAGAACAGGCCCAGCACGAACCCGGTCACCAGGCCGCTGAACTGTCCTTCGCGCAGGGCGATGAACACCGTAAGCACCACCAGCAGATCGGGGGTTACCGATTCCACGGCGATGTAGCTCAGGTTCAGCTGCACCAGCAGCAGGATCAATCCTGCGATGGCGTACCAGAGAAGGTTCATGTATGGGATCATCGCCCCTTGCTCCCGCTTCCGCCGTCACCGGACGGATCGATCATCCGCCGTTCCAGATCCAGCCGTGACTGATCCGGGGAGTACAGGACGACGAACGCCTCCTCCATCGTTGCGAAGTTCACCGCCGGCTCCACCGTAATGCTGTAGAAGAGCGTCCCCTGCTCCGGCTCCACCTTCGTGACCATACCGATCACGATATCCTCCGGGAAGAGGGACGAATAATTCGAGGTCACCACCGTATCGCCAACCTTCTGCGGCTGCACCGAGGGGACGTTCCGGAGCGTCAGCGAGGAGGCCCCGTCCCAGGAGATAAGCCCGTCGTTACGTCCGGTGGTGGTGCGTGCCGCCACGCGGGTATCGCGGTTCAGCAGAAGCTGCACCACCGCGTAATTGTCGTTGGTTCCCACGATCCGTCCGGCCAGTCCCCGCTCGGTGATTACCGGCATGCCGGTCTTCACTCCATCCTTCTCCCCCACGTTGAGCGTGGCGTAGCTTCGCATCTGGATCGTCGCCTTCCCCACCACCTCGGCCGCCTTCAGCTTCATCGGCGACTTCTCCTTCAGTTCCAGCATTCCCTGGAGTTTCTCCACCTTCACGCCGGCATCGCGCAGCTGCATCAGCTGCATGGAGAGATCCTTGTTGAGCTGGCGGAGCGCATGGTTCTCCGTCTCCAGGGCATACGGGTTCGGCAGCCAGCTCAGGGCCGACTGCACGCTTGCCACCACCCCAACCGAGATCGTACGGAACGAGCGGAGCTGGGAGCTGCTGCTGGCGGAGATGAGGAGCAGGGAGATGATGATCAGCCCCAGCGCACTCACATATTCCTTATAGCGAAGAACTAGCTCGGCGATGCGTCGCATGGTGGAAGATCAGAATGCAAAGTTCACGTTGCTGGAGAGAGGGGATAGTCCGGGGCGGGGAACGCGCCGCTCCGTGCATCCTGGCGCATGCCGGTAGCGGGAGAGGCCGGAGACCACGGCTGAAGGGATATCCGAAGTATGATTGCGTCTTCCCCTGCGCTATCTGATTGCCTGCCGCCTGTTTCCGGTTCTGCGGTGCGCGGGGCACGCGCGGAAACCGGACCAACTGCGGGAAGTCCCTCGGGGGGCCTCCGCCTCGGAACCCGGCAGAGGAGAACCGGGGCATCTGCCTCCGCTCCGGTATGCCGGGACGCGGGAGAGGAGCTTAATAGCGCCGGCTCTTGAGAAGCACCTGGGAATACTGGTTGAGATTTTCCAGAACCTTGCCGGTGCCGCGTACCACGGCGGTGAGGGGGTCCTCGGCCACGAAGACCGGGAGCGTGGTCTCGCGGCGCAGGCGCTCGTCCAGGCCGCGCAGCAGGGCGCCGCCACCGGTAAGCATGATGCCGCGATCCAGGATATCGGCCGAGAGTTCCGGCGGGGTCCGTTCCAGCGACAGCTTCACCGCATCGACGATCGCCATGATAGGCTCGGAGAGCGCCTCGCGGATCTCCGCGCTCGTCACCACGGTCATCCGGGGCACGCCGGCAACCAGATCGCGGCCGCGCACCTCGATGGTCACCTCATCCTCCAGCGGCATGGCGGTTCCCACCTCATGCTTGATGGCCTCGGCCATCTGCTCGCCGATCAGGATGTTATGATTCTTCTTGAAGAACTGGATGATCGCGTTGGTCATCTCGTCGCCGGCGATACGGATCGACTCGTCGTTGACGATGCCGGCCAGCGCTATCACGGCGATCTCGGTGGTGCCGCCGCCGATATCGATAATCATGTTTCCCACCGGGGCCTCCACATCAAGGCCGATGCCGATCGCCGCGGCCATTGGCTCGGCTATCAGATGCACTTCCTTTGCCCCGGCATGTTCGGCCGAATCGCGCACCGCCCGCTTCTCCACCTCGGTGATACCGGAGGGGACGCACACGACGATGCGGCGCGCGGGCTGCCACGATGGGGAGATCTTGCGGATAAAGGCGCGGAGCATCCCTTCGGCAATCTCGAAGTCGGCGATAACGCCATCCTTCAGCGGACGGATCGTCCGGATGTCCTTGTGGGTCTTGCCGATCATGGCCTGGGCTTCACGCCCGATAGCCACGATCTTTTTCGTTGTACGATCAAAGGCAACCACGGATGGTTCGTTCAGCACAATACCCTTTCCCTTCATCCAGATGAGGGTATTGGCTGTTCCCAGATCGACTGCTATGTCGTTGGAGAGAACACGGAACACAGGAAGGAATAGACTGGAGTTGTTGAAAATAAAAGAGCGATCCGCGCCTCAGGGAATCGCCTTTAAAATCGACCGCAAATATCACCAATCCCTACCCGCTATCCAAGCAGCGGATGGCATTTCGTCAGTTCGGAACGATTTATTTCCTGTTGAGCAGATCAAGCGCCCGCCCGCCGGCCGCATAGGCTTCGCGTTCGTACGGGATATTGGCGTATGCGCGGTGCCAGCGGGCTGTTCGGTTGCGGCTTGCCATATCGTCGGTTCCCCCCTGCGGCCGGAGAAATTCACGTCCCCAGTCCCACAAATATTTCGGGTAGAACCACGCGCCCCCGGCACGTTGCTGCCGCACATGTTCGGCCTCGTGGCGCAGCAGGGCTATCAACCGCGCCGCCGGATAGGCCCGCACCGCCGCCAGCAGATAGACTCTGCCGAACAGGGTGATGCCGGCCATGCCGAAGCGGTGAACCGAAAAGGGGAGGGAGGATGCGAAGTGGACTGGAAAATCGAGCGGGGCCCCCTCGAAGATCGCATCCAGCAGATCCGGGGCCAGCCCCGCGGGCGCGGCCGTTTCCAGGAGGAGATCGCGGGCCGTTACAACGTCTGGCATAATCTGTCGCCGGCATCTCCCAGTCCCGGCAGGATGAACCCATGTTCGTTCAGGCAGCGATCCAGCGCCGCCACATGCAGCTGCACCTCCGGAAATTCTGCGGCCACCGCATCGGTCCCTTCCGGGGCGGCGATGATCGAGAGCACCGAGATGGATGCCGCGGCACCCGCCGGCAGGGCTCGCAGCGCCGCCAGGATGCTCCCCCCGGTGGCGAGCATCGGGTCCAGCAGAAACAGATGCGCCCCCTGGAGATCGGGGAGATTGCGATAGTACTCGTACGGCTGGAGCGTCCGTTCATCCCTGCGCAGCCCCACGAAGCCGGTAGCGGCGGCGGGTACCACTTCCTGGAATGCCGGGAGCATCGCCAGTCCGGCGCGGAGCACCGGCACCGCCACCACCCGCGCGGCCACCCGTGCCGCCGTGGTCGATTCCATCGGCGTCTCGATCGTCACGCTCTCCAGGGGCAGATCGCGTGTTGCCTCGTAGGCAAGCGCGCGGGCGATGCCATGAGCCGCCACACGGAATTCCACCGCGGAGGAATGTCGGTTCCGGAGCGTGCCGAGCGCCTCGGCCACCATGCTGTGGCCGATCACCCGGAGCGTGCCGGCCCGTGGGGGCTCGGCCTGGAGATAGGTCTGCATCACTGGAAAAGCTTGCTGAAGTTGGGGTACAGAAGAATGCCGATACGCGGCTGGCTGACGAAGAACTCCCGCTGGCGTTTCGGCAGTTTCCGCTCCCCGGAGATGGTCGATACGCGCCATTCGGCGGTGGGGGAGATGGTGCCGTACGGCGTATCGAAGTTGTAGGAGAGGCCCAGCGAGCCGCCGATTCCCCATTCCGATTCGCTGTATCCCTTCAGCGAGGTATCCCCATTCTGCACCAGATATCTATCGATGCCGAACTCGTTGTCGAAATGAGTAAGGCCGATGGTGGCGAAGAAGGTGATGATCTTGCGCGGGTTTGCCGTGGCACGCAGCGAGATATCGAGCGCCTTGTGGATGTTCGGCGGCGGGTCCTGGTTCTTCTCACCGCGCTGTTCGGCCACCGCCGCATAGGCCGAATCGAACCGCGACTGCGGAACCTCTGCGCTGGTATAGGTGATATCCACCTGAAGCCAGTCTATCCCGAGCGGCTGCAACGGGGCGATGCTCAGCCATCCGCCGAACCCGACGGCGCTTGCCTCGGTGGTGGCGCCGCTGATATAGGTGGAGGAGGCCAGAAGCGCCCCTACCCCCACCAGTTTCTCAAAGGGGGGATCGGCCGTGGTATCCACCGCGCGAACCGGCCGCGGAGTGGTCTGGGCCGATGCAGTCGCGGCGAGCATGCCGAGAAATGCGATCGAGAGGGCTGCCAGTCTGAAAAAACGCCGTGCGTTTGTTGTTGTCATCGTTCTGATAGCGTCAATGGTTTCCCCGCGCAGTTCGGCTACCTTGGCGGCAACCAGGCTTACATACGCCGGCTCGTTACGTTTCCCGCGATGCGGGACGGGGGTAAGATAGGGAGCATCGGTTTCCACCATGATCCGGTCATCCGGAACGGCCCGGACCACGCTGTCGAGCGCCCCCTTGCTGTAGGTGATATTTCCGGTAAAGGAGATCATCCCTCCCAGGTCGAGCGCCCGCCGGAGGGCCTCCTCGGTGCTGGAGAAGCAGTGGAGCTGAAACCGGAGCGAGCCATCCTGCTCCTCCTCGATGATCCTCAGCAGATCGTCGTCGGAGTCGCGGTTATGGATCACGGCCGGCAGATCCACCCGTTTGGCGATCCGGAGCTGCCGGCGGAACACCTCGTGCTGGCGTTCCTTCGGAGCGAACTCATAGTAATAATCGAGCCCGATTTCACCAATAGCAATCACGCTGCCGCCGGCTCCCAGGCGTTCCACCTCGTCCAGATCCTGGTCGGTGATTTCGTGTGCGTGGTGCGGATGCACCCCTGCGGCCACCTTCACCTCGGGGTAGAGGGCGGCCAGGGCCAGCGCCTCCCGGAACTCCTCCGGGCGGGTGGCCGGCACCACGATAGCCTCCACCCCCGCCTCGCGCGCTCTGGCGATCACCTCGTCGAGATCGGCGGCGAAGCGTCCCACATAGATATGCGAATGGGTATCAATCAGCGAGCTCATCGGCTACCTCCCCGGCATGTCCGTTCACCTTTACCTTGTTGAACACCCGCGCAATTCTTCCCTCTTCGTCGATGATGAAGGTGGTGCGTTCCACCCCCATGTATTTCCGTCCGTACATGCTTTTTTCGGTCCAGACGCCGTACGCCTGGGCTATCGCGGTGCTCTCATCGGAGAGGAGGGGGAAGTTGAGCGATTCCTTCGCTACGAACTTCTCGTGTCGTTTCACCGAATCGGGGCTCACCCCCAGCACCTCGGCGCCATATCCCTTCAGGCGGTTCAGGTTGTCCCGGAAGTCGCATGCCTCGGCGGTGCAGCCGCTGGTCATATCCTTGGGGTAGAAATAGAGAACCAGTTTCTTCCCTCGGTAACCGGCCAGCGTATGAATGGTTCCGTTCTGATCGGGCGCCGAGAAATCCGGGGCCGCATCGCCTGCTGTGAGCATGGTCTAGGCTGTATTGAGATTGATACCGACAAGAGTACGGCGCTCCCGGATAAAGATGAGCATGCCGTTCCAGATGAAGAATATATCACCTTCCGGGGCAGGGGCCTCCCGGGTCACGATTTCATGAAAAACGGCTCGCTCATCCCGCAGAATCAGCAGATGGGCATCCACCAGGTTCCCCAGCATCGCCGAAGCCGAGGCGCGCGAGCGCGCATGTGCCCCAACCACGGTATAGCGTCCGTACCGGGCGAACTCGGCCGCGCCACGAGGTTCCTTCAACTGACGCGCGAGAAGCTCGCTGATTTGGCCGGCGGCCGGATCGCTCCCATCCGGGGGGGCGGCGCTGATCCAGCCGTGCCAGAGGGATGAACCCTCGCAGGCGGCCTGGAATGCGGCCGCCCGTTCCAGATCCTCGCCGATCTCCTCCAGAAGCGCGCCGGTTCTGACGTCGATCAGGGCCAGGCGGTTTCGTTCGGGGGAATCGCCCCGCCGCACCAGCGCTATCTCCTCGGTTCCGCAGAGAACCCGGATGCCATCATCGCGCCAGAGGATCTCCCCGCTGGCGCAATCGACGGCCGTGGCTCCCAGGGCCCCCGGAAGATCGGGGCGGGGGAAGCCATGCAGGATCGCCACCTCGCCGATGGTCATCTCCAGGGCCACCCACCAGGGATCGTGCAGCCTGATGCCGCTGAAAAGCTGTTCTCCGTGGGACGTGCGGATTGCGAAGAGTGACATCCTCTTCTGGTCCACATCGCGCGATTCCCCGATCAGAATACCCCCGGGGGCCGGTTGAAGTTTCCAGATCAGATCCCCCGGCGTGACCTCCCATGCCGCAGAGACCGGCCTGCCGAATATGCGCTGGAGTAGATTCACGGGGGCTGTACGATTTGCGATTGACGATTGGGGGGAGAGTCCGTGGTCAGTTGTCCGTGGTCGTTATAGGGGGATTGTACGATGCATCCCTCCTTGCAGGGGCATGGGGATACGGACCACTGGCGAGGCTCCGATCCCTCCGGCGAACGGATCGCTGGTATGTTCCGCAAGGATCGCACTGCCCCCGGCTACCAGTTCCGGCAGCCGCAGGTGCCGGACTGCACACCACCCCGTACAAAATCATCGGGC
>JBMDXA010000206.1:0-31609 GCA_048594725.1 Candidatus Kapaibacteriota bacterium
ACGGACCACTGACAGCGGGCAAGGCCGGTGAACGGACTACGCCCTGAAGGCTCAATGCTAGGACGAAAAATGCTATACTACGGCTACCTGCAGCCACGGCAGTGAATCCGGTGTGGCGGCAAGGTGTGCCAGTCACGGGCCGGCGCCAGCGTGCGCACCGGCCATTTCCCTACAACGCAGAACAATTCGTGAGAGCCTATGCAGGGCCGTAGAATCTGTTTCGTCTCCTCGGAAGTTGCCCCTTTTGCCAAGACCGGCGGTCTTGCCGATGTCTCCGGCGCGCTCCCGAAGTACCTCGCCCGGCATGGCTGCGAGGTCCGCATCTTCATGCCGTTCTACGACACCATCGATGTATCGCGGTACGAGTTCCATGTGGTGGAATATCTCCATGATCTTACGATGCAGTTCGGCGCCGAGACGATCCAGTACCGGGTTCTTACCGCGCGGCTCCCCGATTCGGAGGTCGATGTCTATTTCATCGATTGCCCCCGGTTCTACAGCCGCGGATCGGTCTACACCGACGATGCCGACGAGTATCGCCGGTTCGTTCTTCTGTCGCGCGCGGCCATCGAGTGCTGCCAGTGGATGGGATGGGGCCCGGATATCTTTCATTGCAACGACTGGCAGACCGCTCTGGTGCCGCTGTATCTGCGGACCGTGTACTCCTGGGACCGCCTTTTCCAGGGCACGCGCACGATGCTTACAATTCATAACATCGTCTATCAGGGGGTCTTCTCCGCCGATATCATCGGCGAGATAGGGCTGGCCGAGAGCGCTCCGATGTTCAGCGTGGAGGACCGCCATGCCGGCATCGTGAACTTCATGAAGACCGGCATCTTCTACGCCGACGTCATCACCACCGTCAGCCGCACCTACGCGCGGGAGATTCAGACGCCGGAATATGGCGCCGGGCTGCACGAGTTTCTCCAGCGCCGGAGCAATGCGCTTGTCGGCATCGTCAACGGCGTGGATTACAACGAGTGGAGCCCCGAGAACGACGCGCTGATCCCCTATCGCTATTCGATGGAGGATATGGCCGGCAAGGAGGCGAACAAGCGGGCGTTGCTGGAGAGCATGGGGCTGGGATACCACCCGGCCGTTCCGGTGCTCGGGGTCGTCTCCAGACTCACCGCGCAGAAGGGATTCGATCTGTTCTTCGATATCATGGACGATATCATCGGGGGACGCGATCTGCGGCTGGTGGTGCTTGGAAGCGGGGAGGGGCGTTACGAGGAATTCTTCACACGATTGCAGCACCGCTATCCGGCCAACGTGGCGTTCTATTCCGGGTTCCAGAACAAGCTGGCGCATATGATCGAGGCCGGCAGCGATATTTTTCTGATGCCCTCGCAGTTCGAGCCGTGCGGTCTCAACCAGATCTACAGCCTGCGCTACGGCACGGTTCCGGTGGTACGCAAGACCGGAGGACTGAACGATACCGTGGAGCAGTACGATGCCGCCAGCGGAAATGGCACCGGGTTCGTCTTCGAACATTTCACGGCGGCGGGGCTGCGCTGGGGAATCGAAACCGCCATCGCCACCTTCTACGATCGCGCCGCCTGGCATCGCCTGATGCGCAACGCCATGTCGCGCAATTTCTCCTGGGAAGTGCAGGTACGGCAGTACCTGGAACTCTATGGTGCGATGTAGGATTTTCGATTCCCGATATCGGATTGTCCGGCCGGCAGGAAATTCGCGGTCTGGAGCCGGGGATGAAAAAAGAGGAGCCAGGGCGCGATAGAGCGGAAGCGTACAAGCGAAGCATGAGCAAGGGAGGCGATCGATTGAAGCGATGCGCCTCCCCTGCCCGTATCTACCATCCACCATCCGAGAACAACGCCCTGCGGACGCCGGAGGCGATATCAGAAGAACTTCGGGATAGGTTCTCTGAGATTCTGCCGGTGTGCGGTCGCAGGGTGGTAAGCCGCGCGAACAGCACCGGGGAGCTCGGGAAACGCAGGCACGTAAGAATTTATCCGAAAAACTACCCCTGCACGTTAATTCTCCACGCTGATGTAGCTTTGCATTGTTGAGGCATACCGTTTGGATGGGGGGAGGAAGACGCGGAACTGTGGCGTCATCGTTCCTCCAAGCGAAGAGGCCGGGAGCGACCGGAGGACAGGCGCGGCTCTTGCATCCGCTATGGATGCCGGGCCTGCCGATCCGATGGTACGGCGCCGGCCGGCGCACCGATGATTCGGTAGACGATCCGTATGCCTCCAAGTGCATTCTACAACATTCGGCATGAGTTCCAGTACTACGACAGTGCAGCAAACAAGTCCCTGGAAACGCTGGTTTCTGAAGGGACATCTCAGGGAAATCGAAGGACCGTACGAACCGGAAGGGGAGCATCACAAGCACCCCTGGTACAAGGTGATGTGCCTTACCGGCGTCGATTACTTCTCCACACTCGGCTACCAGCCAGGCATCGCCTTCCTTGCGGCAGGGATGCTTTCCCCGATCGCCACTCTGATCCTTATCCTCCTCACCCTCTTCGGCGCTCTTCCGATCTACAAACGGGTAGCTGAAAACAGCCCGCACGGCGAGGGTTCCATCTCGATGCTGGAGCACCTGCTGCCGCGATGGAAGGGGAAGCTCTTCGTTCTGGTGCTGCTCGGGTTCGTTGCCACCGATTTCATCATCACCATCACCCTCTCGGCGGCCGATGCCACGGCCCATATCACCGAGAACCCGTTCGTTCCGGAATCGCTCCACCATCCGGTGTGGCTGACGCTCTTTCTGATAGCGATGCTCGGGGCGGTCTTCCTGAAGGGATTCAAGGAGGCCATCGGGCTGGCTGTGATTCTGGTGGCGGCCTATCTGCTGCTGAACCTGGTGGTGGTGGGCGTGGGAATCTATCATATCGCGCTGCACCCGGAGGTGTTTCCCAATTGGAGCGAATCGCTCTTCCGGATGCATGGCAATCCGTTTATGATGATCGGCCTGGCGCTGATCCTCTTCCCGAAGCTGGCGCTGGGGCTTTCCGGTTTCGAAACCGGTGTGGCGGTGATGCCGCTGGTAAAGGGCTATCGCGGTGATACCGAGGCACAGCCGACCGGGCGCATTCATAACACCAAGCGCCTGCTGGTGACCGCCGCGCTCATCATGAGCGTGATGCTCATCACCAGCAGCCTTGTGACCACGCTGCTGATCCCTGCCGAGGAGTTTGCAAAGGGGGGAGATGCCAACGGCCGTGCCCTCGCGTATCTGGCGCATGAATATCTCGGCGAGATCTTCGGGACGGTCTACGATATCAGCACCATCATGATCCTCTGGTTCGCCGGGGCTTCGGCGATGGCGGGCCTGCTGAATATCGTCCCCCGCTATCTGCCGCGCTACGGCATGGCGCCGGCATGGGCGCGCGCAACCCGCCCGCTGGTGGTGGTGTTCATGGTGATCGCCTTTGCGGTCACCATCATCTTCAAGGCCGATGTCGATGCGCAGGGAGGAGCCTATGCCACCGGCGTGCTGGTGCTGATGAGCTCCGCGGCTATCGCCGTTACCCTCTCGGTCTGGCGCAAGGGGATGATCCGGTGGGCCTTCCTGGCTATCTGCATCGTCTTCGGCTATACCACCATTACCAATATCGTGGAGCGGCCGGAGGGCATCAAGATAGCCTCGTTCTTTATCGGGGCCATCATCCTTACCTCGCTTATCTCCCGTGTCCAGCGCTCCACCGAGCTTCGTATCGATGAGATAGAGCTGGACGACGAGGCGCGGAAGATCATCGGCGAGGCCAGTACAGGGGTGATGCGGATCGTGGCGAACAGGCGCGATCGCGGCGATGAAAATGAATACCGGTTCAAGGAGCAGGAGAAGCGTGAGGATAACCATATCCCGGAGGAGGATGATATCATCTTCTTCGAGGTGACGCCGGGGGATGCCTCCGACTTCGCCGGGGAGCTGCGGGTGCGCGGCTGCCGGGTGGGGCCCTACAAGATCCTCCGCACCGAGAGCCCCGCGGTGCCGAACGCGCTGGCCGGATTTCTCCTGTTCCTGCGCGATATGACCGGAACGATCCCCCACATCTATTTCGGGTGGAGCGAGGGGAACCCGCTGATGTACATCCTCCGCTATATCGCCTTCGGCGAGGGAGATACCGCCCCGGTCACCCGCGAGGTGCTCCGCCAGGCCGAACCCGATCCGGAACGCCGCCCCTCGGTGCATGTGGGCGGATGATGCGATTTTCGATTTTGGATTTTCGATTGAAGGAGATGAGGGTATTTTCGATTGGCAACTATATACTTGAGCGACCCTGAGTAGCCAATCTTTAAAGAATACCTACGCAAAGCCGCGAAGGCGCAAAGAAAGACATCTTCTTTGCGCCTTCGCGGCTTTGCGTGATGCATCTAGCATGGTTGGGTCTATCAGGTATATAATCGCCTTTCGATTTACGATTTACGATTGGGGGAGATGAGGGGAGGCAGGATGAGTAGGGGAGTGGGAAATGAGGAAGGGGCGATAGATGTAAATCCGAAGGAGCATCTGCTGATGGTATTCCCCGGCTTCCGTAATGAGGCCGGGGAACCAGCTGCCGGAGCGCGCATGGTGCGGAGTCCGATTACGTATCGTCATCGGCTATCCATCGTATCAGCTCCGGAGCCTGGTAGGAGGCCAGCAGGTCCAGCAGTCGCTCGGGGTCGCTCTCATCGATGATAAAGGATCGATGTTCCGGCCGCGCGAAGCGTTCCCCGACGAATGAATCGAACAGTGCCAGGAGCGTATCGTAGTAGCCGTCCACGTTCAGCAGGCCGCACGGCTTGCGGTGCAGCCCGAGTTGTCCCCAGGTGAGCACCTCGAAAAATTCCTCCATGGTCCCGAATCCTCCGGGGAGCGTGATGAAGCCGTCGGAGAGATCGGCCATGGTTCCCTTCCGTTCATGCATCGATGCAACCACCCGCAGCTCGCTCAGCCCCTCGTGCCCCAGCTCCTTTGCAAAGAGCGCTTCGGGTATCACCCCTATCACCTCGCCCCCGGCTGCCAGTACGGCATTTGCCACCTCTCCCATAAGCCCAATGCGCCCGCCACCATAGACCAGGCCGATTCCACGGCGCACAAGGGCGGTTCCCACCGCACGAGCCGCTTCGGCATAGGCCGGGTTGACGCCGTAATTCGATCCGCAGAAAACACAGATTCGCTGCATGCCGGATGTCCTGAAGGATGAAAACGCCAATCATAGGAATCGCCGGGGCATTCTGCAAGCACGGAATATCCGATACGATCGCTGATCCGGAAAAAAATCTTCTCGCCCCCCTTATATCGCCGGAGATGGGGAATGACCGGTGCTCCTGCTGTTCAGGCCGCCGGCTGGTGTGCCGGCTCCGTTGCAACGATGCGCCCGGAGTGGAACGAGTAGCGTGCGGCGGCGGGAGCCCACGCGATAAAATCGCCGCAGCTCGCGGCCTCTTCGACGAACGATGGGTGACGGCGCTTGAATGCGTCCAGCTTCCGGAACAGGGCCGTCCATCGCTCCGCATTCATCGTGCCGCCACGATGCGGGCGAGCTTCCGAGGGGAGCGGCGGCTGGCAACGATGGCGGAGCGATTCGATGAATTCCCACCAGGGGCGCTCCCGCGATTCGTTCAGAAGCATCTGGATAATCGTTGCGGCCTCCTCCGGATGCCCGGTCTGTATCGCCAGCAGCAGCAGCACCGCACGGTAATCCCCGCCAGCGCTGCTGCCGATAAATGCCCGCCGGTCCTTCTCCGCCACCGATGTGCGGAGCAGCCGGTAGATATTCACGAAGCGTTTCAGCGCGCGCGGGGAGGGAATGAACTCGTTGAATTTCTTCATATCGTTCCGTTCCCATTCCTCTATGCTCAGATGTTTCGGAATAGGTGCGGGGATCGTTGGTACTGCATCCTTCCGGACGTGATCGGCCGGTTCTGCCGGTGCGGGGATCGGGCCCCGGCTGCCCGTTGTTGCGCCGCCATTCCGGGCGGGGATGGTGTGCTCCGGGGTGCCCTCTGGTTCGGTGCCTGCGGGCGCTTCCTGGTGCTGCCCGCTGGCCGGCTGCCCCGTGCTTCCCTGAGTTTCGGGTGCGTCCTTCCGTTGTCCGGAATTGCCGGACGGACGGCCATCAGCGGCTCCGGCATTTTCCGCCGCCATGGGTGCTGCCAGGCTGTCGATCAGTTTATCGAACCCGGCCGTGCCCATCGGGCGGAGAGAGAAGGGGATCTGGAATATCTTCTCCAGATAATTCATCGGCGTGGAGTGCCAGTGCGACTGCTCGTGCTCTTCGATGCCGCCGGAATCATCGTCATTGATATCGAATATCCTGGTATGCTGTTTCAGCGCCCGCAGCAGCCATCGCGGATCGACTCCCACCACCACCACGAACGGATCGAACGCCAGGAGCAGATGCACCGCCTGAAGCACTTCCACCACCCGATCCTCCGGACAGCGATCCAGGTCGTCGATATAGAGGATCACCCGGTCCACCTTCGGTAATTTCAGCATGGAGGGAGTATCGGCGATATCCTCCGGTCTCTGCTCCCGCACCCGCTTCATCAGGGCGCTCAATCGCTCGAAATCATTTCTGGTATTGGTGATGACGCCGAGCCGCTTGCGGTAATCATCGCTCTTATCCCGATCGCCGATGAAATCGGCAAGGATGGTGGCTGGATTGAGCTTGTCGAGCTTTTCAGTGGTGGACTTGATCTCCTGATGCAGCTCAGTCAGTTTATTCCGTGTCTGCTGGATTGCCGACTGCTTTTTATCGCGTTCCAGCTGCAATTCAGCTTTTCGCTTCGTCTGTTGTGCCGTGATGAATTTCTCGCGGGCATCATTTGCCTGATTGAAATATTTCAGTGCCTGTTGTGCGCCTTTGGTGATCGGACGAAGCATCTGGTATGTAGCCAGCACCGATGCGGCAAGCCCGGTTACCAGACGCCAGAAATCCGATGCGATCAGAGCCGGAAGCAGAAAAATGGCGCTTGCGATGATGCCGCCCACCACCACCATCCACAGGAGGAACATCAGTTGATTGCGTGATGATCCGAGCGACGACCAGATGAGCCGAAGTTGATTGGTTTCCCTCAGAAATTCCGGTAGCTCCTGCGCAACTTCGCTGGCGTTTTTCTTCATAACATCGTCGCCGATGGCGTCGGCAGCCATCCGGATCTTCTCCCGTACTTCCGGCTGGTCCGCGGCGTAGCGTGCCGCCTCTCTGGCAATTGTCATGGGGTCCAGCTTCAATTCCAGCAGTGCGGTATCGGAAGTAAGCTGTTGAAGCCGTTGTTCGCTCTGCTGGAGTTCCTGCTCGGCCCTTTCCATCTGCTGCGTGGTTTCAGCAAGCAGATCCACCGTACGGCGCTTATCGGCCATCAGACGTTGCAATGTCCGCTGTTCGGTTTCCAGTTCAGCAGGGGAGAATGCCGCTGCAAGGCCCTCGAAGATCTCGGAGGTAAGGCTGGCCCAGAGATCGGTATCGATATAATGCCAGGAGTTGAACCAGATCTGCACGATGTTGGTGCAGTAGGGGCTTGCCCCATCGCTGCTGTTGGCATCCTGTACCAGACGCTTGATGGAGCGCTCCATCTCTCCCATGAAAAATGTCTTTCCCGAGCCCCACTCGCCGAATAATCCTATGGAAAATGGTGGCGATACATCGCGCGCGGCGATCACCGAGGCCAGCGTCATCGCCTCCGGCTCGATATTCAGAAGATCGGTATCCCCCACCTGATCGTTGCGCAGGCCGGGGATTATATAGGAGGGATCGGGATTTGTTTCATCAGCGGATGCTTGAACCTCCCGCCCCTGCACTGATTCCATGAATTGAAACAAGCTCTCGAGGGTGATGCCCTGTTCGTTCAGTGCTTTTGTGATAGCGGATCTGGGCACTGCCAGCAAGCCGGTCAGCAGATGCCAGGTCTCGATCTCTTGTAAATCCCGGCTGCTTGCAAAGTCATAAACATACTGGAATGCCGCAGAGAGCTGATCGGATAATCTGGGGAGTGTTGTAAGCGGTGGGGGCTCGTCGGCTCCAACGGAATAATTGCCCATATCGGAATTGCTCAACACAAGTTCAATTATTCCACGCGTATCGCTGTTCTGTGCCTGAAAGAATTTCGCGGGAATATCCTCCGAGTTCTCCGCTAGTGCAATCCATATATATTCAACGTACAGCGCACGTTCTTTGCCATCTCGCCGTAGCTCATCGGCACGCGCCATCGCGCGGGATGCGGCGGGGCTCAGACGGCGAAGGAAATTCTCGGGCGTGAATTCCTCCCTGGCCGCTGGACCATCGGTATCCGAGACCGGGATCTTCACGATTTCCACGTTCTCTTCGAGAAGCTCCCATCTCCATTGCTCACCGATTTCTTCGGTGGCGGGGAGGGCATACAGCACCGGCTCGCTCGTGTGCATGCGTCCGACGATACCGCAGAGTTTATCCCCGAGCACGATCGGCGCGCCGCTTATTCCCCGCCATTGCTCAAAGCTCCAATCACCCGGATATTCCGTCATCCGGAGCCGGAGGTAAGGTATTCCCTCTATCATCTCCAAGCCCTCCGCGATCCCTCTGATCGGCATGCCTTCGGGGGCGGCGGGGATGATGACGAACGATTCCCATGGTGTTTCGGGGAATGGAATCGAGGCCGCGAAAAGATCAGCCGGAATAGCGCGTTCGAGATAGGCGGAAAGATCCGCGGAGGAGGCGGTGAATTCTATCACAGCGATATCCCATTCCGGGAATTGCTGCATCACCAGGCCAAGCTCGCGTTGCGGCTCATCCAACTCGTAAGCATGCATCGGCCGGTCGAAATGCAACAGGAGCGGGAGATTTCGTTTAGGGGCGAGATCGGCAACGACATGGTTCGGGGTGACCGCCATATCGTTCCGGAGCAATGTCGCCATCGACCAGAAGTCGGGGGAATTCAGGTTCTCCGGTGCGGAAAGCCGCACGGCCAGCAATTCGGCAAGGCTGGTCTGAGAGGTCATGAGGAATCCTCGCTTGCTCCCGAGGGGAGAGATATTCTATTCGTGAATGCCGGTCATACGGAAAGGGGGATGGCGCAAAGGTACGAGAGGAAACCACGAATGGCTACGAGAAAGGATTCTCCGGGGGCGAACAACTTCTCGTTTTCATTCAGAATCGTTCTCCGTATCGCCCGGAGAAGGGGCCGCTCCGCTGGAGCTTTATGATTGCGAGAGGGGGTGAATTCTACAGACAGGCAACACCTATAGGTGTTGGCTACGGAGGCCATTTGAATCGCTATCGGCTGTTGTCGTTACGGAGTTTAACTCCGCGCTCTGTGCTGCTACCACCTCGCACGGAGTCGAACTCCATGCGAACAGAGTATTCTCCGGGGGGCATCGCTTCTCGTTTTCATTCAGGATCGTTCTTCGTATCGCCCGAGAAGGGGCCGCTCCGCTGGAGTTTCATCATGAGAGAGGCGGTGAGTTCTACAGACTGGTGCCGCCTGCGGAGGCCATTTGAACCGCTATCGGCCGTATCATTTTTTCGACGGCTGGAACGGACCACCGGACCGGGATAATCGTCCCCATACACACGAAACGGGCCGGAGTGCAACCCCGGCCCGCCCAATCGAAAATCCAAAATCGCGAATCGAAAATCATCCCAGCACGGCCTCGCCGCGTGCCACGGGGCTGAAGGTGATTTTCGGGTTCTTTTCCATGGCGGCGTTGATATGCCAGTCGCTCTGGAAGAGCATCACCGGCAGGCCGTCGAAATCCTTCACCACCTGGGTGCCGCTGTACAGGATGATGTTGTCGATATCCTCCTCGGCGCCGGAGAGCCAGCGCGCGGCCACATAGGGGAGGGGGGCCAGGATCACCTCGACGTTGTACTCCGACTCAAGCCGGAACTTCACCACATCGAACTGAAGCTGTCCCACCGCCGCCAGAATCGGGTCGGTGCTGTTTGGTGACATCATCACCTGGATGGCTCCCTCCTCGCGAAGCTGGTCGAGCCCCTTCTGGAGCGACTTCCGCTTGGTGGGGGATGGGGTGCGCACCGACGCGAAACGCTCCGGCGAGAAGTGCGGGATCGCCTCGAAATGCACCTTCTTGCCGGAGGTCACGGTGTCGCCGATGGAGAAGACGCCGGGGTTCATCAGGCCGATGATATCGCCCGGATAGGCCTCCTCGACGGTCTCGCGCTCCTGTGCGAACATCTTGTGCGGGCGGCTCAGGCGCACCTGGCGCCCGCTCCGCATATTGGTGACCGGCATATCCTTTTCGAACCGGCCGGAGCAGATCCGGAGGAACGCCACGCGGTCGCGGTGCTGCGGGTCCATGTTCGCCTGGATCTTGAAGATGAAGCCGGTGAAGGTCTCGTCCTCGGGCTCGATGACTCCCTTGTCGGAGCCATGGGGGCCGGGCGGGGGCGCATGCTGCACGAAGCGGCTCAGGAACAGATCCACGCCGAAGTTGTTGACGGCGCTGCCGAAGAAGGTGGGGGATATCTCCCCGGTAAGGAATTTCTCATGATCGAACGGCGTGCCGGCCCCTTCCAGCAGCTCCAGATCGTCGCGAAGGGTTCTGAGTTCGTTGGCGCCGATCAGCGCCTCCAGCTTCGGATCGTTCAGATCGGTAAGCTCCACCGGAGCGCGGTAGGCGCCATGCTGGGTGCGCTGGTACAGGTGCGCCTGATGCAGCAGCCGGTCGTAGACCCCGGAGAAGTACATGCCGGAGCCGATGGGCCAGTTGAACGGGAACGGCGAGATGCCGAACTCCCCTTCAAGCTCGTCGAGCAGCTCGATGGGGGGGCGTCCCGGACGGTCCATCTTGTTGATGAACGTGAAGATCGGGATGCGGCGGAGGCGGCAGACCTCGAAGAGCTTGCGGGTCTGCGGCTCTATCCCCTTGGCCGAATCGATCAGCATCACGGCGCTGTCGGCGGCGGTGAGGGTGCGATAGGTGTCCTCGGAGAAGTCCTCGTGGCCCGGCGTATCGAGCAGGTTGATGGTGTGATCGAGGAACTCGAACTGGAGCACCGTGGAGGTAACCGAGATGCCGCGCTGCTGTTCCAGCGCCATCCAGTCGGAGGTGGCGCGGCGCTGGTTGCGGCGCGCTGTCACCGAGCCGGCAAGGCGCACCGCGCCGCCGTACAGGAGAAGTTTCTCTGTAAGGGTTGTCTTGCCGGCGTCCGGATGGGATATGATCGCGAACGTGCGGCGCTTCGATATCTGTTGCTGGAGTTCTGACTGCATCCGGCAAAGATACGAGATCCTTGGTAGATAATGGTTAGTGGAGCGGCCTGCGGGCGCTTGCAGTTAGTAGCAAAGAGAAAGAAAGGGAGTGCCGCAGGTTGCCGTATTGCATCCCTGCTGCTCCTGTCCCGCTCTCTGCCACCGACCGCTCCACGGCAACCATCTACCTGTTCGTTATCGGATCTTCCCAGCCTTCGTTGCGCCACTGTTCCACGCGCTCCTCGATCCTGACCGCGTGGTACATCTCCATCAGCGCCTCGATTTCCGGGACGATCGGCTCGTCGGTGGTGACCGCCACGAGCGTGGCGCCACGCTGCACCGCCTCGGCGTAGTAGGGTGCGCTCTCCTCCGGCACGCCTGCGTTCGTCAGACCTCCGACGATACCCCCGGTGGCGGCGCCGATGCCTGCTCCGGCCAGGGCTGCGGCCAGGGGGCCCACTGCCAGAAAGGGACCTATCCCCGGGATTGCAAGCGCCGCCAGGCCGAGAAACAGCCCGGCCGTTCCGCCGAGAATGGCGCCCGTTCCCGCTCCCGATGCCGCCGGGCTTGCCGGCTCCACCCCGTCTTCGTTGACGCGGCTCTCGTCGATATCGGCGGCGGTCACCTCATCGGCCGGGATATCCGCATCGGTTGCGGGGACGCTGCGCGCCACGATGCTGATATCCCCGCGGTTGAAGCCGCGTCCCTCCAGCGTTTCGATCACCTGCTGCGCATCGCGCACATCATCAAAAAGCCCGATCACTGTTGTCGGCATTGTTCCTGTCTCCGGATTATTTCTATGAAATACTGGTACGCTCGTCGTCATGGCAGTGCCGGCAATTATCGCGCCTGTGCGGGGAAGGGGCGATGGTTCGCGCAACGATGGGGGGGCAGCGAGGGAATATTTCCATAGTTCTTTCCCTATTCTTCTCTTGTCCTTCCCTGCGGCTCCGCGTCGTTGCGTGATAGCTCGTTGCCGGCAGGACCATTCTCTACGCAGCAAGCCCCGTATCCGGCGAGGGATGGTCCGGCAGCGGGAGGAACGAGAGAAGGGGATGTTCCCCGGCATACGGGATCGGGGCATCGGGGCGGAACGGCAGGGCAAGCATCTTCCCGAGCGTCACGTCATCTTCGGTGCGGTACCGGGGCAGCCCGATATCGATCCCCTGCTGCGGCACATCGGGACGGAGCGTGCCGTGCAGGCTATCCCAGAGAGAGGAGAGGGTGGAGAAGTTGGAACTGTTCTCCCGCCGGATCACCGAGTGATGGATGCCATGCAGCCGGGGGGTGACGATCCAGCGCGCCAGCCGGCGCTCGGCGGCGAAGGGAAGACGGAGATTGCTATGATGGAAGAAGATCGCCAGCACCATGGATAGTTCGAACGCCGCCACGCCACGTTCCGAGGCGCCCACCAGCATGGTCTGCACCAGACGGAAGGGGGTGGACAGAAGCCATTCGCCGAAATGAAATCGTATAGCCGTGGAGACATCCATATCACGATCGGCGTGATGGACGATATGGAAGCGCCAGAGCAGGGGGATCTGATGGAGCGAGCGGTGCCACCAGTAATAGGTGTAATCGAGCAGTACCACCGCCAGAGCCGTTCGCAGGTTTTCCGGCAGCGGGATTTGCTGGAGCAGGCCGATACGCCGCCGTCCGACGGTGCGTGCCGTTGCGGTGATCGCGGGAAGAAACACAAGCTGGATGGCCGCCCCCGTAAGCGCCGACAGAGCGGCGTTCCGCACCAGGCGCCTGTTCGGGTTTTCCCTGGCGCGGCGCAGTGGACGGCGGCGTTCCAGCAGCAGCAGCGCTATAAATGCTCCCGTGCCGAGCGGGGCCAGGATCGTGGCGAACAGTCGTTTCATCATAGAGGGCTCCAGGGGGATCTACCCCGGTAGAAGAGCGCCCCTTCCCGCCGGCAGAGGGGGAAGGGGCGCCTGAAATGTCATCAGCAATGCTATGCTGAGCATGACCCTGATGATAGGAACGCCGAAGAGTGCACGAGAAGGCGCGAAGAGATGAATCTTCCCTGCGGCTTTCCGTAAGGCATCCACCACGACCGGGTCTTTTTCAGATGTATGATCGCCCCATCATCGAAGTACGCTGGATGGGCCGATCAAGATTGATCCGTGGATCAATGCTTCAAGTCGATCTTCTCGTTCTCTCCGGCGTCTTCCATGCGCTTGCCGGTGATAAGTGCCTTTGCAAATCCCGCCAGCTGCACGAGCGTGCTGGAGGGGGAATCCCAGTATTCGGCCTTCTCCACATCCACTTTCACGAGCGTGATGCGGGGATCTTCCAGTCCGTCCGGGAACCATGCCTTGATAGCGGGACTCCAGAGTTCCTCCATCTTCTTCTTGTCATCGACCATCTCGGCGCGGCCGGAGACCGATACATAGCGGTTGTCATCGGGGTCGGCATAGCTGACATTGACATGATGTTCCTTCTCCACCTCGTGCACCTTCGGGGTGGTCTTGTCGGTGAAGAACCAGAGGGTGCCGTCGAACTCGGCCTCCTGGGTCGCCATCGGGCGGCTGCGGAGCGAGCCGTCGTCATCCACCGTGGTGAACATCGCGAACTTGATTCCCTTGATAAGCTCTGCGAGCTTTGCCACATCGGCGTCTGGCGTGGTTGCGTCGTTCTTCTGGGCGTCGTTTGCCATTGCGGGTATTCCTCTCTTTGAAATCGGTATGCATTATTCGTGGCACCCGGCGGGGGCCAGCCGTGCGAATGAGCCTGCCATTTCCAGGCCAGCGTCCGGCGCCGGAATAAATAATCACAGGCCACCGGCGATGGACCAGAGCGGGGAGGGAAGGGAGAATGCATCCCTGCGTTGCCTTCCCCTGGTTATGGTCTCGTTCACCTTGCTACCAACCGCATTATCCTGTCATCAGTTCCCGCCGGATTTCCGCGGCCATCGCGATTGGAGGTAGAGAAATAAATCGCGCCGTCGGGTCCGGTAGCCACATCGCGGATGCGGCCGTAGAGTTTCTCCAGAAGCCGCTCCTGGGCCACAACGCGCCGCCCGTCGAGCTGCACGCGAATAATGCATTCGCCCCGCAGGTTGGCGAAAAAGAAATTCCCCTGAAATTGCGGGAACTGATTGCCGGTATAGAAGGTGCAGCCCCCCGGCGCCACCGCCGGAGTATATTCCAGCAGGGGGGAGGTCATCGCCGGATCGCTTTCCTTATGATGCACCACGGGCCATCCGTAATTCTTTCCGCGCTCCACGACATTGATCTCATCTCCTCCGCCCGGAGCATCGGAGCCGGAGGGGCCATGTTCGGTCTGGAATTGCAGGCCGGAGCCCGGCTGCCAGGCCAGCCCCTGGGCGTTGCGATGCCCGTAGCTCCATATCTCCGGCAGGGCACCGCTCTGCGTGGCGAACGGGTTGTCGGCCGGGACCGTGCCGTCGTCGTTCAGCCGGAGCGTCTTTCCGGCCAGGGAGTTGAGCTGCTGCGCAAGCTCCTTGCGGGTGGCATCGCCGGTGGTGATATAGAGCTTTCCATCCGGGCCGAACCGGACGCGGCATCCGGCATGGAACTGCGCGGCCGGAAGACGTTCGATAATCACCTTGGGATCGGTAAGGGCGGCGCCGGTCTCGGTATAACGCACCACGCGCACATAGAGATCATCGGCCTGGTAGGCATAGGAGAGATAGACGAAATGATTGCTGGCGAAATCGGGGTGGATGGTGATGTCCATCAGGCCGCTCTCGCCGGTGGTCTCCACATCGTTCAGCGTCAGGAGCGGCTGCGCCCGGAGTTTCCCGTTCTCGGCCACCCGCACACGTCCGGGGCGCTCGGTGATGAACATCCTCCCGTCCGGGGCGAAGGCTATCGCCCAGGGCACCTCAAGGCCGGTGAGATAGGTCTCTACACGGAACCGGACGGTGCTGTCGGTGGTGGCCCTGTCCTCGACGGTACGCCCCTGCGGGGGCTGGCCGCAGCCGAAATTCATCGGGGCGAACCCGAGCAGAGCCACGAAGGAGAGCGATGCCAGCCTTGCAAGCCGCGTTCTCCGGCCGGGCGCGATACGCGCTGGGATCTGGAGGAAATTCATGCTGATTAATTCCGGATTAGTATGATGGAACATTCTTCGAGAGCGCCCGCCCCGCATCGCCGTACATCCGTTGCCGTAGCCGAAAAGACCGGCCGCGCGGACATTCCATCCCCGCGGCCGGTCCCTTCATGGGCGTTATCCGCCGGCAGTGCGAGAGGTTACGGCTTCAGCACCACCTTTATGCAGCTGTCCTCCTTCTTCTTGAACTTCTCGTACAGATCCGGAGCCTCCTCCAGCTGTGCGCGATGGGTGATGATGAAGGAGGGATCGATCTTCCCCTGCTGCACCAGCTCCAGCAGCGGGCGCATATAGCGCTGCGTGTGGGTCTGCCCCATCTTGAACGTGAGCCCCTTGTTGAAGGCCGCGCCGATCGGGAATTTGTCGATGAAGCCGCCGTACACGCCCGGTACCGAGAGGGTGCCCCCCTTGCGGCAGGCCTGAATCGCCTCGCGGAGCACATGGGGCCTGTCGGTCTCCAGCCGTACGGTCTGCTTTGCCCAGTCGTAGAGATTATCGATGCTGGTGCCGTGCGCTTCCATGCCCACGGCATCCATGCAGGAGTCGGGGCCACGGCCGCCGGTCATATCCTTCAGCTTGTCCATGCGGTCGCCGTCGTCGTAATTGAGCGTGATGGCACCGGCCGCCTCGGCCAGTGCAAGGCGCTCCGGCACGCTGTCGATGGCGATAACCCTTTCGGCGCCCAGCAGAAACGCGCTTCTGATGGCGAACTGTCCCACCGGGCCGCATCCCCAGATCGCGACGGTATCGCCCGGCTGGATCTGGCAGTTTTCAGCAGCCATAAATCCGGTCGGGAAAATGTCGCTCAGGAACAGGACTTTTTCATCCGGAATTTCCTCCGGAATTATCAGCGCCCCCACATCGGCATACGGCACGCGCACATATTCGGCCTGGCCGCCGGCATATCCGCCGAACAGATGGGAGTATCCGAACAGGCCGGCGGCGGAGTAGCCGTACAGGGCCGCCGCCATCTCGGCGTTCGGGTTGGAATTGTCGCAGAGAGAGAAGAGGGTCTTCTGGCAGAAGAAACAGGTGCCGCACGAGATATCGAACGGGACGACGATGCGGTCCCCTTCCTTCAATCTCATCGTTTCCTTTCCTACCGCCACTACTTCGCCCATGAATTCATGGCCGAGAATATCTCCCTTCTCCATCGTCGGAATGTAGCCATCATACAGGTGAAGGTCGGAGCCACAGATAGCCGTGGACGTTACCTTGACGATGACATCACGTGAGTTGAGAATTTCGGGATCGGGTACGTTGTCCACACGTACGTCCGTTGTTCCGTGCCAGCAGACTGCTTTCATAAATGGTATCCGGATGATTATTGAAGTGAACTGGCAGCATCAGCCATGACGCTCTGATGCCTGCTTGCACATCGGCACCGGATCGGGCCAGGGGAGGGGGCAGGCTCCCGGGATGCTCCGCCGGGGAGTTCTCCGTGCGGGTAGTACTGTTCCCTCCGCTGCCGATCGCTCATCGATATTCTCCGCTGCGCCAGCGCGGCGGAAAAAGTTAGTCCTTCTGTTGTCCGCACGACCAGGAGGGGGGATCGCTCGCCGGGAACGATTCCCACGACGCCTCCTCCACATGATCGCGGCTTCCCCAGCCGAAGGGGCGTGGCTGCCCGGTTGCGGAATCCACGACGCCTGATTGTTTGTGCGGGGATCTCCGCCCGGAACTCTGCCCGTCGGTCGTGGAGATCTCGCCGGTTTCCATAAGCTGCTTGAAGCGGTGCAGATCCTCGTTGAGCTGCACCTGCGGTTCCTCACCCAGCAGCTTTGCCACGGTGGCGCCCACCTTGCCGAGCGGCGCCCGATAATTGAGCTGCACCTCCACCACGGTTCCCCCCGCCGGCGCGGGGCGGAACTTGACGACGCCCACATTATCCACGTCGGCATCGGCCAGGGAGCGCCAGGCGATCATCTCGTTCGGCTTCTCGCGATAGATCTCGGCGCTCCATTCGGCGTGGCTTCCCAGCGGGGCCTTCGCCACCCAGAAGGAACGGTCCTGGCCGAGAACATCCACCGATTCCAGATGCTGCATGAATTGCGGGAGGTTCCTGAAATTGCGCCAGTAGGCGTACAGATCCTCCTTGGGGCGGTTGATGGTGACCGCCCGGCTCACCTGGATGCCACCGCCCTCGATAAGATCATCGGTGGTGCCCTTCGCTGCCGAATCGGCATCGATGGCCTTGTAGACAGGGCAGCGCCCGGTGATGGCGCGATAGGCCAGCAGGCCGCCGGTAAGGGCCAGGGCCGCACCCGCGGTGGAACGGCGCATCAGGCCGAAGACCGCCAGGGCCCCGCCGAGAGCGCCGGAGACCATCCGTTCGTTATCGCTCACATTGATTCCATTGCGCCCGCCGCTGCGGGTGCCCTGCATCTGGCCGGCGCTATCGTCCTGCTTTATATCGGGTGCCTGCTCCTGCATGCCTCCCAGTAGTTCCGTGCTCTGCATTAGTCTATCTCCTTCAGTTGATAATATTTCGCATCCCCATGCATGTAGGCATAGCAGACAATGCATCATCGCGTTTTTTTGCCGCGATTATTCTTCGATATTATATCGAATTATCAATCCATTATTCTATGCCGGCGCCAGCTCGTTGTTCTCTGCGGCCGCCTTGTCGCCAAGCGTGGTCAGCACCGAGGGGACGAGCTTTGAATCGATTTCATCTCCCTTTTTCATACGCGATCCGCCGGGACCGGATGAGGGCATGAACTCGTTGATAAGCGCGGCCACATCGGCAAAATGTTCCGGCATGCGATCGTGCAGCATGGAGAGGAGTTTCGCCTGGGGCGAGATGATGATCTCCGCCTTTCCCTCGCGAATCGCCGAGAGGATCTGCCCGGCGGCACGCTCGGCGCTTACCGATGTGAGCGGCAGGGTATCGAGCAGGGAAAACCAGGTATACTCGCTGCTGTGATCTCCCTTCACCTCCGCGTGCGTATGGCTGCCGGTGCGCATCAGGCCGGGGCAGACGGTGGTTACCACCACGCCATCCTTCGCAAGCTCCGCGTGCAGCCCTTCGGAGAGCCCCACCAGCGCGAACTTGCTGGCGGAATAGGGGAGGAGATGGGGAACGCTGACCTTGCCGCCGATAGAGGCGATGTTGGCGACGCGGCCGCCTCCCTGCGCCTTCATTCCCGGCAGAGCCGCGAGCGTGGCATACAGAGGCCCCCAGAAATGGGTCTTCATCGCCCGCTCGAAATCCTCTATCGTCATCGTTTCCATCGGCCCGACACTGATGATGCCGGCGTTGTTGATAAGGATATCGATGCCGCCGAATTTCTTTTCCACCTCTGCCACCATCGCCTCCACATCGGCCCGGTCGGTGATATCGCAGATCACCGTCATCACCGACGCCTCGGGGAATTCCGCCAGCAGATCCTTCCGCGCCGTATCGAGCTCCTCCTGGTTGCGCGCGGCGATGGCAATCTGCGCGCCCTGTGCGGCGAGTTTCCGGGCCAGCACCAGCCCAAGCCCGCGCGAGGCTCCGGTAATCAGCGCCCGCTTCCCTTGAAAACGATAGCCGGAAAGTTTTTTCAGCACCAGCCTGGTTCCGTAGTAGGCGAGCCCGGCCGCCGCGGTTATCAACAGATTTTTCTTATGCTCCTGCATATCCTCTCCAGAGTTCTCGATGAAGTAGGGCACATGGTGCCGCAAGTGTGATGGCAAGGACGATGCCAGTTACGGTGCCAATCCGTAGCCGGGGGGCCTGCAAAGCAGCGAAGGCGCAAAGAGATGCATCTTCTTTGCGCCTTCGTGGTCTCCAGCGGGATTTTTCTGGCGGTTGCCATCCCGTAAGCACCTGCAGTATGGAGCGTGCCGGGCTGTTGCGCTCTACCGGCCGGTTACCGTCTCCATGGTCGATCGCAGGGCGCTCCCTGCCTTGTCCACGGTGGATTTCAGGGTGCTGCCCACATTGTCGAGCATCGATTTCAGGCTTCCATCCTGGGCGCTCTGGCGGATGGCATTGATGCCGGAGACCTCGGCGATACGGGCATTGGTGAGGCTTCGCGCCACCAGCCCCAGCGCCACCGTGCCGAGCGTTGCTCCCAGCATATCGCGCCGCCGGGCCGCATAGAACGCCAGGGTTCCCCCGGCGATGCCGCCGAGCAGCCGCATGGCCGGCGACCAGTTCTCCTGCAGCAGCTCGGTGCGCTCGCCGGTTCGTGCGGTGCCCCCTTGCAGTTTCGCGATGTCGGGGAATTCGTGCACCTCCAGCAGATTCTCCACTCCGGTTACTCCCGCCACATCGCGCACACCGGCCAGCAGCCCCTTTACCTCGCTCGCCAGCACCGGTCCCTGGAGCGTCACCCTGCCCTCTTCGGCCGTGACGGTGATTGCGCGGGGGTGCGATGCAACGCGGCCGAGTTTCGAGCGCACGCGGGCGACGAGCGTTTCATCGGAGACCGGGCCGCTTTCCTCGCGATTGATGAAGCTCTGCGCATCATGGAGCAATCCGGCTGCGCGGTTGCTCACATCATGTGCGGTGGTGCTGATGGCGCTTTCGGCCCTGCCGGCCGCCCTGGTCATGGTATCGCGGGCCATGGCACGTCGCCGGCGCCCCTTGTCGGGATCGAGAAGAAACATCAATCCGGCTCCCAGTCCGAGTCCTCCTACCAGGCTCAGTAAGGTATTCATGACACCCTCCATCCAGATAGTTATACAATACTCTTGTACTGGAGACCCTCAACCGCCATGCCTGCATTGCATGGCACACGGGAGGGGGGTTACAGGCTGGAGGGAAATGTCTCCGGCGGCTCGGCGTGATCGGTCCAGCCGGCCGGGCGTTCCAGCGGCTCTACCGCGCGGGTGGTATCGATATGAATGATGGCATCGAACTGCTCGGCCAGGCGCGCATGGAAATAATGGCTGACCCGCTCGGTATCGGGACGGTAGATAACGCCGATGGCGCGCTCCAGTCTCGGCTCGCTGAGCAGGTCCCTGGCCGCTCCCGGATCGCGCAACGGCAGGAGGAAGGAGGGGAGCCCGAGCGTATGGAAGAGATATTCGTAGCTGCCGCTGATGCCGGGGCGTACCCTTTTCCGCTCGGGGGGCTGGCTCCAGTCGGCCGAGGCGGTAACGGTGCCGGTATAGGTGCTGAAGCCCACCAGCAGGGAGTCCGGATGGCGGGTTCTGATAAGCTCTCCGAGGTTCAGCTCGTCGCGTTCGGACATCTCGGTGGCGCGGGCATCGCCGAGATGGGAATTATGCGCCCAGACCACCGCTTTCGCCCCGGTTCCCTCCCCGGATGCGTGCTGCACCAGGGCCTCCAGCATTTCGGCCATATGGGTATCGCGCAGGTTCCATGAGGGCACATGTCCCCGGAACATGGTGCGATAATATTCCTCGGCATTTTTCACCAGCCGTGCGTTCTGTTCGGCATAGAAATATTCATCCCCAGCAATTTCTCCATCCGGCAGATCGTAGTGGCTGCGTCGGCGCTGCAGTTCCACGAGCTGCGCCACCACATCGTCGGCGCAGGAGCTTTCCAGATCGAACGTGGCGGCAAAGCCGTAGGCTTCGGTATCCTCGCCGTAATGATCGAAGCAGGCGTAGCGGTTGCGCGCACGCCGTGCCGCCTCCGGGTCCACCTTGTCCAGATATCCGATCACCGCTTCGATGGAGGTATGAAGGCTGTACAGATCGATCCCGTAGAAGCCTGTCCTGGATGAATTCTCCGGGAGGGCATCGTTATGAGCGCGCAGCCAGCCGATGAAATCGAGCACATCGGCATTGCGCCACATCCAGGAGGGAAACCGGGTGAATCCGGCCAGCGCATCGATGGCGCTATCCCCATCCTCGCCGCGCACATAGCGGTTGACCCGGTAGGCATCGGGCCAGTCGGCCTCCACGGCGATGATGGTAAATCCCTTTTCTCTGATGAGCCGTTTTGTGATCTCGGCGCGGTGGTTATAGAATTCATGGGTGCCGTGCGATGCCTCGCCGATCAGCACGAACCGGCAGTCTCCTACCATCTCCATCAACCGGTCGTAATCGGCGGCGCCGCCGGTGATGGGAACCGCCGCATCGCGCAGGGCGCCGGCTACGCGTTGCGTCTCATTTTTCCATCTGCTGTTTTCCTGGGGCATTGCCTTATTCTCCGCACTGTGACCGGGAATACTATTTCCGCCGATTATATCCGTTCGAATTTCAGAGCGGATTTCAATTGAGTTACGCCTTTTCAGAGCAGGAAGAATGGGGCCGCTCCTACGGAGCGTCCGGGCGCTTTTTCTAGAGACAGGCAACACCTAATAGGTGTTGGCTACGGGGGCCACAACAGAGTAACCCTACGAGGGGCCACAACGGAGTAACCATAGTGAAATCCGCTCTAATGTTTTTTTATTCGGGTGATTTCGAGGCTCACTCAAGAGTGGTTATTCCTCCCGCAGCCGTTCCCCTTCGCTTTTTTTCGGGAATATTCTTTTATCGTCGTTCAGGCCCAGTTCCTGCTGGCGGGCGGGGGAGGAGCCGGCGGGGGGCACCCCGAGGCCGATACGGAACTCGCGCCATTTCAGCTTGGTATCCTGCCAGAGATGTCCCGGCGCCTTGTACCCGTAGGCGCGGTACTGGCCCGGTTGTACCTTCCCTTTCTTCTCCACGAACTCCGCGAACCGTTCGGTCCACTCATCGAACGCGCGCATCACATCGTCCTCGGCAACCATATCCTCCGCCTGATTGCCGCTATAGGGCTTGCCGCAGCCGGATTCGGCATACCGCCACAGATCCTCCGGCACCTCGATGCCGCTGTAGCGGCACTGCCAGACCAGCGGTGCGTGGGACTGGCGCATATCCTCGAACGGTTCCTTCTCCGGGTCGAAATATTCCTTGTGGCGGAGGATATGCGGGCGGCCGGTATCATCCATTTCGTTGCCGCCGCCATCGCCGTAGCAGAAAAATCCGGCGGTGCGCCCTTCCAGGTGATTGATGGAAAGATCCTTCCATTCCGGGGAGACCTCCAGCTCTATCGCCATCTCGGGATTCTTATGGTCGATCAGCTCCTCGCGCGGGTTGCCGCCGTTCATGCAGACCAGACGGTCGAACATCAGCTTGAGGTTGCTGCTGGGGGCATACCAGTTCACCGGGCCGATGATGGCCCAGGCATCGGCCAGATCAAGACGTGCGTAGAGATCGAGATCCCACATCAGGTCCGGCTCGAACGTGTCATCCTTCTGATAACAGTTGCAGGGCCAGACGCAGAGCGCCATCGATGTGGAGACGCAGGCATTGCAGCTCTGAATATGCGGGCGGCCATAGACGTTCCCGAGATCCTCGTAATCGATCTCCCATTCCTGCGGCAGATTCTCCGCCATGCGAAGCATCAGCATGCGCGACTTCGAATCGACGCCGGGGCAATTGAACTGCCGCCGGTTGGAGCCGGAGATGATAAGCACCCGGAACGGGCGCTCGGAAAGGGGAAGGCTGCCGCTGCTATCGTCTGGTCGCATGGGAGAAAGAGGGCTTAGTGCTTGGGAAGAAGAGGAGTGGCCGTCCGCGGGCCTTGCCCGCTGTCAGAGGGCGTTGGATCGGATGGTGGTCGGTAGCAGGGGGGATTCTTCATACGCCCCGGCCCCCTTGACCATTCGATCCATAGAGTCCTTCCCTTCGCAATCCGGATACCACTCTTGCGTTGCGGCGGCATCTCCTCACACATTCCAGAACTGGCGGTCCAGGCTGCGATATTGAATTGCCTCGGAGAGATGTTCCGGCCGGATCTGCGCGGAACCCCCAAGATCGGCGATGGTGCGGGAGACCTTCAGGATCTTGTCGTAGGCGCGTGCCGAGAGCCCCAGCTTGGACATCGCCATCTTCAGCAGCTCCTGGCCGGCCCTGTCCGGGGTGCAGAACTCGCGGAGCTCGCGCGATCCCATATCGGCGTTCTTGTAGATATCATCGCTGCCGGCAAAGCGCTCCGCCTGAACCTGCCGGGCCGCCATCACCCGCTCGCGGATGGCCTCCGATGGCTCGCCGCTGCGCCGTGAGGCGAGATCCTGGTATTTCACGGCGGCCACCTCGCAATGGATGTCGATGCGATCCAGCAGCGGCCCCGATATCTTCGACATATAGCGCTGGATCTGCGTGGGGGAGCAGGTGCACTCGGCGTTCGGGTTGCCGTAATTGCCGCAGGGGCAGGGGTTCATGCTGGCGATCAGCATGAAGTTGGAGGGGAAGGTGAGGCTCAGTTTCGTGCGGGAGATGGTGATTCTATTGTCTTCGAGCGGCTGGCGGAGCACCTCCAGCACATTCCGGGCGAACTCCGGCAGTTCATCCAGAAACAGGACGCCGTGATGCGCCAGCGATATCTCGCCGGGGCGTGCCACGCCCAGGCCGCCTCCCACCAGGGCCGCGTCGGAGATGGTATGATGAGGGCTGCGGAACGGGCGGGCGGCGACAAGCGGAACCCCCGGCGGGAGGATGCCGGCCACCGAGTGGATCTTGGTGGTTTCCAGCGCCTCCTCGAACGTCATCGGCGGGAGGATCGTCGGTATCCGCTTGGCGATCATCGTCTTTCCGGCTCCGGGAGGGCCCACCATGATGACGTTGTGACCTCCGGCGGCGGCCACTTCGAACGCCCGCTTCACATTCTCCTGCCCTTTCACATCGGCCAGATCGACCCCCGTGATCTCCTGCCGGCTGAAGATGGCGGCACGATCCACCCGATGCGGGCAGAGCGGCGAGCTGCCGTCCAGCAGGGCAACCACATCGCGAAGCGAACCGGCCGCCAGCACCTCCAGTTCCTCCACAAGCGCCGCCTCGTCGGCATTCTCGCGGGGGAGGATGATGCGCCTGATACCCTGGGCGCGGGCTTCCAGCGCTATCGGCAGGGCGCCCCGCACCGCCCGGAGCGTTCCATCCAATGCCAGTTCCCCCAGCGTGAGCGTATCGTGCAGGGGGGAGGAGGGGATCTGCGATGTGGCCGCCAGCAGGCCGAGCGCTATGGGCAGATCGAACGCCGAGCCCTCCTTGCGCACATCGGCCGGCGCAAGGTTCACCGTGTATTTTCTGATGGGAAGGCCAAGGCCGCTGTTCTTGATGGCCGCTCCCACACGCTCGCGGCTCTCCCGTACCGCGTTGTCCGGAAGGCCGACCAGCGTAAAGGCGAACATGCCGTTTTCGACATGGGTTTCGATATCCACAAGAAATGCATTGATGCCGATGGTGCTTGCCGAGCGAAGCTGGGAAACCATGATATCCCTCCGTGTGGTGTAGTGGTGAACCGGGGAGGGAAAATAGGGGATTTTCGATCCTCCTATGCACACCCAAAATAAAACCCGCACTCCGGAATGGAGTGCGGGCCATACAGCAACTGCTATAGCGGGTGCTCTACGTTCTCTTACCGGACCACCGTAAGCCCCTGCGAGGCGGCGCGTCCGTTCTGCTCCACGACCACGCGGTACTGCCCGGCCGGGATGCTGCTGACATCGAAGCTGCGGGTATAGCCGCCGCGATACTGCATCTGGTTCACGATCGGTGCCAGAACCTCGGCGCCGAGCGCATTGTAGATCCTGACCGAGACCGCGCCGCTGGCCGGCAGCTCGTAGTCCACCGTGACGGCGGAGCTGGTCGGGTTCGGATAGCTGCGTGCGATCGAGAGGGCACCGGTTGCCGAGGCGCCGTTATCCACCGAAGCCGGCTCGCCGAAGAAGGTCGGGTCGAGCATGGTGCGCTGGAAATACTGGAACGTCTCGTTGATCGGGCCACGGTCGGCCGGCTGGTCCCCCTCTTCTTCGCTGTTGATATCCTGCTGCACGAACGCGTACATGCCGGGGAAGCGGCGGGCCTGATAGACCATCGAGTGCTCGAAGCTGCCGCCGACCATGCGTCCCCAGGCGCTGGCGGTGGGATACTCGATGCTTGCGCTATCGCTGCCGTCGCCGGCGAAGTCCTGGATCACGCGCGGCTCATTCCAGCTTTCGCCGGCATCGGCCGAGCCCACCGCCCAGAGGCGGAAGTAGTAGAACTGATCCTCGCTTGCCACGGTCATGCTCTCTCCCAGTTCCTCATCGAAGGCATACTGGGCTGCGGCCTGGAATGCCACCACGATATGGCGGCCGTCGTCGGCCACCGAGATGCTCGGATAGGAGATGAACGGCATGTTCGGCTGCACCTTCGGCTGTACCCGCAGGCCATCGACGTCGCGGGCGAAGGTGGAGATGATGCCGAGGCCCCTGGTGGAGTCCGCTGCGGCGATGCGCTTGGTGCCGGTGGCGGGGGTCCACAGATACACGCCCTGGTTGATGAAGAGTCGCTCGCCTGCGGTATTGAGATAGGCGTTTGCGGCGATCACCGGGGTTTCGCCGTTATAGACGAAATCGAACGTGGCGCCGGCCTCCAGGGTATCCTCCTGGCTGCCGGGAACCGGCGCTGCCGCTCCCATCGCCAGGGTCGGAGCGCTCCAGGTCTCGCCGCCGTTGCTGCTCTCGGTCAGGTAGATGCCGGCTCTGGAGGCATCGTCGTCGAAGTGATAGTACGCCATGCCCAGCTTGCCGCTCGGGGCGGCTGCAAGGATATTGCGCCCGCCGCTGGAGGTGGTGATCTCGGTTTCGCCGATCACATTCCAATCCCCCTTGGTGCCGAGCGCCGCCACATTGACGTGCACCGGCTCCGGCTGGATTTCCTGGGGCGGGGTGGGGGTGCGGGGGCTGAGTGTGGCCGCCACGATCTGCTTGCTTTGATCGGTGGGGTTGATAACGAATGCCGGCCAGATCACGCCGGCACCTTCGTCGCCGCTGGAGCCGAGGATCGAGAGGCGCGGATAGGTGGCCGAACGGGTGAAGCTGGTGGAGTTGGCCTGCCCGGTGTAGATCATCGTGCGGGTTCCCTGGCCGTCCGGATCGCCGTGCGTGGCGATATAGGGGACGCCGCCGGAGGTCACATCCAGGTACGGATAGCCCAGGCGGAACCCGGGATCGATCTGGGTGGTCGACTGCCAGGTGGCGCCGCCATCGTTGGAATACGCGTAGCCGACACGGCGGCTGCTGTTGACCGTGGCGCTATCGGTTCCATCGGTGCCGAGCATGTACACCGTATGGATCTTCTGCGGGTCACCGCTCTGCATGATGATACGGCCGCGCACCACGCCGTTGGACTGATAATCGTAGAATCCTCCCAGCCCGGTGGGCTTGGCGCCATTGCGAAGAGTGAGCGGTGCGGGCATCGCCGAGCTGGCGGCGGTTCCTGTGGCTGGAGTATGTACGCTCGTTTCCGGTGCGGTTTCCGGGCGTGCCGGTGCTGCGGTTCGGCTGCTCTGCTGTGCGATCGCAGGTGTGGAGCAGAGCCCGATGGTAGCCGCTATTCCCATTAGTAGGGAAGATTTCATAACTGATCTCCTCTGGTTGAAGATGTGACTCCGAAGATGGGAAAACGAAAGACTTCTCCCCATGGCGCTAACTCGTATTTTCAACTTCGCCGAAACTTTAAGTCATGAAATGACCTGATCTCCATCCAGTGCCGGCACGAGTGCCCCTGATATACACTCAAGTTCCCGGATTGTTACCTGCGCTGAAAATTTGATCCGATGGTGAAAGGGTGGGAGGATTTTCATGCCCCTGTCGGCCTCATCCGGATCGGGTTCATGCGGTTGGCCCGTTCCAGGCCGCATCCCCGAAATAGAAGGGGGAAGGGGACACTCTCGGTATCCCCTTCCCCCGGAAAGAGCCTGTTCGGCTACCGGCCGTGCGGGTTAGCGCACCACCGTGAACATCCTGGTGAGGGTCTCGCCCCCGGACTTCAGGGTGTAGTAGTAGGTGCCGGCCGGAAGGGCGGCAACCTGGATCTTCGCGGTGTGCTCGCCTGCTTCCGCGTTGCCGCTGAAGAGGTTCGCCACGCGCTCGCCCATCACGTTCCAGACATCAAGCGTGGCCTGGCCGGCATTCTTCAGCGAGAAGCCGATGGCGGCCTCGGCGGTGGCCGGGTTCGGATAGGCCGGGTTCAGGGTCATGCCCGAAGAGGCGGTGACCGATCCTCCCTGCGAGACGCTTGCAACGCTGCTTGCGTCGAAGTTCGTGAGGTTGATGTACTGGGTGGTTGCGGCCAGTTCGCGCTGCGAGAGCACGAGCTGGTCGGCCAGCGTGACCTGTTCGTCGGTAACCGCCGCCTGCACCGTCAGCAGGGGGATGTTAGCGTAGTTGTTGACGATGATGTTCGGAATCCAGGTGACGCGGTCGGCAATCGGCGTCTCGGTGACGTTCTTCATGCCGCTCCAGCTGGTGCCGTCGAGCTTGCGCCCGGCCACGAACACGTCGGTCGTGGTCAGCGTGTCGCCATCGACGCCGTCGCCATTGATATCCTCTTCGTAGTTGTAGTTGACGAAGTCCACCCACTTTACGATGAGGCCGCTGCCATCGGCGGTGCGGGAGATCTGCGGCTCGTTGCCGAGCTGGTTGGAGCTCTCGTCGCCATCCACCGGCAGGTAGGCAAGCACCAGACCGGATGCATCGGCCACCTTGCGGATGCCCCACTGCCCGTTGTTCTTGTAGACCTCGACCAGCTGGGTGACGGCCTCGCCCTCGCCCAGATCATCGTTCACCTCGAACAGGTTCGCCACGAAGCTGAAGTTGCCGTTGCCGGTCACCACGAAATCATGGCCGGAATAGCCGATGATGGTGCTGTCGGGGTTGGCACCCTGCGACTCGGCGTACTGCATCAGCAGGCTCGGGGGGAGGATATCCCAGTTGCTCCAGGTGGTACCGTTGTCGCTGGAGGTTGCCACCGCCGGATACGGCTGTGCCCGGCGGCCGTCGGTTTCCAGATCCGGGAAGCGGGAATAGATGCCGGCGTACATGGTGCCCGCCGCATCGCGGTCCATGCCGACGATCACAGCCGTGCGGCTGTTGGCGTCTTCCGGATCGACGAAGTTGGTTGCGTTCCACTGCGGCGGGATATAGGCGGTAAGGAGGCCGGAGTTCAGATCGTAACGGCGGATGCCGAGATGATTGTTCTCCATGCTGCCGGCGCTGATCACCACGTTGCCGTCGGCGCTGACCACCGAACGGCTATCGCTCGACCACGGCTGAAGTTCCCCGTCCACCGTCACGCCGCTGTTCCCTTCCGGGGCGGACAGAGGGGTGAAGCTGCCGTCCAGGAAGCCCTGGAAGTACGAGCCGAAGGATTCTCCCGTCGTCACCGGATAGGTGAAGTAGTAGAGAAGATCGGCACGATTGGCGGAGTTGTTCTTGTTGATGATCTTGATGCTCGGGTAGCGAGCCAGGCCGCTGACCGAGGCGTTCAGCGGGCCGTGCGGCTCGCTCCAGGTCTGTCCCATATCGGTGGACATGCGGACGAAGAGCTGATCGGACTTTCCTGGCGCGCCGCGCATGATGGTGACCAGGGTGTTGGAGGCCGCATCGTACTGCAGCGGCTCCTGGCCGTTGCTGAAGTAGGAGAAGGCGTTCAGCAGCGAGTCGAGCACGCGGTACTGGGCCTCGGCCGGGCTGCTGGCCGAGAGGTTATGCAGGGGATTGACGTTCAACCCCTGGGTGGTACGCTCGCCGTGAGCCATACGGTTATTTGCGCTCTCGGCGATCCCCCGGGTGGAGGTGGTCTGCGCCGTGGCTCCTGCGGCCAGCAGCAGAGCTGCCGGGAGAGCCATCGAGAGCGCTCGGTTCAGGATGCTCCTGGTGTTGGCCGAGCCTGCCAGAGCTGCGGCGGAACGTGGAACAAATTTGGTCATGGTTGATCTCCAGTAGATTGCGGATATACGGGCAACACTGCTGCGCGCGCGCATCGCGCGGAACGTATCCGTCGCAAAGCCTCGCCGTAACGATGCCCCGCATGCCTTTGTGTATCGTAACAACGTGATCGTGTTTTCGAGCAAGCTGCTAACCGGCAGGAGTGAGTGAGAGGGTGGCCCGGCGTTCCATCTTCTGCAAACCTCTGATACCGGCCGGCTTCAGGGGAGGCCGGGGTATGGAGGCGGGACGTCGGAGAGTGACAATGGGCTTCGCGGCGAAACCTCCCGGGCGCGGTGCGCCGGGGTGTGCCGGAAGCCTCGTTGCCGCAAAGCGCCTGCCACCGTCTCCGGCGGCAAGGATCCCCTCGCTCTGCTCGTATGGATGAATCATCAGCAACACCATTGTAGTGCAACAACGGTGCCACAGCTCAGAATGTATGATAAAAGATCGAATTTGAATACCCTTCCATCACAGGTATGCGAGAAATACTTGTGCCTGCCGCCGGCCGCTGCCCCGTTGCCGGGTTTATCGATACATCCATCGATAAACGGTTGGGGGCCCTCGTTGCGGTTTGGTTCCTGAGGTTTCCCGCCGGCCGCCGGAGAGAAACGATGTAACAGGCCGGTCGGTTAGAATCGTTGCAACGTTGCGATTGGACGACCGCCCATATTTCACTATGTTCGTCCGCTCTTTTCGTTTCTGAAACGTCCTGCATCTCCTCATCGCGGGAAAACACTCACACCCTAATAGAACGCGGAAGTACGATCATTCATTCCGGAGCGCCCGATGGCTCGCCCGCCGATACATCAGGGGCAGGAGTGCCGGAAGGAACGTTCGTGCCGAAGCCACTGCTGTGAATAGATGGATATAAGCGGTAAGACAGTTCTCGTCCTCGGCGGCTGGGGCCTGGTGGGCTCCTCTGTGTGTCGCCGCCTGATCGCCGACAAGCCGGCGCGCATCATCATCACATCGCTGCATGAATCCGAGGCGCGCGATGCGGTTGCGCAGCTCCGGAAGGAGATCCCCTCCGGCGCCGATGTGACCCTTCTCCCCTGGTGGGGCAATATCTTCGGACGCTACGACGAACGCGAACGCTCGCGCGAGGAGCTGATGGCCGATCCGGCCACCCGGCAACGTCTTATCGGCGATATCATCGACGACCTTACCGACGAACTGCTGGAGGCCTCGGCGCTCTATGCGCTCCTTCAGGAGTTCCGTCCGGATGCGGTGATCGATTGCATCAACACCGCCACGGCCATCGCCTACCAGGATATCTACAGCTCGGCCACCGCAGTGCGCAAGGCGTACGAGCGGGGGGACGATGCGCGCGAAAGCGTGGAGCGCCTGCTGGCAACCCTCTATATCCCGCAGCTGATCCGCCACGTGCAGATACTCTACAAGGGGCTGAAGGATTGCGGCGGCGCGATGTATGTGAAGATCGGCACCGCCGGCTCCGGCGGCATGGGACTGAACATCCCCTATACCCATTCGGAGGAACGCCCCTCGCGCGTGCTGCTGAGCAAAAGCTCCATAGCCGGCGCGCAGACGCTGCTGCTGTTCCTGATGGGGCGCACCCCGGATGGCCCCATCATCAAGGAGATCAAGCCCACCGCCACCATCGCCTGGAAGCGGATCGAGTATGGCGATGTGCTGAAGCGGGGCAAGCCGATGCCGCTGGTGGATTGCCCGCCGGAGCAGGGGGTGAAACTGAACGGTGTGCTCCGTCTGAAGGAGGAACAGGAGTTCCCCCGCACCGGAGAGAACCTGAAGGCCCCCTTTATCGATACCGGCGAGAACGGGATCTTCTCGCGCGGGGAGTTCGAGGCCATCACCTCGTTGCAGCAGATGGAGATGATTACCCCGGAGGAGATCGCCGATGCGGTGGTCTTCGAACTGAAGGGGGGCAACTCCGGCCACGATGTGATCCAGGCGCTGGATGGAGCGGTGTACGGCCCAACCTATCGCGGCGGATACCTGCGCAGCCGCGCGGTGGAGCGCCTTGCGAAGCTGGAGGCGGAGTCGGGCGTGCCGTCGGTGGCGTTCGAGATGCTCGGGCCGCCGCGGCTTTCGAAGCTCCTGTTCGAGTCGCATGTGCTGGGGCTGGTGGCCGGCTCGATGGAAGGGGTGATCGATGGTGACCCCGAGCAGATCGCGGCCGCCGCGGAGATGCTGCTGAAGACCAATCGCGACCTGCGGAGCCGCATCATCTCCATCGGCATCCCGATTCTGCTGGGCGATGGCAAGACCCTTCTGCGCGGCGATACCATCAAGATCCCGCCGTACCGGGGCGAGGGGGAGCTGGAGATCACGCCGGAATCGCTCGACTCGTGGGCCTCGGCCGGCTGGGTGGATCTTCGCGCCGAAAATGTGCGGCAGTGGCAGCAGAGGCTGGGCCGCATCAAGGAGGAGACCGATGCCTCCGATCAGAACGACACCTCCAGCCGCCTGCATTTCTCCCACGATTACTGGGAGGATTTCAAGGCGATGCCGTCGGGAAAAATAGCCGCCTGGATCTTCACGATAGAAGACGAAGGGGCCAGGATGAAGGCCTAGAATCATGGAAAGGGGTGCCGGTTCGGTGCCCCTTTTTTTTGTATGACCCTCGATGAAGGGATTTTCGATTTGCGATTGGCAACTATATACTTGAGCGACCCTGAGTGGGCAATTCCAGAAGAATCCCACGCAAAGGCGCGAAGG
>JBMDXA010000207.1:0-60597 GCA_048594725.1 Candidatus Kapaibacteriota bacterium
CAAAATCGTCAATCGAAAATCGACTGACTCTCTCCCAATCGAAAATCCAAAATCGCAAATCGAAAATCCTCCCCCCTGAACGTCCCCCAATCGAACATCCAAAATCGTCAATCGAAAATCGACTGACTCTCCCCCAACCGAAAATCCAAAATCGTCAATCGAAAATCGACGGTCCCATCATTCATGGCTAAGCTGACATTGAAACGCGCTGATACCGGGGCAACGCTGGAACTCTTCTCCGAGGAGAAGGGGGCGCCGGCTGCTCAGGCTCCGCTCGATGTGGATTTCATCAATGAGCTGAACCCCGTTCAGCGCGAGGCGGTTACCACCGTGGAGGGGCCGGTGCTGATCGTGGCCGGCGCGGGCTCCGGCAAGACCCGTGTGCTCACCTACCGTATCGCCTATCTGCTTGCCAAGGGGGTGCCCCCGTGGAACGTCCTCTCGCTCACCTTTACCAACAAGGCGGCAGGGGAGATGAAAGAGCGCATCGCCCGCCTGGTGGGGCACGAGCGGGCGCGGCCACTCTGGACCGGCACGTTCCATTCGGTCTTCAGCCGCATTCTCCGGCGCGAGGCCGAAAAGCTGGAGTATACCTCCAGCTTCACCATCTACGACAGCGATGATTCCCTCGGTGTGGTCCGCGCGGCGATGGCGGAGTTCGGCATCTCCACGAGCGATTTCTCCCCGAAGATGATCCACAGCCGGATCTCCGGCGCCAAGAACGCGATGATAAACCCCTCGCTGTATCGCTCGCGCGCATCCGATGCCCTGGAGTCCCGCATCGCCCTGGTCTACGATAGTTACGAGCGCCGTCTGGCCGCCAACAACGCCATGGATTTCGACGATCTGCTCGTCAAGACCATCGAGCTGTTCGAGCGCTATCCGGATGTGCTCAAGCGCTACCAGGAGCAGTTCCGGTATATCATGATCGACGAGTATCAGGATACCAACCGCGCGCAGTACGTGGTGGTGCAGATGCTCGCCTCATCGCACCATAATATCTGCGTGGTGGGGGATGACGCCCAGTCGATCTATAAGTTCCGTGGCGCCGATATCCGGAACATCCTCGATTTCGAGCAGGATTATCCGGAGCACAGGATCTTCCGCCTGGAGCAGAACTACCGCTCCACCAAGACCATCCTGGCCGCCGCCGACGATGTCATCAAGAACAACCGGCAGCGCATCGACAAGACTCTCTGGACCGATAACCTCCATGGCGAGAAGGTGCGCGTGCTCACCCTGCGCGATGAGCGCGAGGAGGGGGAGGAAGTGGTGCGGCTGCTCCAGCGCGAGGCGCGCGACGGCGTATCGCTGAACGATATCGCCGTGCTGTATCGCACCAACTCGCAGTCGCTCTCTATAGAAGACGGCCTGCGCCGCGCCAACATCCCGTACGGTCTGGTGGGAGGGGTGGCCTTCTATCGCCGCAAGGAGGTGAAGGATGCCCTGGCCTATATGCGCCTGGTGGTGAACGAGCGGGACGACGAATCGTTCTCCCGCGCGGTGAACACGCCGGCACGAGGGGTGGGGGAGACCACCATGAAGCGGCTGCGGCATTACGCCACCAGCCAGGGGATTCCGCTGCTGGCCGCCGCCAGAAACCCGGAGCGGGTTCCGGAGCTTACCCCGCGCGTGGGAAATGTGCTCGGCAAATTCGCCGAGATGCTGGATATGTACCGCAACCACCTGGGAGATATGCCCCCGGCGGAGCTGGTGCGCACCCTGCTGAGCGAATCCGGCCTGTTGCAGAGCTACAAGGATGAGGGGACGCCGGAGGCCATCGCCCGGTGGGACAACGTGCAGCGCATTCTCTCTCATATCGCCGAGTTCACCGAGGCCAACCCCGACGTCACGCTCGACCAGTATCTCCAGGAGATCTCGCTTCTCTCGGATTCCGACAGCTACGATGCGGCCGCCGAACGGGTGACGCTGATGACCATCCATTCGGCCAAGGGGCTGGAGTTCCGGGTGGTGGTGGTGGTGGGACTGGAGGAGGGGCTCTTCCCGGTGGGGAACTCCGCGCAGATGGAGGATGATCTCGAAGAGGAACGGCGGCTCTTCTATGTGGCGGTTACCCGCGCCAAGGAGCGCCTCTATCTCACCAACTGCGAGCGCCGCTACCGGTTCGGGGAGTTGAGCTATCCCACTCCGTCGCGGTTCCTGAACGAGATCCGGGACGAGTTCCTGGAGTTCAATACCACCGCGCCCGCAAAGCCCTCTCTGGGGGCCTACGGCGCCCACTCGGGGCGGCCCGGGGGGGGACGCCAGGAGAACCGCAACTGGAACGTCCGGCGCCTGGAGGAGCAGCCGCCTGCCCCGCCGGAGTTCGACGACGACTATTCGCAGACCCCGAAGACCCTCCAGATCGGCGCCCGTGTGTTCCATGCATCCTTCGGCGAGGGGAGGATAGAGGCGATAGCCGGAGCCGGGGATAAAACCAAGCTGACCGTCCGTTTCGACAAGGCGGGGCGGAAGCAGCTGATGCTGAAGTTCGCCAATCTGCGCCTGATGTAAGCCGGCCTCCGGGCCCGCCCGTACACCCGCTCTGCCCCTGGCCGCAGGGGGGGTGCCCGGCGGCAATAATATCATCTTCCATCGTCTTGAAATGAGCGGTGGGCGGTATGAAGGTCCTTCACCGGACTTGTGTTATGACGGGGCCGGCCACCCGACGAGAGACGGAGCGCATCGGCAGGGAGGGGGCAAATGAGCGAAGGGAAAGCGGGGATGCGGGGGGCCGATATTCCCCATTTTCAGGTCATAGAAGCCATCCAGCAAGGGCCGCCAGTAAATTTTTCTTGATTTGTAGCTTGGCGGCGCTGTATTATCGCCTCACAATTCGATACGCGTTCTCTGTTCGCATCGCAAGAATCGTTATGTTTGCGCTCTGGGAGAGAGGACGCTTCTGTTATGGCGTAGATGCACTACAAGGTTCCGCACGGCATCAGACCGAAGGGAACCCTCCACGACTGCTGGATACCTTCTATCGAAATTCTCTGGGGTTGGTTGCATTCCTCCCCTCACCGAACGTTCTGACACGGGCGCTTCAACGCACTATCCGGAGCACTCTCCTACTCGTTCGCGTCTACTCTATCATCCCGGTTGATTTACAGCGACCGCAACTGAATTCACCCGTCTCTTCATGAGAAAGGAACAGTAGTATGTCCAAAGGCGGAGCAGGCAAGGTCTATTTCGTATTGTACCTTGCTGTCATTCTTGAACTGCTGATCATCTTCATCGAGCGCGATGAGGCTGAGGAAGGACTGCGCAAGCAGCAGCAGCAGGCACTCCAGATCGTTCAGACAATCCTTTCGCAGTTGCAGTCAGGTACCGGTGCCACCGGCATCACGGCTACTCCGAAGGATAACATCGTGCTGAACGACAAAGAGCCGCAGTCCACCGTGCGCAACTATACCGTCGTGGTCGCTGTGGGCGATCCTAAGGCTTCGAGCGTCATCAACGGCAAGACCATCCGTGGCGATGATGTTTCCAAGCTCGTATATACTGTCTCCCATCTGGGCAACCCCGAGGTCGAAGAGATCGAACTCGGTCCGGACAGTGCGGACATCACCAACGGCAGCAAGATCTTCGAGGCCGAGCTGGGCACCGATGTGGGAAGCTATACCACGCCGCGCCAGACGTTCGGCTCCAGCATCCCCGCCGATGTCACCGACAAGTACTTCACCCTCAACGAGGAGCTGACCAACGAGCAGGTCTCGAAGGGACGCCGCGTGAAGGTGTTCGGTGTCAACTTCAAGCCGAACCAGGGGCCAGGTTGGTATCGCCTCCGGTTCTCATCGGCAACCAATAAGATCCTCGGCGTCACCGGCGAGCCGAAGGATGCCGATACCGTCCGTATCGGTAACATCAAGCTGACCGTGCTGCAGCTTCGCCAGGTGCAGAAGGTGCTCCGCAAGGAGCGCGGCTCCGAGGGGCAGGCCACGCAGGTGGAACGCTACGTGGAGCAGCTGCTGACGCCGGATGCCTACAAGCAGCTCGGCGAGAACCAGGGCTTTACCTCCTTCAACGTTCGCGTTACCCGTCCGGAGGCACCGCCTCCCCAGCAGCCGTTTGCAACCATCTCGGTTCCGCGCGATACCATCTACTGGTATAACGCAGCTCCGTTCTCGGTGCCGGTGACGCTGGGACCGAAGGAGGCATCCAGGGACGTGTCGGGGGCAACCCTGGTCACCGTCGATGCCGAGAAGGGGAACTACACGGCCGTGTTCAGCAACCTGCAGCCGGGGCTTAACAAGCTCACCGCAAAGGCTGTCAACGCCGGCAACGTGGCATCCGACGAGAAGTTCCTGATGGTGGACTCGCCGGAGCTGAAGGCCAAGAACGACCGTACCAACGGCACCAAGGCATGGCGCGGTATGCGTGCCACCGTGGGCGCGCAGTACGATCCCTCCAGCGACTGGGCAAGCCTGTACGTCCCGAACGACCATTACCAGACGGTGGTGGAGATGAAGGGCGTTGAGGTGATGAACCGTCCGGGCGTTGCGCATCGCAGCCTCCCGCCGGATCAGGCCAAGGCACTGGTGGTAACCGAGGGCACCCGCCCGGCGGATATCAAGACGAGCGTATTCTGGAAGCCGGGGGGCACGCCGGATCGTTCGCAGTGGGTGCTGCTGCTGAGCAACCAGTCCGGTACCAATGCAGTGGTGCAGCCGGAAGGGGAGATGAGCGTCAGCTTCCCGATGCCGCAGCTGGTGGCCGAATCGTTCGACTACAGCATCACGTTCAGCCCGCGCCAGAAGCAGTGGACCTCGCCGCAGTTCTCGGTGATCCAGCGTATCGGCAACGTCGAGCACGGCGTTCCGGCTACGGCAACCTGCTCGGAGTGCGACAAGGACGGCATCAACTTCGAGCTGGAGCAGATCGATGACAAGACCGGTCAGCTCAAGGTATCGGTGACGGACTTCACCAGGCTTCTGAAGAACAAGGAGGCCAACGGCAAGAAGTACGAGGTCGAGGTAACGCTGCGCGGCAAGGGCGGGGCAACCCGTTCGGAGGTACTTACCTTCACGCTGACGGTCTCGCCGAGATAACGCTGAGATTAACGGTTCGAGATAACCGATTTGAGCTTATATTATCAGCCGCTCGTGGGGGTAACCCCCGAGCGGCTGTTGGTCACGAGGTGATCGCGCTCCTGTTAAGAGACTGTCGCTTTTGAGAGGAGCGTGCTCATGATCGTCGGCTGGTACACCCGGCTCATTAACTTCCCCGTCCTCGGAATGCGGCCGCTCCATGGCTATGACAATGGAGTTGGCCGGTTGGTCGTTCTGGGGGGACGCCGGGCCGTGTAACAAAGCGCTTCGGCATATAGCCGATTCTTTTCTAAGTTACTGTTCAGTAGCACGAATGGCCGACAACGCAACTCTCATATCCTTACTTAACACACGGAATAACCTCATGAGGACCCCAATCGCCCGGCTGGTGAACTGTGTGGCGCTCGCATCCCTGTGCGTCGCCTTCGCCTCCACTCCTCTCCGTGCGGAGCCAGATACCAATAGCACTAAGCAACGTATTAGTCGCTCCCTGGCTAGCCTCGCCAGGGTGATCGATGAGATCAAATGGGCGAACGTTACCATCTATCGGCTCCGGGACGAGCTGAAGCAGCGCATGATCGAGCCCCAGCGGAATGCGTCGGCCTTGGATAGCGGGACAATTGAAGCATACCGCGAGACGATCACGTTCGAACCTCTGGTAAATCCCCCGTTCTATAACACGGTTATCCGTATTGCCACGCCCGCCCGTATCCGGCGTGACCCCGCAGCATTCCGCGAGCGCCTCGCCGCCGAATACGGTCTTCAGCCCGACGATCTCGATGAGCAGCAGACCAACGAGGTCCTCGGTATTGCTTCGAAGGTTCTTACCGAACTTGCCAATATTCCAAAGGATTATCTGCTGATCACCACGCGCGACAGGAACAATCCCCTGCTGATCGCGCTGGTCGGCATCGAGGATCTCCCGGCCGGCGGATTCAGCCTGAAAGGGCAGCCGCAGGGTGGTCTCGATCTCTATAACTTCCTCCGTCCGCTCGATTCCGGCTTGTATACCGATCTGCGCAGCGCAGTTTCCGAGGGGAGCGAGAGCCTGACCAATCAGATGTTCGTGCTCCGCGACCTGAGCGAGATCAGCCTTGCACCTCCCACGCGCGCGCAGGCCACCTATATCAGCGAGGATCGTTTCCCGTATGTGCTGACGAGCATCTCCGAGGGGCGTCCCCTCCGCCAGCAGGATTCGGCCCGCCTGTTCAACGCCAACCTCTTCACCGATCCCACCGTTCCGGGCTTCTCGGCCGCCCCTGGCACCGTCGAGTACCCGTACGAGATCAGTGTCGGTACCGATGTGATCGCCTCGTTCATGGCCTATCGCATGACCAACGACACCCTCCCGGTGCCGGAACCGGAGTGGGGCGTTGAGCTTCGCAACAACTTCGACGAGATCAACTATCCGTCGATCTGGGGCGGACGCCTGACGCTGAACGCCATCCTGGAGAATATCCGCCTGGGTGCGGTGCTGCCGCAGATCCGCTTCGGTGGCAACACCGTCGATTCCAGCGGCATCGGCTCGCGCCAGCAGAAGATCATCGGCGGCTACGGACTCGCCCTCAGCGGTGATTTCGCTGCCCCGCTGCTCAACAACTCCGGTCTGTTCGATTTCTATGGTTCCTATACCTTCAGCGAGGCCAACACCGAGGGAATCCGCCTGTTCGAGGGAACCGGCGCTCCGGAGCTCGGCTACCTGATCCGCTATGCCTTCCAGGCGTACTACTCGTTCGGCTTCTTTGCCGATGCCGATGCCAAGCACCTGTTCCGCCTGAAGTTCGGCGGCACCGTGTACGGTGTTGAAGCGTTCAGCCGCGAGGTTGATCCGGAGTTCGTGCCGGGACAGGAGGATGAAGAGGCCCCGACGACCCTGGTAAAGCAGTGGAACCGCAGCCGGGGCGGCGTCTCCGGCCGTATCGAGTATATGAAGGGAGGACAGATGGTGCCCTGGGGCGCCGGTGTCCAGTATTTCGACCAGTCGATCCTTGCGAACGTCTGGCTGCAGTTTGCTATCAACAACCGTCTGGATCTGAAGCTGGAAGGGAAGTACTTCACTTCGTTCGATGGTGATGATCGCCTTATCACCCACCCGTGGGAGAACCCGAACATCATCGTTCCGTCGCTCAGCGTGAAGTATCACTTCGGTCCGGCTCCCGCAGCGATGCCGTAACGGCCGCGTTGCGATGCTAACCCGCTGCCGGCACTTGCCATCGTTTCCGATGGATAGGGCCGGCGGCGCTCTCCCGGTAATTGAACAGAAGATTCCAACTCAGCCAAGGACATAACAAGAATGAGAAAGCCAGTGCTGACAGCCCTCGCGGCTGTGCTGATCACCCTCAGCATCGACATCACACCTGCGGCGGCGCAGCCTACCTCCCTTCCTCCGACGCTCGCCGAGCTTCAGCGGATGCAGGATAGCGCTACGACCACCGACCCGGATATCGAGCGCTACCTTCCCCGTTGGCGCATCAACGAAGCCGATCTGAAGATCAAGCTCGCCCAGTATTTCAAGCTGGATGGCATCCCGGTCCGCGAGACCGATTCGATGACCGTCACGGCCACCTTCCCGAAGCCGGAGACCAACGAGCAGGATATCCTCTCCATCCGCGTGGGAGGCAATGCCGTGCTGAGCGGCGGGCAGAAGATCCGGACGGAACTCGGCGAGGCGCTCTATAACCGCATCCTCGACAAGGGCTACGCCCACTCCGATATCCCGCCGGCCACGCCGCTTACCACCGGACCGGCCACCCGTATCCCGAACGTGCTTCAGCCGACCAACGCGCGCCAGTTCATCGCGGTTTCCGCGTTCCGCCAGGCCGTACAGCTTGGCACCACCGGCGCCCGCCTGGAGCATAACATCGGCAACGACGAGATCGGCTACCACTTCTGGTCGTCGGGGCAGGGGAAGGCCGTGCTCCACTACCCGATCATCCAGTTGCAGGACCCGGTGCTCCGCGCTGCCGGCGTTCCGGACATCCTTACCGTGCAGCTTGGCGCGGCCTACCGTATGAAGTTCGGCATGCCCCAGGACGAGTTCCTGGGCGGAGTGATCCAGCCCCGCCTGCTGAACGGCAACACCGGCGTAAAGGCGGTGACCCGTATCGACTATCGCCTGCCGCAGGTGAACGATATCGGCCTGTCGCTCAATACCGAGATCCCGTTCAACAAGCTCCAGGGCTATGAGCAGGTGAACCTGGGTGATGGTGGTATCGTGACCCAGACCCAGCAGACCAATCGTACCACCCAGTTCACCGAGGCCACGTACTTCCTTCGCACGGTGGCACAGGGCAGCGTCTTCTGGGAGACCTGGCTGAATGATTACGAGCACTTCTTCCGTATCAGCCTGGGTGCTTCCTATCAGGAGTTCGCCCGTGGCGTGCTTGCGAAGAACAACGGTGACAGCATCACGTTCACTTTGGCCAATCGTGATGCGGCACTGCTCGATGCGCAGGGTGTCCGATACACGGGCCTGATCCATCCCTCCGAGATGGAGGACTGGATCTTCGCGAAGGTGGAATATCTGAACCAGTCCGGCTTCCCGTTCGGGATCAGCGCGCAGCTTGCCAACCGCAACCTGCTGCTGGACGGCTTTATTCCGCTGCTTCCGAACTGGCTCTTCATCCAGGCCAAGTTCTCCACGCCGATCCTTCGTGATTCGCCGGCTCCGTGGGAGCAGGAGAGCTTCTTCATGATCTCGCCGGTGCTCCGCTTTATGATCGACTAACAATTCGGTTCGGTCCGCCGTTGTTCAGGTGGGCCGAACTGAAACAAAAGTCCATGTTATGGGTCTCTGACTGTGCAGGCGGTTGATTCTTCGTCGCCATGGCGCAGCCGCAGAGACCCTTCTGTTTTTGCAGCCGTAGCCTGCCCTTCCTACCAATCGGTAGATCATCAAAATGTTACTGCAAAGGGGAGCGGCCTTTTCTTTTCTTTGCGGCCTGGCGTGATCTATTCGGCGCTGCCGGGGTCTATCATTATACCCGGCCTCTATTTCTTTGCTGGCTACGGGATCAGGATGTAAGTTGAGGCAGGTCTGCACACAGAGATAATGCTGGTATATCATCCCATCCGCTGAACCGGTACCATCGATCTACTACCCCGGGCGGCTTCGGGGCCTCGTTTTATGAACGGTCCGCTTATCCCAACTCATCGGCGCACCCTTTCCATCCTCGCATGTCTGGCGGCGTTCTGGATGCTGGTGCCCTTTGCCCTTCACGGGCAGCCGGGGGGAACCGATACGGTCCCGAAGGGAGGGCGGATAGAGCTTACCTCCATCACGCTTCTGGATACCGCGCTCCGTGTTGCGGTACGCAACATCGACATCACCCGTTTTCCTCTTATCAGCGTTGTCTTCGATGTGTTCGACTCCCAGCATAATTCCGTTCTGGGGATCGAAAAAAGCGATATCCTCATCACCGAGAACGGTGCACAGAAGGATGTCATCTCCCTGTCGGCCATCACCCGCACCAACCGCGTTCCGATCGACTTCGTCTTTCTGATCGATCAGACCGGGAGCATGGGATCGAAGATCGAGGGGGTGAAGCAGAATGTGGACGAATTCACCACCCGGCTGGCCGCAAAGGGGATCGATTACCGGCTGGGGCTGATCGTCTTCGACGACAATGTCTCGGAACGCCACTGGCTTACCGATGATATCGCCCAGTTCAAGGGATGGATCGAGGGGATCGTGGCGCGCGGCGGCGGAGATACCAAGGAGAACGCCCTGGAGGCGCTCCGTGCCGCCACCGGCATGAACTTCCGCCAGAGCGCCAACCGCTGCGTGGTGCTTATCACCGATGCGCCCTATCACCAGTACGGCGAGAGCGGTTACGGGCGCACGATGTACACCACCCGCAGCCTGCTGAACGTGCTGAACCGCTACGATCTGCGCACCTTCTGCATCATCGATCCCAGCATCGTCGGCTACAAGACCATCGCCGAATCCACCGGCGGCCAGATCTTCAACATCCATCAGTCCTTCGCCGATATCCTGAACAAGTTCGTGACGACGATGACCTCGCTCTACACGGCGACCTATCGTTCCAATGCCGATCTGATCCCCGATTCCATTGCCATCGAGCTGAAGATACCGGGGGCGAAGGTGGCGGTGCGGAAGATGCTGCCGGTGCTGGAGGTGGGGAGGAAGCTGGTGGTGGATAATATCCAGTTCGGCACCAACCAGCATAGCATCGAGCCGGGAGCGCAGCAGAGCCTGGATTATATCGTCCGGCTGATGAAGGCCCGCCCCTCGCTGAAACTCCGGGTGGAGGGCTTCACCGATGATGTGGGGGAACATGCGCTGAACATGCGCCTCTCCAACCAGCGGGCCGATGCGGTGAAGGAGTATATGGTGCAGCGGGGCATCACCCGCGACCGCCTCTTCACCATCGGCTATGGCGAAACCCGCCCCACCGCCGCCAACGATACCGAGGAGGGGCGGAGGCTGAACCGGCGCACGGAGTTCATCATCATGCAGAAATAGCGCGCAGGCCGGATACCCTTCTCCGGGTACGGCCGGCGGTCATGGCCGGTACAGCCATGCAGGCATGCAGAAGCCGCGAAGGCGCAAGGAGGATCATCACTTTGCGCCATCGCGGCTTTTGTATGGTTTCTGCTCCCGGTGCCCCTGCCCGATCAGCTCAGGATCGCTACCGGCTGCGCCGCTCCCTGAATCCGGACCGGGGTGGCGGGAGCGCAGGAGATATTCGCAAGTTCGCCCCTCTCCTTCTGCATCTCCGTATCGCCTGCCAGCCATTCGCGTATATCGGCCAGGATGCGCGCGGCATGGGGGGACCTGGGCTCCACGATCCGGTAATGCATCCATTTGCCGTCACGCCTGGCTACAACCACCCCCGCACGCCGCAGGTACGCCAGATGCCGCGAGATCTTCGGCTGGTTGGTCCCCAGAATCTCCACGAAATGACAGACACAGACCTCTCCTTCTCCCATCAGATTCAGCAGCCGCAACCGCGTGCGGTCGGCCAGAGCCCGGAAAAGGAGTTCCATATCGAACTTCCTGTCTGCTGCGCTCATACTACGTCCACCGGATTGATATATATGTTCTGGCGTATGTATCTATCGCTTCCATCGTTGCATCGAATCTGCGCAGGGGAGTATGGTGCAGGCTCGCAACTCCCGAATCTAAGAAATAGATCGGGGCGGAGGATAGGGAAACGCTTCTGCCGGGCCGATTCCGGAAACTGGTCTGATTTCTGTAGGATGAGCATGGTAGAGTCTGCCGGAACAGGCAGATAGTGAGTACAATCCTACGATATCAAGGCTCGCAAGCGGGCTGGGAGATGGTCAGATGAAGATATTCGGACGCGGGACCGGGGTGATGATCGCCGCCCTGGCCCTTTTCTGCGGGGCCTGCGGTCCTGATGAGGCCCAGATCGAAGTGACGACGACCGATTCGACGCACGGCGTGCTTCCCGATACGGTGATCGTACGGGATACCACGGTGATTCAGCCGGGAGGAAGCGATACCATCGTGCGGCGCGATACGGTGGTGCAGCGCCAGGTGGATACGGTGGTCCGGAGGGATACGGTGCGCCTGCCGCCGGTGAGCGCCTCGGAGCGTGCGCGGATCGATACCTGGCTTCGCGCGAACGATGCCACGCTGAACGAGTACGGCGATCCCGAGGGGACGATGTATACCGGGGCCTCGCCGCTGTTCAACGAGGCCACCGGCGCCACGATGACCAAGTATCAGTATATCGTGCGGCAGCATCCGGACAAGCCCTGGATGAGAACCCAGCCGGCCCCCCCCTCCACGCCGCAGCCGGCCGAGCAGCAGCCCTCGCGCCCCCGGCGGTAACCCGGCGGTAGCCCGGCGGTAGGCAGGGGAGAGACCCCGGAGGGGTTGGAAGAACATCACGCAAAGCCGCGAGCACGCAACGGGGATGAGTATCTCTCTCCGCTGCGGTCTCTGCGGCTTTGCGTGAACTGTTTACGAGGCTTCCGGTGCTGAATGTGTTCAGGAACGGACGCCGAACCTGACCGAATAGATCGGCGGGAGGTAGCTGCCGGCCGAACTCCAGGAATCGCCGCGATCGTTGGAGACGAAGAGATTGCCCGTGGTGGAGCCGAAGGCAAGCTGATCGTCCTTCACATCGAGCGCATGGCGGAAGACGACGTCGTAGCAGTGGTTCTGCGGCAGTCCCGCGCGCAGATCGGTCCAGGTAGCGCCCCCATCCTCGGTCCGGCAGACGCAGAGCGCGCCGCCGATCGCGGTTCGTATCTCATCGCTATGGGCCGGCACCACCCAGGCCGTATCGGGGCGCTGCTGGTCCACCGCGATGGCGAACCCGAAGCGCGCCGGGCCCTCCGCCTGGGAGACATCCTGCCAGTGCATACCGCTGTCGGTGCTCCGGAAGATGCCGCAGTGGTTCTGCTGCCAGAGGAAATCGGGATGGCTCGGGGAGCCCACCAGCAGGTGGGGGTCCTGCCCCACCTCCGAATCGGGGTTGGGAAGGAACTCCGCTTTCAGCCCCTTGTTGATCGGCCGCCAGGTGGCTCCGTCGTCGGTGGTTTCGAACACGCCGGCGCAACTGATGCCAACCAGCACCCTGCGGCTGTCGCGGGGATCGACCACGACCGAGTGAATGCCCGCGTAATCGCGGCCGCCGCCAAACCAGCCGGGACGGCTGGGATGGTTCCAGAGCGATTCCACCAGCTGGAACGTTTCGCCGCCGTCATCGCTGCGGAATAGGCCGCCGGGCTCGGTGCCGATGTAGAATCGTTCCGGGCGATCATCCCCTCCGGGGGCCATCGTCCAGAGATAGCGGAGCGTTGCCGGTTTCCCCTCGCTGATCTCCGCCCCTTCCGGATAGCGGGGTGATGGCAGTTCCTCCCAGGTGGCCCCCCAGTCGCGCGAACGATGCAGCTTCTGTCCCCAGTGGCCGTGATCCAGGCAGGCCCAGATCGTATCGGTGCGGGGATCATGCATGCTGTAGGCTACCGGCGCTCCGGGAAAGGATTCCCTGGTGATCTGCCACTGATTTCCCTGGTGCTCCATCAGCAACAACCCCTTGCGGGTTCCAAGCATCAGAACGGTGTTCATACCAGTTGTAGGTTTGGTTCGGTCGTGTGCGGCCCGGCAGTTGCGAGTATCGCCGGACCATGGATGAGTGAGATCGACCGGGCGTTTTCCTGGTGATTTCTTCCGGGGGGAGAAGGAAAAAGGGGAGGGAATAGAAGGCGCCTAATCGTTTAGTGCAATATACTGATTGGTAGATAGTACGTAAGCGCTTCGGGATAGGTTTTCCGGGATTTCGGGCGCTGTTCATGCGGAGTTCCACGCCGTGCGAACTGGTAGCAGCAGGGGGCACGGGGTCAAACTCCGCGACAGCACAGCGCAAGATGTCAGAAAACTTGTTCTGAAGTACGCAGGCGTTGGTAGAAGGAGATTGAAAGGGAGAATGCAGAGGCGAGCCTGAATCCCTGGACTGCCCGGCTCCCGGATATCATGGAATCCCGGACCCCACGGCTCGCGCTCACCCCTTGACTCTTCCCCCGGATCACCCGTACCTTGCCTTCCTGCCCGGCCCTGGAATCCATGATTTTCATGATTGTTGATGAGATCCCTGCAATGCTGAACAACTCTCCCCGCCCGTTTCATTCCATCTACTCGCATGGGTTCATCCGTGCGGCCGTCTGTATCCCCCATGTCAAGGTTGCCGATCCGCCGTTCAATGTGGAGCGGACGATAGAGCTGGCCGCCCGCGCGTCGGCGATGAACGCCTCGGTGGCGCTCTTTCCGGAGCTTGGCCTGAGCGCCTACAGCAACGATGATCTGTTCCATCAGGATGCCCTGCTCGATGCCTCGGTGGCGGCGGTGGCCCGGGTGCTCCAGGCGAGCCATGAGCTCTCGCCGCTGCTGCTGGTGGGGGCGCCATTGCGGTTCGAAGGGAAACTCTTCAACACGGCGGTTGCGATCTATCGCGGGCGCGTGCTGGGCATCGTCCCGAAAACATACCTGCCGAACTACCGCGAGTTCTACGAGAAGCGGCAGTTCACTTCCGGACGTGACGCGGTGGCGCGGGAGGTGCTCTTTCTTGGGGAGATGATCCCGTTCGGCAATGATCTGATCTTCACCGCATCCAACATTCCGAACTTCTCGGTCCACGCGGAGATCTGCGAGGATGTCTGGGCTCCCATCCCCCCCAGCAGCTACGCCGCGATGGCGGGAGCAACGGTGCTCTGCAACCTTTCGGCAAGCAATATCACCATCGGCAAGGCCGATTACCGCCGCGATCTCTGCGCCGCGCAGTCCGGCAAGTGCCTGGCGGCATATCTCTATACGGCGGCCGGACCGGGGGAATCCACCACCGATCTGGCGTGGGACGGGCATGCGATGATCTATGAGAACAATGATCTGCTGGCGGAATCAGAACGGTTCGCCTCGGAGGAACAGATCATCGTCGCCGATATCGATCTGGAGCGGCTGGTGCAGGACCGGATGCGGATGACCAGCTTCAACGATTCGGCGGGAGTTCATCAGGAGCGCCTGCGAGCGATGCGCCGTATCCCGTTCGCCTTCGAGATCCCGGAAACCAGCGGCCCGCTGATGCGCGAGGTGGAACGATACCCGTATGTGCCGAACGATCCGGCGCTCCGGAACGAGCGTTGCTTCGAGGCATACAACATCCAGGTGCACGGGCTGATGAAGCGGATGATCTCCACCGGCATCGAAAAAATCGTTATCGGCGTCTCCGGAGGGCTCGATTCCACCCAGGCGCTGATCGTGGCGGCCAAGGCGATGGACCGGCTGGGGCACCCCCGCACCAATATCCTCGCCTATACCATGCCCGGCTTCGCCACCAGCGATCGCACCTACGGCAATGCGTGGGGGCTGATGCGGGCGCTGGGGACCACCGCCGCCGAGATCGATATCCGCCCCTCGTCAACGCAGATGCTGAAGGATATCGGCCATCCGTTCGGCAACGGCGAGCCGGTGTACGACGTCACGTTCGAGAACGTGCAGGCGGGGGAGCGAACCTCGCATCTGTTCCGGCTGGCGAACTACCATAACGGGCTGGTGCTCGGCACCGGGGATCTCTCCGAGCTGGCGCTGGGCTGGGCCACCTATGGCGTGGGGGACCAGATGTCACACTACAACGTGAACGGATCGGTGCCGAAGACGCTGATCCAATATCTGATACGATGGTCGGTGGAGAGCGCGCAGTTCGACCCGGAGACGAGCGCCATCCTGCAGTCGATCGTCGATACGGAGATATCGCCGGAACTGGTTCCCGGCAGCGAGGAGGGGAAGGAGGCGCCGGCGCAGAGCACCGAGGAGAAGATCGGGCCGTACGATCTCCAGGATTTCAATATCTACTACACCACCCGCTACGGCTTCCGTCCCAGCAAGGTGGCATTTCTGAGCCATCATGCCTGGAGCGACCGTTCTCGTGGCGACTGGCCCGGCGGCATCGCCGCCGGGAAGCGGAGGGAATACGATCTGGCGACCATCCGGAAGTGGCTGGAGACCTTTCTGTTCCGCTTCTTCAAGATCAGCCAGTTCAAGCGCTCGGCCATGCCGAACGGCCCCAAGGTCGGCTCCGGCGGCTCGCTCTCCCCTCGCGGCGACTGGCGCGCCCCGAGCGATTCGGAGGCAGAGATCTGGCTGGACGAGCTGCGGCGGAATGTGCCGGGATAGGGGAAGCCAAAGAGGCCAGGGGCCTCACCCCCTGCGATGGCCCCCTGCGATGCCTCCCATTCCCATATTCGTGAAGATTTCATCTCCAACGTGTGGATTCGTCAACGGCTATGCGGGCGCGCCCACCCCGATCCGCGCCCATTCGCGGCTGGGTATTGCTTCGAACTACTCTCTCCCCACATCCCCGCAACAATTCTCTACAACCGGAGGGGAGAGGGTGTATGAGCGCATATTCGTGGAGATTTCATTTTCAACGGTTGGATTCTTCAACGGCTATGCGGGCGCGCCCGCCCCGATCCGCGCCCATTCGCGGCTGGGTATGCTCCCAACCTCCCCGCAACAATTCTCTACAACCGGAGGGGGCAGGGGGGTGATGAGGGCATATTCGTGGAGATTTCATCTCCAACGGGGGATTTCGCCTGTGGTTGCGGGGTCCCGCCCACCCCGATCTGCGGCCATTCGCGGTTGCTGGTCGGCGGGCTTTTCGTAAGTTGCGCGGTCTATTGTTATTGATGGACCAACTTTTACCGCATGCGCGCTATCATACCCGTGGCCGGTGTTGGCACCCGGCTGCGCCCTCATACATATACGCTTCCCAAGGTTCTGCTCAGTGTGGCAGGCAAACCTATCCTCGGTCATATCCTCGATAAACTTCTCGATGAAGGCATAACCTCGGCTACCATCATCGTCGGCTATCTGGGCGAGATGGTAGAGGAGTATGTGCGTACGAACTACGACTTCGACTTCGAGTTCGTGCAGCAGCCGGTCCGCGAGGGGCTGGGGCACTCGATCTATCTGGCGAAGGAATCGCTCGGGACCGAGCCGGTGCTCATCATCCTGGGTGATACCATCTTCGAGGTCGATTTCCGTCCGGTGCTCGCCGGCGAGCATTCCTCGCTGGGAGTGCGTGAAGTGGAGGACCCCCGCCGGTTCGGCGTTGTGGAGATGGACGGAGAGTTCATCACCAAACTGGTGGAGAAGCCCGATATTCCCCCCACCAACCTCGCCATCGTGGGGCTGTACTTCATCAAGAACCCTGTTCTTCTGGGCGAATGCCTCTCCGATCTGGTGGAGAACGACCGCCGCACCCGTGGCGAATATCAGCTTACCGACGCGTTGCAGATGATGATCGAGCGGGGTGAGAAGTTCACCACGTTCAAGCTGGAGGGATGGTTCGATTGCGGTAAGCCGGAGACGATGCTGGAGACCAACCGGCATCTGCTGGACCGCCGCCCTCTGGAGCGGCAGATCGCCGGCGTCGTGGTCAATCCCCCCGTTCATATCGCGCCTGGCGCGCAGATCTCCAACTCCATCATCGGCCCGTATGCCACCATCGCCGATGGTGCCATCGTGAGCGGCTCGATCGTGACCGACTCGATCATCGGGGCCGGTGCCACCGTCGAGGATGCCTCACTGCGCGGCTCGATCATCGGCGAATCCGCCCGGATCCGTGGCCGCCATACCAGCCTGAACGCCGGAGCCAGCTCCGAGCTGGAGCTGGGCTAGCCGCGATAAAGCGTGTCAACCAACTTCCAATATCCAACGTAGATTCTCTCTCATGTCCTACCTCTTCACGTCCGAATCAGTCTCCGAAGGGCATCCCGACAAGGTGTCGGATCAGATCTCCGATGCGATTCTCGACTCGATCCTCGCCAAGGACCCCGCGGCGCGCGTCGCCTGCGAGACCTTCGTCACCACCGGCCTGGTGGTGATCGGCGGCGAGATCACGACGAAGACCTACGTCGATTTCGCCGAGGTCGCCCGCGATACCATCCGCGAGATCGGGTATACCCGTCCGGAACTCCGCTTCGATTGCGATTCCTGCGGCGTGCTCAACGCCGTGCACTCGCAGTCGCCGGATATCTCCATGGGCGTTGATACCGGCGGCGCCGGCGATCAGGGGATGATGTTCGGATATGCCACCGACGAGACCCCCGAGCTGATGCCGATGCCTCTGATGTTCGCGCATCGCCTGATGCAGCGCCTGGCGGAGGTACGGAAGATGAAGAACTCCCCGATGGCCTATCTGCGCCCGGACTCCAAGAGCCAGGTGACGATCGAGTACAGCGAGGACGGCCGCCCGCTCCGCGTGGATACCATCGTGGTCTCCACCCAGCATGATCCGTTCAAGGACTCCACCACCATGCAGAAGAAGATCAAGGCCGATCTGATGGAGCATGTGGTGAAGCAGGTGATCCCGGAGGAGATGCTGGACCGGAAGGTGAAGTATCATGTCAACCCCACCGGCAACTTCGAGATCGGCGGACCGCACGGCGATACCGGCCTGACCGGCCGCAAGATCATCGTGGATACCTACGGCGGCAAGGCCCCCCACGGCGGCGGTGCCTTCTCCGGCAAGGACCCCTCGAAGGTTGACCGCTCGGCCGCATACGCCGCGCGCCATCTGGCAAAGAACGTGGTGGCCGCAGGGCTGGCCCGCGAGTGCACCATCCAGGTGGCCTACGCCATCGGTGTTGCCGAGCCGGTCTCGCTCCATGTGGATACCCACGGCACCGGCTCCATGCCCGATAACCAGATCGCCGCCATGCTGCTGAAGGAAGTGGACATGACCCCGAAGGGGATCATGACCCGCCTGAAGCTGCGCCGCCCGGTCTACCGCCAGACCGCCGCCTACGGCCATTTCGGCCGCTCCGGCGACGGATTCTCGTGGGAGGGGCTGGACCTTGTCAAGAAGCTCCAACGCGCGGTAAAATAAACCGGCCCCGTGCCGGCCTGACATCGTCTAATCGGACCGCTCCTGTTCGGGAGCGGTCCTGTTTGGAAACCAAATCCCTGCTGATGCGAGTTCTCAATCTCGGCTGTGGCCATGCCAAGCGTGATTTCCCGGAGGCAGGGGAGGCCTCGGAGATCATCGGTGTTGATATCAGCCCGCGCTCCCAGGCCGACATCCTGCACGATCTCGACGCCGTTCCCTATCCGTTCCCCTCGGATAGCTTCGATCTTATCATCATGCAGGATGTGATCGAGCATGTGGCGAGCGTTACCGCCGTGATGAACGAGGTGTATCGCCTGCTGCGTGGCGGAGGGCGGGTGCGCATCCGTACGCCGCATTACAGCAGCTACTACGCGTACAACGATCCCACGCACCTGCATTTCTTCGGTGCGCTCGTCTTCGACGGCTTCAATGCCGACGATCCGAACATCCTCTATACCGAGTCGCGATTCCGCTTTCTGAAACGCCAGATCCTCTTCCCGAAGATCTGGCGCATCACCGGGGTTGCCGCTCTAGCCAACAGATATACCAAGCGGTGGGAGCAGCTGTTCGCCTTCATCTTCCGCGCGGAGAACCTGTTCTTCGAGCTGCAGGCGGTCAAGGAGAAGAATAGAGCTTAGTACTTGGTACTTAGTACTTGGAGTTTAGTACTTGGAGTTGGAGAAGAATGAGAGCTACCCATGTTCCTTCTGTTCTCTAAGAACTACAGCCCCCGAAGGGGGCGTCCCAAGAACTACGCCCTATCGCTAAGCATTATCCCGATAGAACTTCCCGATATCATATTATCATAGAACACTCAGGAGACGACATGGATTTCAAGGAGGGACAGTACAAAGTCCGTGACCTTGCACTGGCCGACGAAGGGCGCAGGCTCATCGACTGGGCCGAGAGCCGCATGCCGGTGATGAAGTCGCTGCGCGACAGGTACAGCGAGTCCCAGCCGCTGAAGGGCTACCGGATCGCCGGCTGCCTGCATGTGACCAAGGAGACCGCCGTGCTCATCCGCACGCTCGCCGCCGCCGGTGCCGAGGTTTCGTGGTCCGGCTGCAATCCCCTCTCCACCAACGATGCGGTTGCCGCTGCGCTGGCCGAGGAAGGGATCAAGATGTATGCATGGCACGGCCTTGACACCGAGGATTTCTACTGGTGCATCGAGCAGACGCTGCTCATCAACCCGAACCTCACCCTGGATGACGGCGCCGATCTGATCTTCACGGTTCACAACAAGCACCCGGAACTCTGTGCCCAGGTGATCGGCGGAACCGAGGAGACCACCACCGGCGTGCATCGTCTCCGCTCGATGGCCGCCGACGGTGCTCTGAAGTACCCGGTCATCGCCGTCAACGACGCCGAGACCAAGTGGGACTTCGATAACGTCTACGGCACCGGCCAGTCCACGCTGGACGGCATCATCCGCGCTACTTCGGTGATGCTCGCCGGCAAGAACTTCGTGGTTGCCGGTTACGGCCACTGCGGCAAGGGCGTTGCGCTCCGTGCCAAGGGCATGGGCGCCAACGTGATCGTGACCGAGGTGAAGCCCACCGCCGCTCTGAAGGCCACCCTCGAGGGGATGCGCGTGATGGAGATGGACGAGGCCGCGAAGCTCGGCGATGTGTTCGTGACCGCCACCGGCATCAAGGACATCATCGTGAAGCGCCACTTCGAGAGCATGAAGGAAGGGGCCATCGTCTGCAATACCGGCCACTACGACTGCGAGATCAACATCGGCGATCTGGAGACGCTCACCTCGAACAAGCGGACCATCCGCGACAACAACGAGGAGTACACCTTCCCGGACGGCCGCAAGATCTATCTGCTGGCGCAGGGACGCCTGGTGAACCTGGCCGCCGCCGAGGGGCATCCCTCGGAGGTGATGGATATGTCGTTCGCCAACCAGTTCATGTCGCAGGTGCGCCTTGCCGAGGCTCACAAGAACGGCGTGAAGCTGGAGAACACCGTGCACGACATCCCGGCCGAGCAGGATCAGGAGATCGCCCGTGTGAAGCTGGAGACGATGGGTCTCGGCATCGATGCGCTCACTCCCGAGCAGATCGAGTATATGGACGATTACTCCGCCGGCACCTAAACCGAGCCGCGCGGCTGCGCCCCGGAGGGCGCGATAGAAACGTAAACGGCGCCCCGATTTCACTATCGGGGCGCCGTTGCGCTTTCAGAACGGGGGGCTGCGGAGGAGAAGCGGGGGACCGCCTCTCAGGTCAGACGCTTGCCGCTGGTGAGCATGTTGTTGAATCCCCGGTAGAGGGCGTACACGGCAACACTCACCACGCCGAGCACAAGAACCCACCACATGAGAGAGACCGCCACTCCGATCAACCAGAAGACCACCTTCACCGCGATGACGCCGAAGACGATCGCCAGCACAAGAGAGAGGATTTGCTTACCTGACATTATATATGCTCCTTAGAGAATGTGAACGTGCATGCTTCTATCAGTATCGCTGCTCAAAAAACGACCCAAACACCGTAACGAGATCATAATGCATCCATGAGCCGACTATTGACATAATTGGGGCGTCAGCGCGATCCTCGTTCAATCCATACGGGAGCAACCTGTTCTGGTTGCGTGCCTGTAGCGCAAAAGATATGATATCCTCCCCACAGTGCGGCCTATGACCATCGATGCCTCGTACATTCGTCTGTCTGCTCTTTCGCAGCAGCAGCTTCGCCGCAGGGCGGCGATGATCTCCTTTGCGGTCGGCCTGCTGATGTTCGCCATCAAGAGCGGCGCCTACCTGCTTACCAATTCCACCGCCATCCTTTCGGATGCCATGGAGTCGGTGGTGCATGTGCTTGCCACCGGCATCGCTCTGTACACGGTGATCCTGGCGGGGCGCCCGGCCGACGAGCGGTATCCCTACGGCTACGGCAAGGCGGAATATTTCTCGGCAGGGGTGGAGGGGGTGCTGATCCTGGCCGCCGCCGCCGCCATCTGCTACCAGGCCACGCGCGATATCATCGTGGGCAATACGCTCCGTCAGCTCGATATCGGCGTGATGGTGCTGGCCGCTGCCGGGGCGGTGAATCTGGTGCTGGGACTCTATCTGATGCGGGTGGGGCGGCAGACCAATTCCCTGGCGCTCCTGGCCGACGGCAAGCATGTGCTTACCGACAGCTATACCTCTATCGGCGTGCTGGTCGGGATCATCCTGGTGCGATTCACCGGCATCACCATTCTGGACCCCCTCTTTGCGATTCTGGTGGCGCTGAACATCATCGTCACCGGCTACCAGCTGGTAGGGGAGTCGGTGCGGGGACTGATGAACGCGAGCGATCCGGAAACGCTGGAGCGCGCGCTCTGGGTAGTGAACCAGCGGCGTACCCCGGAGATGATCGATCTGCATGGCATGCGTGCCTGGCGCGCCGGGGAACAGCGCTTCATCGATTTTCATCTGACGCTCCCGCACTATATGGATCTGGATGGTGCCGGGGCGGTGCGCGAGCGCCTGCATCAGGCTCTGGGCAACGAGTTCGGTGGGCGCGCGGAGATTCTGATCCATCTCGATCCCTGCACGCCCGTGCGCTGCCGTTCCTGCCCCAATGCGGCCTGCCCGGCGCACCCCCGTCTTCAGCCCATGGAATCCGGGCAGGAGATGGAGCCGGCGTAGCGGGAAAAGGGGGGCGTTGCGGAGGAACGCCGTGGCGGGTATTGCGGCCGCCACACGGCCGCGTTCGCACATCTTTACAAAAGCTGCGAGATTTCGGTTGCTCAAAGCCCCTTGAACGCTCTATATTTGCACTCCCTGTCCTGAAGGCCAAGGCCACGCCAGGATCAAGGGCGCTTAGCTCAGCCGGTTCAGAGCGTCTCGTTTACACCGAGAAGGTCGGGGGTTCAAATCCCTCAGCGCCCACCACCTGTCCGGCGGGGCTCCTGAGGAGACCAGCATGGCAGGCAACAATGCGGCGGAGTAGCTCAGTTGGTTAGAGCAATGGAATCATAATCCATGTGTCGGGGGTTCAAGTCCCTCCTCCGCTACCAGACAATTGAAACGCCTTTTGGAGAGATGGCCGAGTGGCTGAAGGCAACGGTTTGCTAAACCGTCGTAGTGGTTATACCGCTACCGCGAGTTCGAATCTCGCTCTCTCCGCTTCCAGAACGGGCCTAGAAAACCCGTTATATCGCACAAAAGCCCGGACTTCCATCCGGGCTTTTTCTTTTGGTACAACATAGGTACAACAAGCGGAGCTTGCCGCCCGGTAAAAGCCAGCATGGACGAAGCGATGCTATCGGTATGATAGCTGCCGGCGCCGTTACGCGTGACGTGCCGGCCCGCGGCCGCCGTGGCGAGCAGGCCGCCGCAGGATATGCTGAGATGGTGGCAACGGTCTTCCATGCGTGGCAAACCTCCATCCATAAGCCCTCCCTCGTCGTAACCGTACTGTGGACAGGGCTGCCAATCAACCTACGAGGAGATACAGACAGATGGCTAGAAACGTGATTTGCCTCTGGTACGACGGAACCGCAGAAGAAGCCGCCAGGTTCTATGCGGAAACCTTTCCCGATAGCGCTGTTACCGCGATTCACCGCGCGCCCGGCGATTATCCGGCTGGCGAGGAGGGACAGGTGCTGACCGTTGATTTTACGGTGCTGGGCGTGCCCTGCGTGGGGCTGAATGGCGGCCCGGCCTTCAAACACAGTGAGGCCTTCTCGTTCCAGATCATCACCGAAGATCAGGAGGAGACCGACCGGTACTGGAATGCGATCGTCAATAACGGGGGCGCCGAAAGCGATTGCGGATGGTGCAAGGACCGATGGGGCCTCTCCTGGCAGATCTCCCCGCGAGTTCTCATAGAGGCCATCACCAGTTCTGATACGGCGGTCGCCAAGCGTGCCTTCGAGGCGATGATGACCATGAAGAAGATCGATATCGCCACGATCGAGGCGGCACGGGACGGCGTATCGTGAAATAGCGTTCCGCTATCGGAGCACGGCTCGAAAAAGCCCGGATGAAAATCCGGGCTTTTTCTTTTGGTACATCATGCACTGCCGTGCTGCCTCCAGTGGAATTGCCGGCGTTTCCAGTACAAGAGAGGGGAATGACACATGCGATACGACGGTTGCATATCTCGGCTGTTCTGCCTATTCCGCTCCCCTGGCTTCCCGGATGCCTTCAGTGAAAAAATGCTACGTCTTCGTGTGCTTCGTAACGTACCTCTGTTTTCGGCAACCGGAAGTGAATGATGGCCTATATGAATTTATACCGCTATTGATTTCAATATTTCTTTATCTCAGGTCCGGCCTGATTAAAAAAGAAATATATCCCGATCCTGCGAGCTGATACTGATGGAGCGGTACCTGTTCGTGTACCCGTATGATGGGGTAGCGGTCGAATTTTTCCCTGAGGACAGCCCCGACGAGACCGCGTTCGTTGTGAACCGGGTGATATCCAGGGTCCGTGATTGATTAATCGTGTCGTGAATTTCCGGATTTTACTCGGCTGAATGGGGTCCGGATGAATATTCACTGCGTGAAATGGGTGCATTCCATCCTATGCCCGCCGCCGTACTGGAGAGGGCCGCGACCGTTCCCGCATCGCTGCGGAAGGGGGGCGGCCCTTTCACGCTCCGCCCGCTCCAGCCACTATTAGTGGATAGAGGACGACTCCATCGGGTTCGCCTGTGATCGCCGTGCTGATGGCCGTAATAACGGGCAGTGGCGGGTGGAACCGGCGGAGCATAAGCCTATTCCCTTCTGTGGCCCCTCGCCAGAATAATTATCACCTCGATTTCCGGCTGCTGATGTCCATATCCACCGTTGTTATCCCTCTTTAGTTCCAGAAAGGATACCCTATAGTTTTCTCCAGGGGATCGATTGCGTGTAAGCATACGCCTTCGATTACAGTGCTGGAACGGGATTCGATCAGTCATGGGCCGCTATCCCCTGTAGCGGCCCGGCACCGCTTCGCCATTATCCGTATCTCGTTCTTCCCGGCAATGCAGCCGCTGCGGGCATACCCCGCCGTGGCTGCATCCATGTGCACATCCGTCCCGGCGATGCTGTGCCTGCCGATACCAGCGTGATCTCTCATGCCCCGAAGATCCGGCGCTGGCGGATGCTCCCGCATATCCATGTACAAGGAGAAATCATCATGACCCATTCCTCGAAAATTTCGATGATCGCGGCGCTCGCAGTGGGACTTGCCGTTCATACGGCATCTGCGCAATCCGGTAGCGATAGTGGCCCCATCCTGGACGGCCTGCTGGTGTTTGAAGAGGTGGTGGAGGAGACCTTCACCGGCAGTTCCGGCATCGCCTCATTTGCTCCGCTACAGCCGGTCCAGCCGTCCGGACCGATCAACGCCTCATATATCCTCAATAATCTCAATGTCATCACCCACGATCCGGTGTATGGCGATATCATCTCAACCCGTGATCTCACGCGTCCGTCCAATCCCACGACGCTCACCTCCATCAACCCTGTTGACCGGTTCCCGGTATTTACAGCCCTCCGGTTTTATGGGGAGGCCACCTTTCCTTCCCGGCCGGGCCGTTTCGTCAGCAATACGGAGCTGGTGCTTACTGCCACCGTGACGTCGCTTCCATTCACCAATGTGACGTTCGTGCTCCAGGAGGATGTGGCATTTCACAATGCGGAAAATCCCGGCGAGGTGGCCTTCATCCTGCGGGGAGGGAGTACATCGGTGACAGTGACGGGCGGCCCGGATACTCCCCCCGAGGGCCCTCCCGATGGACTGGAGTAAGGGGCCACGCGGCGTGTGCGCCGTACCGGTTCACGGGCAGGTGCTGCCAGGTTTCGGAGGCAGCATTATCCCGCCGCTATCGTACCATCAATCATGTATTCCAATGACATCATACAGGAACTTGTCATGATACACTCGCTCAGACATCTGCTGGCGATGGTGATCTTCGCCGCCGCCGGGATGGCATATATCAGCACCACAGCCCTGGCGCAGGATTGCGTCATCATCAATGGCGTCAAGGTGGTGCTTACCCCTACCACCGTTATCGTCGGCGGATGCAACGGGGGATACGGGTTCTCGTGGCCCAGCCCCATTCCTCCGTCCGGCCCGCTGAATGTGCCGCTCACGGTGGATAATATCACCATCAATGGGAATCACTCGGTGCTCGGCGCCATCGTCCTCAGCAACGATCCCAGCCGGACGCCGGCCCTTTCAAGCATCATATCGAATGGTACGGCACGATTCCCGGCAACCGGTACGGTCCGGTTTTTCGCCACCGCAACGTTCAGTTCGCAGCCCGGTGTGATCTATACCAGCGCTACGGAACTTGTCTTCGTCAACAATAATCTGAACCAGATATTCCCGTTCGGCAATGCCGTGTTCAGCCTCCAGAGCCCTGTTGTTTTCACGGCTCCGGGATATGCTCCCAAGGGGCTTACGCTCCCCACCTATATCACTCTTCCGTGATCGGGGAGATAGGGTATATAGAGCTAGGAAGGGAGTAGAATGAAACGGCGTGATGGCAGCGGGCCGGGGTTCTGATAATTCCGGAATATTTCCTGCCGTCGGCCGCAGTCGTATTCCCTTCGCGAAATGCCGCAGGAGCACGGGCGTGAGCCGTTCCTGCGGCATTTTTTATATGAATATTCCTGACTTTATCCTTCCGCCTTCCCCAGTATGAACGAGAGCAGCAGGAGCATAAGCACCACCAGTGTGATCGCCACGAACGTGCGGTCGCGCTGGTAGATGAACGCGAAGACCGATATCGCCACGCGCACCACCGGCGTTGCCACCAGCAGCAGCAGTCCCAGTGTGGCGATGGCCGTTCCCCGGAACTCCATAACGCCCGCTATCACGGCGTGCAGGGTGTGGGGAAAGGTTCCGTCCATGCCGGTCAGCCCGCCGAGCGTTTCCGGGGAGGAGAGAAATTCCGGGTGGTGGATGAATGTCAGGGTGATGCCGAGCAGGATCATGGAGAAGCTCGCCACCACTCCGATGCGGAGCAGGTTGCTGATAAGCAGTTCCACGCGGCGTACACGGGGGTCCTCCTCCGGTCGCAGCATTGCGGCAGTATCATTGGTTCCGGTGCTCATCACAGTCCCTTCAGAAGCATCTGTACCGATACCCAGAGCAGCACCACCACGAAGACGATGCGAATCGTGGAGCTTTTCAGTTTGCCGAGGAGCCGGGAGCCGAGGGTGGCCCCTATCAGCACTCCCGCCGCCACCGGTGCGGCTATGAACGGATTGATCTCCCCGCGCATGAAGTAGACGCCCGCGCTTGCGGCCGCGGTCACTCCCATCATAAAATTGCTTGTTGCCGTGGAGACCTTGATCGGCAGCCGCATTGCCAGGTCCATCGCCGGCACCTTCAGCGCTCCGGAGCCGATCCCCAGCAGACCGCTGACGATCCCCGCGATATACATCAGCCCCAGCCCCAGCTTTACTCTGGCGACGCGATAGAAGATCTCCTTTCCCGCCGCCTCGTCGAAATAACTTCCATGCAGGCGGAGCCTGTCGGCCAGCGGCGAGGAGATGGTTGCATCTCCTTCCTGCTCCTTCCGTTTCCGGAACATCGCCAGGGAGGAGTAGCCCATGATGAGCCCGAAGAGGATATAGAGCCAGCGGGAGCTTATCAGCCCGGCCAGATACGCGCCGGTCAGCGCCCCAGCGGTGGTGGCGATCTCCAGAAGCATCGCCACCCGAAGGTTGGTCATCCGCTCCCGCACATACGCCGCCGCCGCGCCGCTCGATGTGGCGATCACCGAAATAACCGATGCGCCGATAGCGTAGCGGATATCGATCTTCAGCAGGAGCGTCAGCGCCGGGATGACGATGATCCCCCCTCCAAGGCCGAGAATCGAGCCGAGAACACCGGCGGCGATCGCGATGACGAACGAAATGAGAGTGAACTCAACAGGGGTCATAGTTGCCCGCACCCACGATTAAATCCCACATACAAAAGAACAATATACGCCAAGAGCTGCTATGAGGCCGGATGCGGTTTGCGCTCTGTGATGGTACCGATCGCGCGGGGACGCCATGATGAACAAAGGGGAGCCATATGGCTCCCCCGTGTTCTGATACCCCTCCATTCCTGCTGCTCGATATGTTCCTGCCCGATGGAGCCGGAAACTACAGGAGATGGTGCTCGGAGTAACGATGTCCTCTATCGTTCCAGAATCATCTGCCGCGTCCGGCTGGATGCGCCGGAACGGATCGTGTAGAAATACACTCCCGCCGGAACATCGCCCGGCTCCCAGCGCATCTGGTACGTGCCGGCCGGCAGCTCCCTCTCCAGGATCGTCGCCACCGGGCGTCCCAGCATGTCATGAACCGTCAGCGAAACAGCGCCCGCCCTGATAACGCGGATCTCGAATGTGGTGGCGGCCGCAAAGGGATTGGGATGATTCTCTCCCAGCATCACCCCTTCACCGGCGATGCCGCTGCCGGCCTGGGTAACTGCGGCGATCACCGCATCGTTCGAGACGCCGAAGGTGGGCGGGCCCTGAACGAACGGGCCGGTGCCGTTGGGAACCCGCGCCATCGAGAGATTGGTGGTCTGCGCGCCGAACGATACCGAATCGATGATGCTCAGATCCGATCCCGAGAGAATCAGCTGCTCGCCGCCGGCGGAGAGCTTGAAACCGGCGTGCACGCCGTTCTGCGTCAGCCCCTCGTCGGCCCAGACGATGAGGTAGCTTCCCGCCCCGATACTGGTACCGGCCGGGAACTGCCATTTCATCGGCTGCGCATAGCTGTCCGAGAGATACATGCCGCCAAGATCGATGCTGCTGTCGGTTGTGTTGTACAGTTCGATCCAGTCATCATACTCCTCGCTCGGATCTGCGATGGTATCGTTGTCGGCGGCGAACTCGTTGATGACCACGCCCACAAACGCCGGCGCGGCAACATTCATGGCGTTGAATGTGGGGGCTGCCGGGACGAACGGGCCGGTGCCGTTGGGAATGCGCGCCATCGACCGATCCTTGCTTTGCGCGCCGAATCGTACCGAGTCGGCCAGCTCCATGCCGCTCCCCGACAGTATAATCTGGCCGCCGCCTGCGGAAAGCTGGAAGTTCGTATGCAGGCCGCTCTGCGCGGAATCCCCATCGGCCCAGACGATCAGATAGCCTCCCGCGCCGATGGTGGCGCCGGCCGGGAATTTCCACATCGCGCTCTGTGCGAAGGCATTCGAAAGATATGCCCCTTCCAGATCAACCGGCTGGTCCGTGGTATTATATAATTCTATCCACGCTCCGAATTCCCCGGCCGGGTCGGCTATGGTGCTGTTGTCGGCACCGAATTCATTGATGACCACTCCGCTGATGGATGATGCGAGTACATTCATCGCGCCGGGAGTGGGGGCGTTCCGTACGAACGGGCCGGTGCCGTTCGGGATGCGCGCCATGGAGCGATCGGTGGTCTGCGCGCCGAACGATACCGAATCGATAAGGCTGAGGTCCGATCCCGAGAGCACGATCTGCTCGCCCCCGGCGGAGAGCTTGAAAGCGGCATGCAGGCCGGCCTGCGCCGAATCCTCATCGGCCCATACCATCAGATATCCTCCTGCGGGAATCGTGGTATTGGCCGGGAACTGCCATTTCCCCGGCTGGGCATAAGTATCCGAGAGATGGCGCCCGCTCAGATCGATGCTCTTGTCGGTAGGGTTGTACAGCTCTATCCAATCCTCGAATTCCCCGGCCGGATCTGCCAGCGTCTCGTTGTCGGCGCTGAACTCGTTGATAACCACCGATGCGGCCGGATCGGCGGTGACATCGCAGGAGATGCCGAGCGTGCCGAGCTGCGAGCGCACCGATGCGGCACGTGCGGTCAGGAACGACTTCAGGCCGGGCTTGCGGCTTCTTCCGCCGCCACCCCCTCTGGATTCGGTGATATCGCTGGTGATATTGGTTTCGAACTGCGCATTGGTATACATCTTCCGCTGGTCGGCATAGACATACGGGCGGATGATCGCCGCAACGCTATCGATCCTGGCGGAAATTCGCGACGCCGAAAAATATGTCTCTGAAAGCTGGCAGAGCGTCTGGAGATATTCCTTTTTCAATGCCGGGGAGCCGAACACCTTTCCCACCAGCGGGCGGTTGGCGGAGCTGGATACATAGGTGACGCTCATGGTCTCCGGGCTGGAGCCACTCTGCGGATAGCCGCCGAAGCTCATATTGGTATCCCAGATGATCCATTTCAGCTTGCCGGTACTCTGATCGAAATAGACGTAGAAATTCCGTCCGCTGCCGATATAGGAATCGAGGCTTGCAAAAAGCAGATCGGTTGCCATCGCCCGGTAGAACATCGTCATATCCATTTGCTGCGGCAGCGATGTGGCGATGCTCGCGGAATTGTTCAGCGTGTCCAGAAATGCTATCATCTGGCTCCACCCGGTGGTGGACTCATCGGTCTTGAACTCGTACCGGTCGCTGTAGGAGGATGCCTCCTTGCCGTACCATTTGAAATCGGATATCACCTGCGTCTGGCCGCCGCCGCCGCCGAATGCATCCACGGCCTTGAAGAGATTGCCATCCTTGTTGCCGAAGCGCGCTCCCAGAAACCGCTTGTCCACATGTTCCACCAGCGAGTAGAATGCGAAGAGGGAATCGTTGATGGAGACCTGCGCGAAGTTCGCGCGCGGGGCGGGGATGCCGGCATCGCGGCAGAAATCCAGATAGGTCTTCTCCCGCATGAAGGTGGGATCGCTGAAACTGTTGTTCAGATGAATTCCCTTCACGCCATCCCAGCGCTGGTCGTCGACATATTCGTCGAAGCTGAAGCGGAACGATTTCTTGTTGTTGGGATGGGAGTACGAGGAATTCCCCTTCAGGCGCACGCCAACGTTGTTGTATTGAACGCCGTCGATGATGACCGTTGCGGGGATGTATTGCTCATCCCCCTGCTCATAATAGAAAGTGAGCGAATCCCAGTAGCGTGCCTGGGGAAAACGGATGTTGATGGTGTGTACCTGTGTCCCCGCAAATATATTGTCGCCGGGGTTCTGTGCCGTGACCGTGCAGAATGACAGGAGTGCAAGGCACACGATGATGAGAGATGTTTTCATGATATTCCCGATCCGTGATAGGCACCGGGCTGCAAAGGAAGGGGTGTGCTCCTGAACTGCCGGTAGTACGTGTTCGTTGTCTATGATAGATGATCCTCTCGGCCGGGGTAAGGTAACGGGGTGATGCCGGGATTCTTCAATGCGCTATTAAACCTTCGGCTCGGTTCTCCGGTTCCATCCTCCGGACGGGACAATACTGCTCCCCTCCCGTCTACCGGCGTGCGGGGCATCTCCGGCTCAGGCCGGGCCCATGCCGCACGCAGATATATCCTCTTTTATCCGATCGTAGCTTTCCAGACCCTATGCCGAAATTCTACCTCCTCTCTCTGATGCGCCTCTGCATCGTCTCCTGCCTGGCGCTGATGCTCTTCTCCTGTTCCGACAGCGTGACCAATACAACCGTGCTCGATCCCTTTTTTTCGATCGACCGTGTTGTTCCGATTGCCGCTCCCCCCGGCAGCTTTGTGACCATCCAGGGAAAGAATCTCTATCATGATACCTCGAAGTTTCATGTGTGGGTTGCCGGAGTGCCGGCGAAGATCCGTTCGATCAATCCCTCCCAGATCGTTATCACCGTTCCGGAAAATGCCCGCGGCCGGGATATCGCTGTTATCAGCGACGGACAGAGCTGGGTGGTGGGGAAGGAGGTCAGGACGCCGTTTCAGGTGATCGATTCCCCCTATCCGTTTCGCGGCTATGAAGTCGCCATCACCGGTGTTACCGGCATTACCCTGTATAATTATTCCTCGGATGACGGCTATACCAGTTCCTGGAGCGATACCTCGGAGCTGGATATCCATCGGCGCCAGATGGATCTTACCGGGCCGGATGGCAATTTCTGCAATGAGTATACGAACGGCGACACCATCCGCATCTGCGCCAGTACCAGCAGTAGCGGCGGCGGCGCGTACAATCGTTTTACACTGGTGGCCGTGGTGGATTCCATCCGGGGCGTCATCACGCGGCTTGAACTGAATGAGTGGTCATCCTCGGGAGAGTATGTATCGCCGTCGGATAACAAGGTATATACCGGAGGAAACCTGATGATATTCCGGAATATTCCCTACACCCGTATGAGCGATAGTTCGCTTCAGGTGGATGTGACCGGGTCGCACATTTTCGATTATATCTCGGTATATGAATCATCCCGTGCCACCAGCGAAATCGATGACGAGGGGTGGGCGCATACGACCGAGTCGGTTCGTAGAATGCTCCGGGCCTCCGCCGACGCACGCTTCAAGCTGCAGCTGTTCAAATACCGGTAATGGCGGGGCACGGCTCAATGCCGGGAACCGATAGCCGGAACCGGCCTCTATCGGTACAGGGAAATTTGGTGCTGCCGTGAATGGAGCCGATATTCCATTCCCGCAGTATTGCCAGGCATTGTTACGGCGCGAACATGCATTCATTCATCATGACAGTAATGGAGTGAGATATGTCCGTGCCATATGCATTGTTTCGAGCCTGTTCTCCGCCCCTGCTGGCGGTTCTCTGCCTGCTTGCCCTGTGGGGCTGCTCTGACTCCGGCGCCAATGCGCTTCCACGCCAGTATGTCGATTTCGAAGTAAGAAGCATCAATCCCTACGCGGCCGTGCCAGGGACAAAGGTAACGCTCCTGGGCTATGGGTTCGGGCGGGATACGAATAGTATCCGCATCACCGCCGGCGGGATCGTGGCGGATTCGATAGTGTGGCTGAGACCGGACCGTGTGGAATTCATTCTGCCGGAACGGGCGGCCGGAGGAGGGATATTCGTGGAGCGATTCGGACTCGGCATTGCCCAGGGTATACTCTATCCGTTCAGCGTGATAACCTCACCGTACGGGTACAACGCGTTCATAGTCTCGTTCTCCGGGACGATGGGAAAAAGAATATGGGAAAAGTCGGAGCGTGACGAGGCAGCTCAGGGGGGAGTTGATACAGCCGAGGCGCGCATGAAATGTTCCGGGAGGGTGGGCACATGGGAGGAGGGCATCTGTTCGGATGTGACGAGCGGCGATACAATCCGGCTTTGTACCCACTCCGGGAGCGGTCCGTTGCCCCCGGATAATCTGTTCTCTCATGGGGATGAACGGGGTGCGCTGCATGCCGTTGTCGATCCCGTACGGAAACTCCTGAGAAATGTGAAGATCGATCATCTCTCGGTCCATACATCGCAGCAATCAACGATGCATAGCCGCATGACGCGGGCGGGCACGGTTCTGCTGCTGGATGATCTCCCCTATCAGATCGATTCCGATGGGGACCTTGTGGTGGAACTGCCGGGCGCCGCCCTTCGGGAGAAGGTGATCGGGTATCAGTATTCCTATCAGGATAACCAGCAGGAGCCGGATTTCTGGTCCAGCGCCAGCCAGGAGATCCGCGAGCTGGTGGAATTCCCGGACGAGGCATCATTGAAGATCAGGCTCTATCACCAGCGCTGAGCGTGTCGGTGCCGTCGTGGCCGGCCCGGTACCGGCCGCGATGGCATCGCCGGGAGTTGTATCGCCGCAGTACTTCATCCCCGGACATCCCATGAATACTTGAATCCCGAACCGGATAAATCGTAAATTCACCGGCCTGCCTCCCCTTCATCCGGGCCTGGAACTCCCCTTCATCCGCGATTCCGGGAAGAGCGTCGGCGGCCGGCATGGGTAACCCGTCAATCACCGCAGAGGAGCGACAGAATAATGGCGAAGACCACAACCGGCGTTGTCACCGCTACCAGCCTAAATGTGCGCCCGGAGGCGAACACCTCGAAACCATCCGTCGGGACGCTTGCCAGAGGGGCGGTCGTGACGATCCTGGCCCGGGAGGGGGTCTGGTACAAGATCAAATCGGGTGAGCTTCAGGGCTTTGCACACGGAGATTATATCAAAATAAAAGAGAGTGCTCCGGTTACCGGTTTTCTGTTCGAACAGGATGAACTACGAGACGCCTCGCTTGCTCCATCGGCCGGCGACCGTATCACGGTCACATCGAAACATTCTGCGGTGCAGAAGCTGGCCGCGAACGTCTGGAACAGCTATGGGGGGCTGCTGGCGCTGGTGAGCGAGACTCTGTCCGTCGATGCCGGAGCGGCTGTTGGCATCATCTGCGTGGAATCATCCGGAAAAGGGATGGGGCCGGACGGCCGCATGATTATCCGTTTCGAGAACCATATTTTCTGGAAGGAGTGGGGGAAGAGCAACGAGGCCACATTCAACAAGCATTTCCGGTATAATAAATCGCAGACCTGGAAGGAGCATCAGTTCCGGGAGAAATCCACGGGAACATGGGCCCCGTTTCATGGCGACCAGGCCGCGGAGTGGCGCGTCTTCGAGTTCGCGCGCAAGCTCAACCAGGCTGCGGCCATGCGCTCCATCAGCATGGGGCTGCCGCAGATCATGGGGTTCAATTCCGCTGCCGTGGGATATGATTCGGTAGGGGAGATGTTCACGGCATTCGCCGGGGATATCCGTTATCAGGTACTGGGGCTGTTCGATTTCATCAAGGGCCCCGGCACCACATCGCCGATGCTCTCGGCGTTGCAGCTGAAGAACTACGATGATTTCGCCGCGCGCTACAACGGGCCGGGGCAGGCATCGGTGTATGGGGCGAAGATCGCGGCGCATGTGGATGCATTCAACGCGGTGAAGCCCGGTCGCTGAGCGGGAATATTCCACACTGATGCCATGGATACGGCGGCCCGGCGCATCGCGGGATATCCCCGGTGCCGGGTTGCCTGGTGCGGATGAGACGGAAGCATATCGGGCCCTGCTATTTCCGGAATATCGTTTCTCCGCACGGTAGTCGCTCGTTTCAGCATCGTTGCCTTCCTGAAATGCCCTATGAGTTCCCGTTGAAACGGGTTCCCCCGAGCGCCGGGAATCTCCCCCGGTGAGCCACCGCATGATGAACTCTCGACCATGAGCGATTACAAGCACTACTACCTTCTCCGGCTGCTATGTCATGTGGGGCACAGGGCGGCCAGATCCGTGTTCAACAGTTTCGATCCGATGCTGACGCCGCATCTCACCGTGGTATTCATTCCCCTGGATGAATCCGAGACGATGCAGTACTGGAGTTCCGATCCCGGTTTTCCCGCAGAGAGCGTGCGGGTGATATGGGACCCGGACAGGATCGGCGGGTATCGTGATAAAGGGAGAAGCGGCTGGCGATTCGATCCGTTCGGATGGAGCCGGAGCGTACCGGTCCCCCGCGCCCTTCCTCCTTCGCCTGCGGCTATCACCATCTCATCCTCGATCCATACGTTCCAGGATACGGCGGTGCTGTTTCTGCTGCATCTGAACCGTAGCGCGCATGCGGCCTATCCGGTGCTGCCGCAGAGCGCCGTGGGAGATTATTCCGGAGAGCGCCTCAATTTCGTGGATCGTGTGGCCGGCCATCTTCTCGCGGAACTTCTGCATGGCGTCGATTCGGTGCTGGAGACACGGTTCGTCTATCCCGTAAAAATCGATACGGACCGTATGCTTCGCAGAGCCGCCGAAGATATGATCGGGGTGATCGATGCCTTTTATAATGATGATGAGGATCTCCCCACACTGTACGAGGATCTCAATACCATCGCGTCGTTGCGCTACCAGGCGCATCCCGCGCCCGCCTCGTTCCTTCTGATTCCGGGCGGGGCCGATTACGCCGATGCTACCCTGACCTTCATGGAGCCGATATCCCTGGCGGATTATCGCGGCGTTCACAGGGTTATGGAAATGGCGGAACATGGGGAGAGCCTGCTCTGCTCGGGAGGATGCGTGACCGGGCTGGGGCGATTGAAAAAAAACGAGAGGGAATACAGGGATATTTATAAAATAGTTTTTGCGCGGCATCTTCAATGGCAATTCCGGAGCGCCGGAACCACGGTCATGACCGTCACGGGGGGGCGCCCGATGCCGTCGCAGCATTCGTTCGAAAAGACGGCCTTCGAGCGGGCATTGCTGCATGAATTTTCAGGATATTCCGGGATCGATATTCCGCGATTATGGGAGATGGTGCGGGATGCCACCGGGCAGCCGCGCGCAACCACGCTGGTGATATCGGATGCGGCCGAAGCGGAGGCCGTTCGTCTGAAACGGGAGGCGCTCGGCATCCGGCCGCAGATGCTCTCCCCGCGCCTTCTGCAGCTTGCGGTCTCCGCCGGCGGGGCGCTTATGCTGGGGCCTGACGGGGTGTGCCACGCCATAGGCGTGAGGCTGGATGGCATGGCAACCGAAGCTGCCGACCGGGCCGGTAGCGCGCGGCTGCACGCGGCGGTGCGCTACCAGCAGTCGGCACGGCGGTATCTGGGGCAGCGCTCGGTGGCCGTGGTGATTTCCGATGAGGGGGCCATCGATGTGATCTCATCGCTTCCCACCGCTGTTCCCCGGCATGCGGTGGAGGAGAAGTTCGTCCGGCTTGCCGAATTTCTCGATGCGCATCCTGAGGGAAACATGCTGGAGATCCACGAGCTGCTGGTCTGGTTCGATGAACACCGGGCCGGATTAACCGCGCAGCAGTGCCATCTTCTCAACAAAGCCATGTACTGGCTGCCGCCGGATCTGCATGGGTATGTCTATATGCCGTATTATAAAACCTGGCGTCCTGTTCCGGATGCCGCAACGGAGCCCGAATAACAAAGCCCCGGCTTCCGGCGAAGCACGGGGCTGTCAGTGTATGGCGATTATTCGATGGAAATTTATTCCACCACCACCTTCACCGGAAAATATCCTGTACGGGACGATAATTTGACGAAATAAATGCCGGCGCCCGATTTCTTGAGATCGTACGACCTGGCATTGTAGCCGGGAATCACCTCCCAGCTATCGGCGGCAACCCTGCGTCCCAGCAGATCGCAGATCTCCACCTTCACCACCCCGGCCTCCGCGCTGTTGTAGGCGATGCTGAATGCCCCGGCGCTCGGGTTCGGATAGATGTTGCACTCGCTGCTCTCCTCGGCTATCTCCCTGATGCCGGAGGTAAGGGCTAGCGCCTCCTTCACCGCGCCATAGGCGTTCACTTTTCCCGCTCCCCAGTTGCTGTTTCCTCCCGGCGGGATCGTCCCGGTGAAATTATCCTGTATCGCGGTCCGGGCGAATATATCCTTGATGTCCTGCGGGGTGAGATCCGGCTTCACCTGGAGCATCAGCCCCACGATGCCGGAAACCGCCGGCGATGACATCGATGTGCCGCTCAGCATCCCGTACGGATATTTCCTGCCATCGGCGGGGTTCAGGTAGATCTCGGTGATCGCCGTGGAATCGGGGCCGGCCGAGAAGGATGTGTCGAACGAGCTGATGGATGATCCCACGGTCAGGCCCGGGCCGGTGATATCGGGTTTGATCCGTCCATCGACGGCCGGACCACGGCTGGAGAAGGGAACCAGACGTCCCCTGGTGACATAGCTGGCATACGAGGAGGTTCGCCCCGCGACGCTCTTCCAGCTCGTCTTGGAGGCATATGCCCCCACGGTGATCGCCGATTTCGATGCGGCGATATCGCTGATGGAGCTGGTACTGTTGCCGTTTATCGCCCACCGCCGCCCGGCCGCGGTAAACACGCTGTAGTAGCCGGTGGTCCGGTAGACGAAGCTGTCCCACATATTCACGGTTCCCTCGGTCCCCTTCAGCGAGATGCAGATGGCATCGGAAACATTGCTCTGGATATCGAGAAAAATCCTCGGCTTCCCGTTGAACTCCGCCGTTGCCGTGGTGATATCGACGAAGCAGGTGTCATTGTTGGAGTCCACCAGATACATGCTGTGCACGCTGTCATCCAGGCAGATAAAACCGGTGCTGGCAACCGAGGCGCTATCCTTGTACAGCGACACCTGCACGCAGAACGTCCTGCTGGTATCGCCCCAGATATCCACCCAGGTTTTTTTGCCGACGGGGGTATTTGCGATGCTCAGAAATGTCTGCACCATCGTATCGGCCGGGGTGAATGTTTTCTGGATATGGATATTGTTATCCCCGTTGTTGCCGGCCGAGCAGACGAATATTTTTCCCGGTCCCACCAGATGATCCAGCGCCTGGCTGAACAGACCGCTGCCGTCGCGCGGGCCGAGCGGGCTTCCCCAGCTTAGATTGACCACCGCGGGCTTGCCCACCGATGCGGCATAGTTGAACACATAGCTGATCCCGTCGATCATATCGGACGCGCCGGTATTTATCCACTGGCTTTTGTCGGGGGTGATACCCACGAACACCAGATCGGACTTGTAGGCCATCCCACGGTAGCGCACATTGTCGGTGCTGCCGAACCCCGATCCCGCGCTGATCCCCGCCACGTGCGCGCCATGGGTCTGGCCGTTGTCGGTTCCCCGCGCCCACATCGCTGCCGAGTCGGTTATCTCGGTGCCGTAGGAGTATCCGTCCGGCGGCGTTCCCTCGCCATTTTTCTGCTCCCAGACTCTTCTGACGCGCAATGCGGCGCCGGCGGTATCCAGCAGGGTGGGGTGGCGATAATCGAACCCGGCATCCACGATGCCGATCACCACATTTTCGCCGTTGTAGGGCATCGGAAGTCCGTACCCTCCCTGTACCGAATCGACCCTGGTGGTCTTCCGTGCCGAATCGAGCGTTGGGACGGTGGGATCATCAAGCTGGATATATTCTATTCCCCTGATGCGTGTAAAAGCCTCGGCCTGATCGGCCGGTACCTGCACGGTCCAGATAGGCCCCGCCTTGGTGCCGATACGGGCTCCCAGAGCGAGCAGGCCCTCCTCGTCGATCGTTGGGGCAACCTTTATCATTCCGCTGAGATAGATCCTGCTGCCCGGTCCGATCCGGTACACATACCCCTCGGGCCCGTTCTGCTGCTGGCCGCCGGATTGTTGCTGTGCCCCCCGCAGGTATTTGCGGGTGAGCGGGGAGAGCTTCGCTGCTGGCTCGGCATCCTGCGCCACGGCGGCGGAGGTGATGAGCAGTGCGAGCAGAGGCAGGGAGACGATGTTCTTCATTACAGGTACTGCTTTAGTGGCCGGCGATCCGCTGCGACCTCCGGAGTCGTGGTCTGATGCTGCTGGTACGAGTGGTCCGTTGAACATGCCGGGCGTTGCCGGGCTTCCTGCATGCTATCGCAAGGGAAGGCCGGAGATGTTCGTGGTTTCAAGGCCATGCGGCGGCATGCCGGGGTAGAAGAGACGATTCCCGCCGGGGCGATATGATAATCTACGAACGAAAAAGCCGGACTTCCTACCGGAAAGGGGGGAGCATAAGCAGATGCCGGGCCAGCAATGCAAAGCCCCGATCTCACCGAGACCGGGGCTTTGCATTGCTGGCTACGATGTCCATGCCGATGAACGCCGGGAGCATGGGGCATACAGCCACAGGGCCGGGTATCTAGGCATTGTCCGGCTGCTGGGGCACCTCAAGGCTGAAATTGATGCCGAGCGCGGCCATGGCATGATTCGAGATCCATCCGCACTTCTGGCAGATCACTCCTATCGTCACAAGCGCCGGATCGGAGTGGAAGTTGGTAGGAACATAGAAGTGAATGGAGGGACAGGGAAGAAGGGTCATCTCGGCATGCCCGCAACGGGAACATGCACTGGTTGCCCCTACACGCTGTAATGCCGCGATAATGTCCAGTTGCTCGCTTTCGGTAAACTCTCGAACCATGCCGGATGCTCCAAAAAAAAGTTGAAAATTCCCATCTCTCCGGACCTCCCCCCTCGAAAAAACAGAAAGCCCCGATTCCTTGGAGGGAATCAGGGCTTAAAGTGGAGATGGCGGGAATCGAACCCGCGTCCGAAAAGCAATCCCTGAGGCTACTACATTGCATAGTCGATCTTTAAAGTCTCGTCTGTGACATCCCGAACGACAGGGTTATTCACAAACCAGCGAGCTGAAATTTCACCGCCTGACCGCTCGCCGAGCGTTGGCCGCAATCCCATCAAAGTTCGTCACCCAAAATCCGGAGCCGATAGGAAAACCCCGGTAGGATGCTCACCGCTCTAAGTCCTACTTAGGCAGCGAGGCGATACTCGTAAGAGTCCGCATATACATTGGTACCCAGTTGGAGATAACGCGCATCAAGGGTGTAGCGCGACAATGCAACCTCAAGTAATCCACTCCCCGTCGAAACCATTGCATCCCCGATTGAGAAAGAACACCGGCCTGCCCCGTGGCATGCCGCCCCTTACAGACGGGCAACCCTGCGGTATCATGTGGGGCCGGAGCCCCCGCCGCAAGATTTTTCAGTCCGGGAGCTCCCGGATTGCCCCCGTCTGCGTGGGGTTGCGAACATACGGCCATAGGGGCCCACGTGTCAAGGCTCCGTAAAGAATTATCGCAGCGGCCCCGCTCCCCCCCTTGGCGGCTTTGCGGGGCGGGGGCCTTTCACTACATTTGGTCGAAAATTCGAAACGATCCCCTATTATAGTCGATGCCGAACAAGAAGATTATCGATTCGTGGTTGAAATCGATCACGCCGCACACCTATTCACCGCAGGAACTGGCCGATCGTCTGATGAGCCGGGGCATCGAGGTAGAGTCGATCGATGACCGCAATCAGAATCTGGCGGGCTTCGTGGTGGGAGAGGTGCTCACCAGGGAGAAACATCCCAATGCCGATAAACTCTCGGTCTGCACCGTCACGACCGGCGGCGAGCCGGTAACCGTGGTCTGCGGCGCGCCGAACGTGGCGGCCGGACAGAAGATCGCCTTTGCGCCGGTGGGCACGCATATCCCCTCTGCCGGTTTTACGATCGAGCGGCGGAAACTTCGCGGCGTGGTCTCCGAGGGGATGATCTGCTCGGAGGCGGAGCTGGGGCTGGGGGAATCGCACGATGGTATCCTGGTGCTCCCGCCGGATGTGGAGGTGGGGCGCCCGCTTGCCGAGATCCTCGGCGATGTCATCTACGAGGTGGACGTCACCCCGAACCGCGCCGACTGCCTGAGCCATCTCGGCATAGCGCGCGAGGTGGCCGCCCTCACCGGAGGGGAGATCTTCCTGCCGCCGACGGAGCTTGCCGAGTCGGCCGTGCCCACCTCGGATGCCGTTGCGGTATCCATCGCCGATACCGATCTGTGCCCCCGCTATGTGGCGCGCGTGGTGCGCGGCGTGACGGTAGGGCCGTCGCCGGAGTGGCTTCAGGATACTCTCCGGAAGCTGGGGCTGCGTCCCCGCAACAATGTGATCGACGTCACCAACTACGTGCTGTTCGAGTGCGGCCATCCGCTGCATGCGTTCGATCTCGGGCGTATCGCCGGCTCCCGCATCGATGTGCGAGCCGCAGCCGGCGGGGAACGCTTCGTGACGCTGGACGGCAAGGAGCACCAGCTGCCGGAGGGGACGTTGCTGATCTGTGACGCCGAGAAGCCGGTGGCGCTGGCAGGAGTGATGGGAGGGGAGAATTCGGAGATCAGCGATTCCACGGCCGATGTGCTGCTGGAATCGGCGTATTTCAACCCGAGCACCATCCGCCGCGCCGCCAGGCTGCTCGGCATCTCCACCGATGCCAGCTTCCGGTTCGAACGGGGCACCGATATCGATATCACGATCTACGCCATCAACCGCGCCGCCCAGCTTATCGCGGCGCTTGCGGGGGGAGAGATCCTGGCCGGACCGCTCGATACCTATCCGGTTCCCAGGCCGCCGAAGACCATCGAGTTCCGGTTCGGCCGGACCGAGGAGATCGTCGGCATCACCGTTCCGGACCAGGAGCAGGCCGAACATCTCCGCCGCATCGGCTTCGAGCTTGCTCCGCAGGGGGAGCGCCGGGCCATGGTGCGCGTGCCGAGCTGGCGCGCCGATATCTTCGAGGAGATCGATCTGGTGGAGGAGATCGCCAGGGTACACGATTACGATAACATCCCGGCCGATACGCGCGCCACGGTCACCTTCGATCTGGCTACCGATCCGCTTCAGAAGCTCGTCGAGCGCACCCGCGCCTGGTTCGTCGATAACGGCTTTACCGAGACGGTCTCCTATTATCTCACCGATCCGGAATCGGCCTCGGCATATGGATCGCCGGTGGAGCTGGTAAACCCGCTCGGTCGCGATCTCTCCACTCTCCGTACCAGCCTGGTGCCGAGCATGGCCCGCATCATCGGGTCGAACGAGCGCTACGGCCGGGGCGATCTGAGGCTTTTCGAGGTGGGGCATGCCTTCCGCGCCGGGCGGCAGGATCAGGGGCTGATCCCGGGCGTTGTGGAGATGACGGAGCTTTCGGTTGCGATGAGCGGCGCCGCCGAGCCCACCGCATGGGATCTGGCCCGCCGCGATGCCGATCTGTACGATCTGCGCGGGGCCGTGGATCGCTATCTGGAGCGGATCGGCATCCGCAACGCGGCCTATCGCGCGGCCGAAGAGGCCAAATGGGGCTTCGGATCTCCGGCGCTGGCGGTGCTGGTGGGAGATGATGAGGTGGGGCGCATCGGCCCCGTGGACGCCGAACTCCGCGCACGGTTCGATATCGCCGGGCAGCCGGTGGTGGCGGTGTTCGATCTGGAACGTCTCGCCCGGCATGCGTTCGGCACGGGACGCTACAAGGCGCCGTCGCGCTTCCCGGTGGTGCATCGCGATATCTCCATCCTGGTGGATGCCGGGGTTGCCAATGCGACGCTGGAAGAGACGATCCGCCAGTCCGCCGGGGAGCTGCTCTCCGGTCTGCGGCTCTTCGATCTGTACCAGGGGAAGGGGGTGGAGCCGGGGAAGAAATCGGTTGCCTATGCCCTCTCCTTCACCTCGCACGATCGCACGCTGGAGGATGCCGTGGTGGACGAGCAGATAGGGCGCGTGGTGGGGGCGCTCCAGAAGGAGCATGGTGCGGCGCTTCGCGGCGCGTAAGCCCGAGAGGAGGCGGAAGCAGGCGGAGCCAAGGAGCGATGCGGTCTGCGGGCCGCATCGGCATATCCCGTGCAAGCGGGAGCAACGAGAAACCAATGGGGAATTGCGGCGCCATCTCCGCTGCGGCAGGAGCGGCGTCCGCGCAACATCTTAGCGATAGCAGGATTCATGGGACCGAACGATACGGCGGATATTCGTAGAGCGCTCGACAGGCTGCAACAGAGCTTCGAGATACTGAACGATCGGTATCGCGAGCTGCGGCGCGAGCGGAAGCAGCTTCGCGAGCGTATCGACGAACTGCATCGCGAGCAGGAACTGACGCAGGTTGCCAGCTCCACGCAACTGGAGATGGCCTCGCGCGATCGCCAGCGTGTCTCCGAGCTGGAGGAGCAGCTGCATGGCGCCGAGCGCCGCAACGAGGAACTGTTCAACCGTGCCGCCGATCTTGAGCGCTCCATGGGCGAACGCGATGCGCTCATAGCCGAGCAGGAGGATCTGCTGGCACGCCTGAAGGAGAACCTTCAGGGGGAACGCCAGAAGGAGGAGGAGCAGTGGGTGCAGGGGGAGCGCCTGCGCGAGGAGACCGAGGAGCTGCGCGTGGCGCTGGAACGGTCCCGCGAGGAGGCCGCCCGCTACCGCGCACAGCTGGAGGGGGCACCGGTGGTGGCCGAAGGGGAAATCGTGGTGCCGGCTGCCGCGCTGGATGAACTCCGCTCGGAGGCCGTGTCGCTGCGGCAGTTGATTGCCCAGCTTCAGCAGGACCGGATCGAGATGGAGGGGAAACATCTCCAGGCGATCGGCAAGCTGGATGCCGCCACGCTGGCCGAGGCGATGGCCCGTACCCAGGTGGCCGCTCTGGAAAGCGAGAAGGAGATGCTGGAGAGAGCGATGGCCGAGCTTCGCGAAGCCCAGACGCGCCTGGAGGAGCAGGTTGCCGCCAACGCTGGTACCGGTCCATCCGAGGAGGATGCCGAGCGGGAACTGGCGCGCGAACGGCAGATGCAGGAACTGCATGCGGAGCTGGCCCGGCGCCAGGAGACCTATGCGGCCGAATCGTCTCTGCTGGAGGAACGGCTTGCCGCGGCGGAGCTGGAACGCGAGCGCCTGGAACGGCATGCCGCCGAGCTGCGCGTGGAACGCGATCTTGCACGCCAGGGGGCCGACTCGCTGAAAACGCAGTTGCAGCAGACCGAAGGCGGCGATGACGACCGGCTGAAAGCCCAGCGCCTCCGCATAGAGCAGTTGACCGCCGATCTCAATCTTGCGCTCGATGTGGCCGCCAGAAAGGAGATCGAGGCGGCGAAGTTCGCCCAGGATCTTGAAGAGGCACAGCGCCAGCTTCTGCATCTGAACGATGAGCTGGAAGCGCTTAAAACCGATCCCGCCCCCGAGAACGCTCTCTCCGGCGAAGCCGCAATGCTCGGCCAGGAGGAACGCCGCCAGATCGCCGCGCAGATCGATACCGCAATCAGGCTTATCGACCGGCATCTGCAGGATGAGTGAGGGGATTTTCGATTTACGATTTGCGATTTTGGATTTACGATTGGGGAGAAGAGGGGGAGTTGCAGGAGGGACCCTGGGGGTGAGTTTCGGTCGGTCTGTCATCCGGCATCGGAGCCACGGACTACTGGCAACGGACTACTGACAATGGACCAATCCCCGGTCGATCCTCTTCGCATCGGCATGTTGTTGAACGCCATACGGCGGATATACCGGGAGTGCGATGAGCTTCAGTGTGATGATCGTGACGGTGAGCGACCGTTCCGCCGCCGGCGAGCGGGAGGATCTTTCCGGGCCGGAGGCCGCGTCGCTTCTCGATCCGCTCCAGTATGGACCGGTCGAGCGCCGGATCATCCCGGACGAGCATGATGCCATCGTGGAGGTTCTCCGCTCCTGCGTTGCCGGCGGAGTTGCGCTTGTGCTTACCACCGGCGGCACCGGGTTCGCCCCGCGCGATGTCACTCCGGAAGCCACGCTGGCGGTGATCGGCCGCCGCGCCGACGGGCTGGCCGAGGCGATGCGCGCTGCCTCGCTCGCCAGGACCAAGTTCGCGATGCTCTCCCGCGCCGTCTGCGGCATCGCCGGAGGTACGTTGATCGTCAATCTTCCCGGTTCCCCGAAAGGGGTGCGCGAGTGTCTGGAAGTAATCCTCCCGGCACTGCCGCACGGCCTCCGCCTGATCCGCGGAGAGAATGAACATTGAAAATTTTCGATTCGTGATCGTAGAATTTAGATTGGAAGGCAGGCCGTGGCCGGTCGTTGATGGTCCGTCGCCGTTACAGCGGAGCCGCATGCCCGGCCGGTGATGCCAGTTATAACGGCCACGGACGGCTGGCAGCGGGTGCAGCCCGCCCACGGACTACAGACCTTCTTACTACAGACTAAGCACTACTAACTACTATCTACCCTCTCATGTCTCTTCGCATTTATAATACCCTGACCCGTTCGAAGGAAGATTTCGTTCCGCTGGATGCGAACCTGATCAGGATGTATCGCTGCGGTCCGACCGTGTACAAGCATATGCATATCGGACATGCGAAGAGCTACGTCTCGTTCGATGTGGTGCGCCGTTATCTGATGCAGAGCTTCGGCGCCGAGCATGTGATGTATGTGATGAACGTGACCGATGTGGGGCATCTGGCGAACGACGGCGATGAGGGGGAGGACAAGATGGAGGCGCAGGCGCGCCGCGAAAACCGCTCGCCGTTCGAGATAGCCGCGGCGTATGAGGAGAGCTGGTTCGAGGATTTCGGGAAGCTCAATATCCTCCGTCCCGACCGCACGCCGCACGCCACCGATTTCATCCGGCAGCAGATCGAGATGGTAGAGGATCTTCTTGCCAAGGGGCTCGCCTACGAGACCAACGGTTCCATCTATTTCGATGTGGCCGAGTACGAACGCCGTGGCCTCCCGGATGGATGCGTCCCCTACGGATCGCTCTCGAACCGCCGCAGCGACGACCAGCAGTACGGCGGACGCATCGCGCTCAACGACGAAAAGCGCGCACCGCAGGATTTCGCTCTCTGGAAACGGGCGGAGCCGGAGCATTTCATGCAGTGGCATTCCCCCTGGGGCTGGGGCTATCCGGGCTGGCATATCGAGTGCTCGGCGATGTCGCAGTTCTATCTCGGCTCCACCTTCGATATCCATGCCGGGGGGCTCGACAACATGTTCCCCCATCATGAGTGCGAGATAGCGCAGAGCCAGAGCGCCAACGGCAAACCGTTCGTGCGCTACTGGATGCACAACAATATGATGCGGATCGAGGGGGCCAAGATGGGTGGCTCGGAAGGGAACGCTCTGTTCCTGAAAAACCTCTTCGAGCGGCACGACCCGATGGCTCTCCGGTTCTTCATCCTTCAGAGCCATTATCGCTCCCCGCTCGATTTCAACGAGGAGGCTATCGAGGCCGCATCGGTGGGGCTGGAGAAGCTGCGCAAGACCGTGGAGCGCCTGCGCGAGGCCGCAGGGCGTGCCGGGGAGAATGGCGTGGCCGCCGGGCATCCGGAACTGCCGTTCATGAACGGGTTCACCGCGGCGATGGACGACGATTTCAACACGCCGGTGGCGCTGGGGGCGCTCTTCGAGGGGATCAGTGAGCTCAACAAACTTCTGGCATCCGGCTCCGCCGCCGAACCCGCTCTGCTGCGCGCGTACGAGTCGGCGCTCCGCACGGCGTTCGATACGGTGCTTGGGCTGGATCTGTTCGAGCGGGAGATCGGCGGGGATATGGCGATCGCGGGAGATCTGATCGGCCTGCTGATAGAGCTTCGCAAGGAGGCGCGCGGCCGCAAGGACTTCGCAACCTCCGATGCCATCCGCGACCGGCTGAAGGGGCTGGGGGTTGTTCTGGAGGATACCAAGGACGGAACCCGCTGGACGCTGGAGAGCGTCTGAGAGAAGGGGGCCTGTAAAGAATCACGCGGAGCCGCAAAGGCGCAAGGAAATGCGAAGAGATGGTGATGTGATGCCGCATGTGGACGGCGGTACTCTACTGGGCATCACCTGACCGGTAGCCCCCCGTCCGTGGCAGCGGCTTCTCCTTCTTCTTTGCGATCTTCGCGGCTCTGCGGCTTTGCGTTTATTTCCCTTCCCGATCTCTTATTTCCCTTCCCGATCCCTGATAATCCCCTGCCCGGCCAGCCAGCGCCGCGCCACCTTGCGCGGGTCGCGATGATCGATATCCACCTCGGCGTTCAGACGGCTTATGGTGGCTTCGTCGAGGTGCCTGTTGATCCGCTCCAGCGCGGCCTCCACGCCGGGGGCGCGTTGCAGCAGTTCCCCGCGCACCACGGCAGCCGGGTTGTAGGCGGGGAAGAAGTTCCGGTCGTCCCGCAGCGCCTTCAGTCCCAGCGCCGGTATCCGCCCGTCGGTGGAGTATCCCATCCCCACCTCCACCTCTCCTTCCTTCAGTGCGGTATACGCCAGCCCCGCATCCAGTTTTATCACGTTCCGTTCCGGAAATCCGTAGTGGCGCAGCAGCGCCTTCAGCCCGTCGGGGCGCTCGTAGAATTCCGCATCCACGGCGATACGCAGTTCCTTCCCGGCATTTACCTGGCGTGCAAGATCGGAGAGTGCGGTGATGCCGGAGCTCTCCGAGGCGGCGTTCTTCATCAGCAGAGCATAGGTGTCGTTGAAGGGGATGGGCTCCAGCCAGACCAGATCGTGCGTGGCGCTGTCGTAGCGGCGCACCGCCTCCAGAACCCGCGCCGAATCGGACATCACGGCCGGGTTGGTACCGCCGGCATAGACCGTATAGGCGGTGCCGGTATATTCGTAATAGAGATCCACCTGCCCGCTCTCCAGCGCTCCCCGCATCGCCGCGGTTGCCAGCCCGAACTGCTCCTCCACCTGATAGCCGGCATCCTCCAGAACCAGCGCCGCCATATGCCCCAGCAGATATCCCTCGGTAAATGCCTTGGCCCCCACCACGATCGTATCGCGGCGGTTGCAGCTGAGGAGCGCCAGAACCGGAAGGAGCAGGAGGATGATCGCCGTGCGTTTCATAAGAGATCGGAAATGGAGTGATCCTGATCGGCTGCGAGCCGTAACTCGCGGTTCTGGGTTGCGTTGCGTACGGAAGCCTTGTAGAATCGCGTCACTTTTTTCTATCGCAGAGATGAGCATGAGCATGGTCAGGAAAAGGCTCGTAGGCAGAACCGCTGCCGGCGTGAAGATAGCAGCCGTTCTGCTGCTGCTGTTCGCCGGGATATCGGCGGTGGCGGCCATACTGTTCACCGCGCCCGCCCCGGCCGATATCGGGGCCGTGCGCGATCTTCCGTTTCCGGCATCGGATGTGGCGTTCGGTACCGCCGACGGTCTGATGATCCGTGGCTGGTACGCCCCTTCCGGCGCCGATTCCGGAACGGTGATCCTGCTGCACGGCTATCAGGGAAACCGTACGCATATGATCCCGCGCGCCCGGATGCTCCGCGAGGCCGGGTACGGGGTGCTCCTGTACGATGCCCGTGGCTGCGGGACCAGCGATGGGGATATCGTCTCGATGGGATATCACGAGACGGAGGATCTTCTCGCCGCCGTCGGCTTTCTGCGGGAGCGGGGGGAGCGCCGCATCGCCTGCATCGGCGTATCGCAGGGGGGAGCCACCATCGCGCTGGCCGGGGGGCGCCTGGCAGGGGTGCGCGGCGCGGTCTGCGAAAGCACCTACGACGATCTGGATAACTCTATCGACCGGCGGTTCCGCCATTATATCAAGGTTCCCTCCTCGGTTGCGGGATGGCTGCTGCATCCGGTGGGGGAGTGGCGTCTCGGATGCCGCACCGCCGCCATCGCCCCTGCCGACAGCATCGGGCGGCTGCGCGCTCCTCTGTACATCATCAGCGGCGACAGCGATACGCGGGTCTGGAACGAGGACACCCGGCGTCTGTTCGCCGCCGCGCCGGAGCCGAAGAAGCTCTGGTTTGTTCCCGGCGCCGATCATGTGGATCTGTATGGCTACGCCCCGCAGGAGTACCGCCGCCGCCTGCTCGGTTTTCTGGAGGAGTGCATGAAAGAGGGATGAGCGCACCTCAGCGGATCGCCCCGGCCAGCCGCCGCTCCAGGCGCCCCAGAGCCCAGTCGGCACCCAGCGCCAGCAGTGCGGTGGGGATTGCTCCGGCGAGCATCGCCTCCGGCTTGAACAGGGAGATGCCGGTGAAGATGAAATCTCCCAGCCCTCCCGCTCCTATCAGATAGGCGAGCGCCCCGGCCGATATCGCTATCACCGCGGATGTCCGTATCCCTCCCACGATCATCGGCGCGGCCAGCGGTATCTGCACATGCCGGAGTATCTGCCCGCGTCTCATTCCCAGACCCCGTGCCGCGTCCACGGTCGCTTCCGGCACGGCACGGATGCCGGCGTAGGTGTTGCGGGCGATCGGGAGGATGGAATACAGAAAGATGGCGAGGATGGCCGGCACCGGACCGATGCCGATAGCCCCTACCGCAAGCGCCAGAATGGCGAGCGACGGGACGGTCTGGCCGAGTCCCAGAAGGTAGAATGCCGCCGTCCCCCAGCGGTTGTTCCGGCTCCCGGCAAGGAGCGTCCCGGCCGTGCAGCCGGCCAGCGTTGCCGCCGCCATCGCCGCCGCCACAATCCCCACATGCTCCAGCAGCCGCTCGCCGATGGCGCCGATGTTCGCGCCAAAATAGCCCAGCAGATCGTTCATGAGCGTCGTCTCCTTTCGGCGCGGATGCCCTTTGGCGTCAGCAGCCGTTCGGCCAGTTCCAGCAGCAGCTCCACGGCCAGCGCCAGCAGCGCCACGCCGAGCGCTCCGGCCAGGGTCATCGTATCCCAGGTGGTGGCGATGCCGCGCGCGATGAACAGTCCCAGCCCTCCGGCGCCGATATAGGCGGCCACCGCCGCCACGCCGATGCTGAGCGCCGCCGCCGTTCTAATCCCCGCGATGATCTCCGGCGCGGCCAGCGGCAGCGCCACGTTCAGCATGATCTGCCGGTCGGTCATGCCGGCGCCCCGCGCCGCGTCGATGGTTCCGGCGGAGACCCCCCGGATGGCGATGTAGGTGTTGCGTATGATGGGAAGCTGCGCGTAGAGCACCAGCGCCAGCACGGCCGGCACCGCGCCTATCCCGCGGTTTACCAGTGAGAGCACCGGGATCATCAGGCCGAAGAGGGCGATGCTCGGAATCGTCTGGATGATGTTTGCAAGGAGGAGCACCGGGCCGGCTCTCCGTTTCCCGCGCGCGATCCAGACCCCGAGCGGCACCGCCGTGAGAATCGCCGCCAGCAGCGCTATTCCTACCAGACGCAGATGCTCGCCGAGGGCGATCAGGAGGCTTGTATCGTACTCGCGGAGGAACTCCATCAGGCTCATGGCCGGTTCTCCCCAGGATCGAGCGCCCGCGCTATCCGTTCCTGAACGGAGCGAAGCGTCAGCGTGCCGTGGGCCTGGTTGCCGGCGGAGCGTACCCGGAGCCCCGGCTCGCCGGAGGCCAGCAGTGCAAGGAGCGCCTCATGCAGCGGCGCATCGGCCGCTATGGAATCGCCGCCGGGGAGTGGCGGGGCCTGATGATCCAGCGCATCGTCGGCGCGCAGAGCGTCCAGCAGGAGGGTGCGGCGGCCGGCTCCGAAAAACCGTTCCACGAACTCCGATGCCGGGCGGGCCAGAAGCTCCGCCGGGGTTCCCTGCTGCTCCACCTTGCCGTCCCGCATCAGCACGATACGGTCGGCAAGGCGGAGCGCCTCGCGGATATCGTGCGAGACGAAGAGGATGGTTTTGCGCAGCCTCCGCTGCAGCTCCAGAAATTCCTCCTGGATCGCCGTGCGGTTGATGGGATCGATGGCGCCGAAGGGCTCGTCCATCAGGAGAACGGGGGGATCGGCGGCCAGGGCACGGGCCACACCAACGCGTTGCGCCTCGCCGCCGGAAAGTTCGGCCGGATAGCGGTTGCGATAGCGGTCCGGATCGAGCTTCACCAGGGCGAGCAATTCGCCGATGCGCCCGGCGATCGTTTCCTTCGCCATGCCGAGCAGGGTGGGCGTGGTGGCGATATTCTCCGCCACGGTTCTATGCGGGAACAATCCCACGCTCTGGATGGCATAGCCGATACGCCGCCGCAGCTCCACCGGGTCTCCGCTCATCACATCCCTTCCCCCCACCAGAATTCTTCCGGAGCCCGGCTCCACCAGCCGGTTGACCATCCGCAGCAGCGTGGTCTTGCCGCAGCCGCTCGGTCCCAGCAGCACGCAGAGTTCCCCCTGGCGCACCTGAAGCGACACGCCATCCACCGCCACGGCGCCGCCATACTGTTTTCGTACGTCGATAAATTCAATCATGCCGGGAGAAGATAGGGGAATTTTCGATTGACGATTTTGGATTTTCGATTGACGGGAAGACGTCTGTGGTCCGTCGTCAGTAGTCCGTCGTCCGTGGCTTCTATGAGGGTAGCCCCTCGTTAAGCGTGTGAACATCAGTTCCAACAGCCACGGACTACTGACAGCGAGCGAAGCTCGCGGACTGACCACCGACCATCAGTTCCAACAGCCATGGACTACTGACAGCGAGCGAGGCTCGCGAACGGGCCACGGACCAATCCCGGAGTTCTCTTCCTGGGAACTACAGCTGCCGCAGGCGGCGTCCTAAAAACTACGCACTCCTCACTAACAACTACCCGCTAATCTTTAACTTGTGTCCCGGCGGTTTCCGCCCGGTGCATCAACGAACAATCTGGCAATCATGATCTATCATATAGCGCTTTCGGAGGCCTGGGAGGCCGCCAATCTCTCCGGCGAATATGTCGCCGATTCTCTTTCTACCGAAGGGTTCATCCATTGCTCCACCAGGGAGCAGGTGGAGCGGAGCCTGAACCGCTTCTTCGCCGGGCGCCACGAGGTGCTGCTTCTGGCGATCGATCCGGAGCGTCTGAAGAGCGATCTGAAATACGAGCCCGCGCACGGCGAGGATTTCCCCCATATCTACGGCCCTCTCAATGTGGATGCGGTCTCGGCCGTGGAGCTGGTGCGTCCGGATGATTCCGGCCGGTTCCAGTATGCGGCGTCGTAGGAGGCTGCACGCCGGTCCATCTTTTTCAACAATCGTAATTGGTAGAGAGCGGGAATGTCCTTCAGGAAAATTCGTGTGGCGGTGTTGTACGGCGGCCGTTCCGGCGAGCATGAGATCTCGCTGCAGTCGGCGGCGTCGGTGATCCGGAACCTCGATCCGGATCGTTTCGAGATCCTTCCGATCGGTATCGGCAGGGATGGGCGCTGGCATCTGAATGATCTGGCGCTGGTTGCCGGGGAGGGGGCCAGGAGCCTTCCGGTGTTCAACGATGCCCCGGCGGTGGTGCTTCCGCCGCACGGCGGCGATGCCCCGGCCTCGCTTGTGCGGCTTGGCGCCGGCGGGGGAGCCGAGAGCATCGATGTGGTGTTCCCGGTGATGCACGGGCCGCTGTGCGAGGATGGCTCGGTGCAGGGTCTCTGCGAGCTTGCCGATGTCCCCTATGTGGGGGCCGGCGTGCTGGCCTCGGCGGTTGGCATGGACAAGGATGTGGCTAAACGCCTGGCCGCCGCAGCCGGTATCCCGATCGTTCCCTACTTGGCGTTGAAGAAGGATCGCTGGGAGCGGGAGCGCGCCGGCGGTGCCGGGAACCTGAAGGAATGGATCGCCGCGAACCTTGGCTACCCGGTCTTCGTGAAGCCGGCGAACATGGGGTCCAGCGTGGGAGTGCACAAGGTAGGCTCCGGGGATCACCTGGAGGGGGCGCTGGATGATGCGTTCCGGTTCGATCTGAAGGTGCTGGTGGAGCGGGGCGTCGATGCGCGCGAGATAGAGCTTTCGGTGCTGGAGAACCCGGAGAATTCCGGCGAGCCGCTGGTGAGCCTGCCGGGAGAGATAGCGCCATCGCACGAGTTCTATTCCTACCAGGCGAAGTATCTGGACCAGGATGGGGCCGCGCTGCTGATCCCGGCCGATCTCTCCGATGAGCAGCGGGCCCAGTGCCAGGGCCTGGCAGGCGATATCTTCACGGCGCTGGAGTGCGAGGGGATGGCCCGCGTGGATCTGTTCCTGGATCGTACCGACGGGCGGTTCTATTTCAACGAGGTGAACACCATCCCTGGCTTCACCACCATCAGCATGTACCCGAAGCTCTGGGAGGCATCGGGGATCTCCTACGGCGATCTTCTCTCCCGCCTGATCGATCTCGCCATCGCCCGTCATGCCCGCAAGCAGGCCCTGGTGCGGGAGCGGGAGTGACGGTGCCATTCCACGGATATCGGGGAGTGTATTTCCTTCCCGGTATCCGTTCCTCTATTCGCCGCCTCTGTAGTGCAGCCTGACTGTTATTCTGCCTGGGCTGATACGGCTTCCATGCGCCTGTTCCATCGTGTTCCGGATTCCGCGGCCTGCTGGAACGCTCCCCTCCGATACATTTCCCCTTCGATTTCCACTCGTGCAAAGAAGTCCGGGGATACTATCTTACCAGTCCCCTCCGCAGCGCTCATACGGCGCGTACGATGAGGGGATAATGATTCCGGCAGCTCACGTTCTTGACGAAACACTCATGGAGATTATCGACAACAAGCTCGCAATCGGGGGGCGCACGGCGCGCTCGCTGGCCGAGGAGTTCGGCAGCCCCCTCTACGTCTACGATGCCTCGGCGATCCGGGCCCAGAAAGAGCGCCTGATGAACGCGTTCGGCGGCGTGAAACTGCGGCTGCTGTATGCCTGCAAAGCCAACAGCAATATGGCGGTGATCCGGTATATCCACGGGCTGGGCGTCGGTATCGATGCGGTGTCGGCGTTCGAGGTGGAGCTTGCCATGCGTTGCGGCGTACCGGCGTCCGATATCCTCTATACTCCGAACTGCGTGGCGTTCGAGGAGATAGAAGGGGTGGTGGACCAGGGGGTGCTGGTCAATATCGACAACATCTCGGTGCTGGAGCGGTTCGGGCAGAAGTACGGGGCGGTTCCCTGCGCCATACGCCTGAATCCCCATATCCTTGCCGGCGGCAACGCTCATATCCAGACCGGGCATATCGATTCCAAGTTCGGCATCTCCATCCATCAGATGCGCCACATCCTCCGGATCGTCAAGGCGTACCGGATGAAGATCATCGGCCTGCATATGCATACCGGCTCGGATATCCTCGATCCGGAGACGTTCCTGACCGGCGCGGAGATCCTGTTCGATGCCGCCGCGGATTTTCCCGATCTCGAGTTCCTTGATTTCGGAAGCGGCTTCAAGGTGCCGTACAAGCCGGACGACGTCTCCACCGATGTGGAGGCGCTGGGGCGGAAGATGTCGGAGCGGTTCCGGGAGTTCTGCGCCAGCTACGGTCGCGAGCTCGCGCTCTGGTTCGAGCCGGGGAAATTCCTGGTAAGCGAATCCGGCTGGCTTCTTGCCACCGCAACGGTGCTGAAGCAGACCCCCTCGTGCGTGTTCATCGGCACCGATTCCGGTCTGCATCACCTGATACGCCCCATGCTCTACGATGCGTATCATCGCATCATCAACGCCGACAGGGTGGAGGGAACCGAGAGGATCTACACGGTGGTGGGATGCATCTGCGAGACCGATACCTTCGGCGTGGACCGGAAGATGACCGAGACCCAGGAGGGGGATATCATCGCCATGAAAAATGCCGGGGCCTACGGCTTCGTGATGTCAAGCAACTACAACCTCCGCCCGCGTCCGGCCGAGGTGCTGATGCTGGACGGCGACGCGCATCTGATCCGCCGCCGCGAGACCATCGACGATATCCTTGCCACGCAGCTGGGGCTGGGGGTCGGGGTGCCGGCGTAACGGCATCATGCCGGGGCCGAGTAAGGGAAGGATAATGATAGCCGATACGGTGCGGGAGTGTTCCCGCGTTCTTTTCATTTCGATTTAACCGATACGTAGTTATGGAGCTTCACGAACAAGAGACGACAGGCGCGGCAGCGGTGGACCCGTCCGTTCGCCGTCGCGTCTTCAGCGGCATCCAACCCTCGGGGGAGTTTCACCTGGGGAATTATGTTGGTGCGGTGAAGAACTGGGTGAGGCTGCAGGAGAGCGACCGCGAGAATTTCTTCTGCGTGGTCGATCTGCACAGCCTTACGGTGCCGCAGAATCCGGAGGAGCTACGCGCACGCACCCGCTCGCTGGCGGGAATCATGCTTGCTGCGGGAATCCGTCCGGAGAAGAGCACGATCTTCGTACAGAGCCACGTCACCGCCCACGCGGAGCTGTGCTGGCTGCTGAACTGCGTCACCCCGCTCGGATGGCTCCATAAGATGACCCAGTACAAGGATAAATCGGCAAAGCAGGAATCGGTTCTCACCGGCCTGCTGGATTATCCGGTGCTGATGGCCGCCGATATCCTCCTGTACGATACCCACGAGGTGCCGGTGGGGGAGGACCAGAAGCAGCATGTGGAGCTGGCGCGCAATATCGCCGAGCGCTTCAATCACCTGTACGGTCCCACGTTCGTGGTGCCGGAGCCGGTGATCGCCAAGGTGGGGGCGCGTATCATGGGGCTGGACGATCCGTCGGTGAAGATGTCGAAGACCTATTCGCATGTGCGGGGGCACGCGGTGCGGCTGCTGGATGAGCCGGCGGAGATCGAGCGCGCGTTCAAACGTGCGGTTACCGATCCGGGGAACGAGATCCGCTTCTCGGAGGCGCCGGAGAAGGGAGGGGTCAACAACCTGCTCAGCATCTACAAGGTGATTACCGGGAAGAACGAGGCGGAGGTGGAGAGCGATTTCGCCGATGCCCGTGGCTACGGCGATCTGAAGAAGCGTGTGGCCGAGGCGGTGATCGCCGAGTTCACCCCGATCCGGGAGCGCTATCAGGAGCTGATGCGGGATCAGGAGGAACTGGACCGGCTGCTGCGCCAGGGGGCCGAACGTGCCTCGGAGATCGCCGATAAGCGCCTGCGGGATGTGAAGGAGAAGATGGGGCTGGTGGTGCTGTGATTTTCGATTGAGGGAAGATGTCCGTGGTCAGTAGTCCGTGGCTCTATGAGGGTAATCCCTCGTTAAGCATGAAACATCAGTTTCAACAGCCACGGACTACTGACAGCGAGCGAAGCTCGCGCACTGACCACTGACTGACCCTATACAAAAACGCCACCGTTCGATACCGAACGGTGGCGTCTCTCTTTCATCTCCGCCCTTCTTATTTCATCGTCAGGCGGGCAACCTTGGCGGCTTCCGGGAAGAGGCCGCGTGCCTTCTGGAACTGCTTATCGTCCTGAAGCGAGATCTGGTAGAACTCGTTGTTCCCCCAGAAGCTGCGGGCGATACGCGCCTTCAGGCGGTTCTTCACATGATCCTTGTCGGTGGCAAGCTCCTCCGGCTTGATCGTGATATCCTTGGCCTTCGCCATGGCGAGGAAGTCGTTGAACATCCCCTCATCCACCTGGAAGTTCTTCGAGAACTCGGGGAACTTCCCCTCGTACTGCTTGCGCAGCTGCTGGCCGCGCGAGGAGTTGATGAACTGCTCGGTGTATTCCCAGATCAGGTTCTTCCGGATGAAGTCCACCGTCAGCGGGGTTACCGTATCGGACTTCACCACATAATCCGGGGTCACGCCGCCACCACCCAGCACCTTGCGGCCGCCGGCGGTATGATAGATCGGACGGCTGGAGTCCGGCAGATCCTGGGTATGCTCCAGGTTATCCCCTTCGGCATCCTCCGGACGGTTCGACATGCTGTAATAGTCGTCGCGTCCCTTGTCGTACGGGCGCTGGATAAGGCGGCCGGACGGCGTATAGTAGCGGGCGATGGTCAGGCGGAAGGCGGAACCGTCGTTGAGGGGGAACTGGCGCTGGACCAGACCCTTGCCGAACGAGGTTTCACCAACGATCAGGCCGCGGTCCAGATCCTGCACCGCGCCGGCCACGATCTCCGAAGCGGAGGCGGAGCCACGGTTCAGCAGAACGATCAGCGGCAGCTTCTCGTATTCCTGGTTGTCCTGGGAGTAGTAGACCTCCTCCTCGGTGCTGCGGGTGCTCTTGGTATAGACCACCTTCTTGTTGCCGGAGAGGAACTCATCGGCCATGCGGATGGCCTGCTCCATATAACCGCCGGGGTTGCCGCGCAGATCCAGGATCAGGCGCTTCATTCCCTCGCCCGACATCCGCTCAAGGTTCTTCATCATCTCGTCGTAGGTGGGCTCGGCAAAGCGGTTGATCGCCATATAGCCGGTGCCGCTCTCATCGACGAACGATGCGTCCACCGTATAGAGGGGGATGTTGTCGCGGGTGATATCGAACACCAGGGGCGCCTTGGCGCTCTGGCGAACCACCGTCACTACCACATGGGTTCCCTTCGGGCCACGGAGCTTCTTCGGGACATCCTCGCGCGACATGCCGACGGCGTTTTCGTTGTCGATCTTGATGATCTTGTCGCCTGCCTGGATGCCGAGCGCTTCGGACGGGCCGCCGGCGATAGCCGTCACGATCGTAATCGTATCGCGAACCACGTCGAACTCGACGCCGATCCCCTGGAACGTGCCGCGGAAATCCTCCTCGACGCGCTTCTGCTGCTCGGCGGGGATATACACGGAGTGGGGATCGAGCTCATTGAGCATACCGACAATCGCAGCCTCAACCAGCTTCGGGGTCTCGACGTTATCGACATAGTTCTTTTGAACCGTGAAGAGCACGTCTCTGAACTTATTGAACTGATCGTAGATGCTGTCGCCTGAGATCAACGGCTGGATATACACACCAATCAGAATACCGGCCGCAAGGCCGAAGACCGTAAACCACATTTTTTTTCTTCGTGTCATCGACGGTTCTATGGTTTGAGTGCTGGGACTGTTTTCAACGTCAAGAGTTCACCGCACGAAAGGTATTCACTCCAGGACGTACCTGGTTTCGCGCTGTAACGGAGGGCCGGTGGCGGGCCGTTACAATCTACCGACGCGGGAGCAATCACGATGTTGGGATCGGGTCCGTCTCCGCCGGATGAATTCCGGCGCCCATGCATGGCATCAATGTAGCCTTATGGGGGCGGATAATCAATGCTCGGCTGCCGGACCTGCCACCACTGTTGGAGCCGGCCGGGCGCGGCTGCCGGGCCCGGCACCGGTATCATCATCATCCAGGACACTCATATCAGACGGAACCTGACGTAAGACGTTCCAGTGCCTCGCGGTATTTGGCCGCGGTCCCTTCGATCACGCTCTGCGGAAGCGGGGGGGGAGGGGGGGTCTTGTCCCAGTTGGTCGATTCGAGATAGTCGCGAAGGAATTGCTTGTCGAAGTTCTGCTGTTCGCTGCCGGGCTTGTACGATGAAGCCAGCCAGAATCGGGATGAATCGGGGGTCAGCGCCTCGTCGATCAGGATAAGCTGTCCGTCCGGGTCGAGCCCGAATTCGAATTTCGTATCAGCAATGATAATGCCGCGTTCTTCGGCGATACGCCCGGCGCTGGTGTAAAGTTGCAGGGTAAGCTCCCGCGCCTGCCCGGCGATCCGGGGGCCCACCAGCTCGGCGGCCTCCTGGAAGGAGATGTTCATATCATGCCCCTCCTCGGCCTTGGTGGCGGGGGTGAAGATCGGCTCCGGCAGGCGGCCGGACTGCTGGAGACCCTCCGGCAGGGTGATGCCGCAGACCGTTCCGCTCTTCTGGTATTCCTTCCAGCCGGACCCGGCCAGGTACCCTCGTGCCACGCACTCGATGGGGAGCGGGCGGGTCTTCCGTACCAGCATCGAACGGCCGCGCAACTGGTCGCGGTAGGGGAGGCATTCCTCCGGAAAACGCTCCACATCGGCGGTGATGAGGTGGTTCGGGACGATATCGCCGAGGCGGTCGAACCAGAACAGGGAGAACGCGGTGAGCACCTCTCCCTTGCCGGGAACCGGCTCGTTCATCACCACATCGTAGGCGCTGATGCGGTCGCTGGCAACGAACAGGAGGGTTTCGCCGAGATCGTAGACATCGCGAACCTTGCCCCGGCGCCAGAGGTTGAGGGTGGGGAAGTTTGTGGTATGCAGGGCCGTCGAAGACATAAGGCTACAGAGAGTTGAAAATGATGCCGGTTGCGCTCCCGGGGAGCGTGCGCGGGGATGCCGCACGGGGCCCGGCGGCGGGTGATCCGGGGGCGGCTTCCTTTTTTTTCGCGCAATATTGGTAATCGCGGCGAATTATCTTAAACTTGTCCAATCGAAGCCGTTGCCATGTCCGCAATGGCTTTTGATGTTTAATACCTCTTTCCACCCGTAGTAAGACCTGAGTTGAAGAAGTTATGTCGGACATCGTCTATTTAACGCGCGAGCGGATGCAGGAGCTCGAAGAAGAAATCCGTTTCCTGAAGATAGAGAAGCGGAAGGAGATCGCCGAGAAGATCGCCGAGGCCCGCTCCTATGGTGATCTCTCGGAGAATTCCGAGTATGATGCCGCCAAGGAGGCTCAGGGAATGCTGGAGGCGCGCATCTACAAGCTTGAGCAGACCATGGCGCGCGCCAGGATCATCGACGGCAGCAATCTGCCGGTCGACAAGGTTTACATCCTGTGCAAGGTCACCGTGCTGAACAAGGCCACCGGGAACAAGACCGAGTACACGATGGTATCGGCCGAGGAGGCCAACATCGAGCAGCAGAAGCTTGCCACTACCTCGCCGATCGGCAAGGGGCTTATGGGAAAACAGATCGGTGACGAGATCACGGTCACGGTTCCGGCCGGCAAGATCACACTTGAGATCCTCGACATACGCCGCTAAGCCTCCACGTTTTCCACCGGTGCATCCACAGGTGTGCAGCATCCGATCCGTTCCCGCGGTTGTCACAGCCGGCCGGTATCGGGGTCACTGTGAAGATGAGGCCAGGGGGCGGTCTCGCTCCCGGCGGGGATCGCCGGAGCGGAGGAAATTGTATCGATCGGGATTTCCTGCATGAACCCATTAAACGCAGCCGCCGCCGGCAAGTCTTATCCGCTGTATGTATACGTCAGCGATTACACTTGCGGCGGCGCCAACCCGAGGCGCCATGGTTGAACTGGACGACAAGCAACTGCTGGAACTTTATCGTTCCGGGCAGGTGGACCGGATGTTCAACGAGATGGTGCGCCGATTCCATTCCAGAATCTACTGGGCGGCGCGCCGTATGGTCAAAAGCCATGAAGATGCCGATGATATCGCCCAGGAGGTGTTCGTTCGGGCCTATGCGGCTCTGGCGAACTTCCGGGGGGAATCGGGTATCTACACCTGGCTCTACCGTATCGCCATCAACCTTTCGATCAATCACCTTCGCAAGCAGAAGGTGAGAAAACTGCTGGATATCACCGATTATATCCCTTTCCTGGGCAAGGATGCCGAGCAGGACAAGGGGATGATCCATGATGAGAACGTCTCGCTGATCGAAAAGGCCATCGAAACCCTGCCGGAGAAGCAGCGCGCGGTGTTCATCATGCGCTATTACGATGAGATGCCGTACGAGCAGATCTCGGCGATCCTCGGCACATCGGTAGGGGGACTGAAGGCCAACTTCCATCATGCGGTCAAAAAAGTGGCAGCATATGTGAAGGAAAATCATGGTACGGTCAACCTGAAGGATCTTCAGGGGGAAAACCTCGTCGATGACGACGATGGTGAAACCTCCGGGTGGTAGGGCCGTCGGATGGTGTAATCGTAGAATGTTGAAGTAACGATCATTATGATTCTTGGTCCGGATGCCCGTTGCCGGGCCGGTACCGAGGAGGAAGAGAACCAATGGATATGAACCTGGGACGCAACCGTCAGGCTGAGATGCCGGACGCCGAGATCGAGCGGGATGTTGCCGAGCTGCGGCGCCTGCTCGCCGGTGTGGAAGGGCCGCAGGAGCCCCATCCGGCGTACTGGCAGAACTTCGTGGTGCGCGTTCGCAGCCGGATAGATGAAGAGGGCACCGCAAAGAAGCGTTGGAGCTTTTCAACGGCATGGGCATCGGTAGGGGCGGCAGCCCTGGTGACCATCGCCGTGGTGAGCGGGGTGTTCGCACCCGATCAGACGATGACCAGCAATGGCACGGGGGTGGGGACGTTCTCCAAGCCTGATGCCAACCCTCCGGTGGAGCGGCGTGTGCCCGGCGGCGATCTGGCGGCCGATTATCGTGCCTCCGATGCCAGCAGCCTGGTGCTGAGCGGCGATGATGTGGCGCTTATCACCGCCATCGTCTCCGACAACAACGACGACGCGATCTTCGAGGCTATCGTCGATTCGAACGAGCTCTAAGTACACGGTACCGTATACTTGAACGGGGCCCCTCTCGCCATGAGAGGTGCCCCGTTTCGTAATGGGTAATGCGTATGGGTAGTACGTCGTAAGTATCCACCTAGTAGGCTGTTAACATAGATGTGATTAGTAGATTGCTCTCCCCTAATCGAGGAGTCTACGATGTCTGCCAAACAGTATCAGATCACCCTGAGCGACGAGCAACGGCAGGAACTTCACACTCTGCTGCGCAAAGGAACC